>WFSE01000177.1 GCA_015486135.1 Lentisphaeria bacterium
GAATTGTGGAAGGGTTGAACTTGAAAATGAAACTGACTGTCAGAAAATCCTACGGGTTCAGGTCATTCAAAGTGATAGAAACAGCCCTGTATCATCAACTGGGAGACCTGCCGGAGCCAGAATTTACCCATGATTTCTGGTGACGAGGCTTATTCAGTGAGCCCTGAAAAGTCGCGCCCCGCTTGCCGGGGGGGAGGGGGCGACTCATGTATGGTAGTCGGCGTTGATAGTAACGTACTCGTGGGAGATGTCGCAGGTCCATGCTTCGAACGATTCATTGCCGACACCGAGGTGCAGCGTTATTTGAAAAGCGTCTTTGCTCATTAGATTCGCTAGTTCTTTTTCAGGCGTTCCAGCATCCATACCGCACTTGACCACGGGGGTTTGATCGTATGTGAGGGAGACGTTGGCGGAATCGAAAGAGGCGCCAGAGCGGCCGGCGGCGGCGATAACGCGTCCCCAGTTGGGGTCTTCTCCGAACCACGCCGTTTTACACAACAGGGAATTTGCGATCGTTTTAGCGCACAACTCGGCATCGTAGCGAGTGTCCGCTCCCTCAACCCGGACTGTCACGAATTTGGTTGCGCCTTCCCCGTCTTTGACAATATCCCGGGCCAAGGTTTCCATTACGGAACGGAGCGCTTTTTCGAATACTTGGGCGTAGGGAGAATCCGCCGATATGGTGGGGTTTTCCGCGACACCGTTCGCTAGTGCTATGACAGTGTCATTGGTGCTAGTGTCGCCGTCCACAGTTATGCGGTTGAACGAGCTTTCCAGGCAACTGGCCAAGCAGGTTTCCAAGAAGCCGCGTTCGACCGACGCGTCAGTGGTTATGAATGCTAACATGGTGGCGTGGGGAACTGACATTTGGGGTTCGATCATTCCTGCCCCTTTGGCTATTCCGCCAATGTGAACCTCCGCGCCATCTACGTTAAGTGACATGGCTACTTCTTTGGGGTGTGTGTCGGTGGTCATTATTGCCAATGCGGCATCGCCACCGCCGTCCCTGGACAGGTTGTCTACCGCCAAGTCGATTCCGTTACGGATTAACTCCATCGGGAGCGGAACTCCTATTCGGCCAGTGGACGCCACTAGAATTTCATTGGAGCTGGATGCTAGGCGGTCTGCCACTAGCGAGGCGGTTTCCTCCGTGTCGCGGAGTCCGTCATCGCCGGTGCAGGCGTTCGCGTTTCCGCTGTTTACAAAGATGGCTTGAAAAAGTCCTCCGGCAGTCAAAAGCTTGCGGTCGTGCAAAACTGGAGCGGCTGGACAAGCGATATCCGTGAAAGCCCCGGCGGCTACCGCCGGAACCACGCTCCTAATCAATGCGATGTCCTTTTCTCCACCCGATTTGATCCCCGCAGACACTCCGGACGCTTGAAATCCTAAAGGTGAACATATTCCGCCGTTTTCTATGGTTGTGGAATCCATGATGCCTGATACCTCCATTCCCCCGCCAACCGTTCCGATACTTCTAGGATAGGGCTTGCCGAACTATTGGCAAGAGCTTTATTTTCATTTTCTCAATTCTTTTTTTAGCGGATAATTGGCATAAATAGTGCTAAAACAAGGTTGCCAAAGCGCCATTTAGACTGTATGCTCCAAGCAGGATTGGCGCAGGCTAGGTAATTTGGAAGGCGCCAGTAGATGGGGCCTGGGAGAAAGGAAGATGCAATTGGCTGATTATGTTTCTCATACTATGGTCGGTATAGAAGAGACGGATCTCACTTACGAGAACTCCTTGGCGGAGGCCGGTAAGACTATTCCCACTCTGATTTATTTCTATCATCACAATGGCGAATGGCTCCAACGGGAACTCCCTCCGGAAATAGCCGAGATGCGAATTGGCGCGTCCTCGGAGAAATGCGAAGTTACCATCGAGGGCTCTGACGCTGATCCAGTTCAACTCGTAGCCCGTAGAATAGGAACTACATGGTATCTTATCGAGTCCGGGAAGAAAGATATAACAAAGGTTGATGGCTTCAAGAAGCGCCAGGCAAATGTTCCGCCGGAGCAAAGAGCTATTGTCACGGTAGGGGACACCCCTTTCGTTTTTACCACCATGTCGGATCTCAGGCATCCACCGGAGGAACCGGAACTTGGCCCGCCTATTGAAAACGAGTATTCCCTGACTATCGGAGGGGAGGAGTACAAGTTTCCCTTGGAGAGAACATGTCTTATCGGTTCGAGTAATATCTGCGATATTTGCGTTGAAGGGGAGCCTTTTATTGCTGTGATATCCCACTTTGGAAGGCGTTTGTTTGTTCAGGCGTTGTCGAAGAATGCCGCTGCCAATATAAGTAGAGATGGATTGCTGGTAACAGAAAATATACCATTGGCACCGGGGAGTGTGCTCAAGTTGTATGGAGTGGAGCTGCTTTTCAAGGTTTCCAAGGATCTACGGTTCTCCCAGGATTTCAAGTTTGTTCCCGACTCCTCGATGGCATGCTTGAAGTTGCTGGAGCTTAACTTGGACGGCTCTCCTGGCGAAAGCTATGC
Organism: Lentisphaeria bacterium; assembly: GCA_015486135.1. Classification (GTDB taxonomy): domain Bacteria; phylum Verrucomicrobiota; class Lentisphaeria; order Victivallales; family JAADHT01; genus WFSE01. The sequence goes on from WFSE01000177.1 coordinate 2,500, forward strand.
TTTGCCGCCCGAAGGTCGCTCTCTGTTTATTGGACGCGATGCCTCCCAATGCGAAATTGCTATCACTACAAGTCGTAAGCTCTCCCGAAAACACGCCCAGATTATCATTTATGATAAAATGGGATTGTTGATTGATATGGATGCGAAAAACGGCACATTCGTGAATGGCGAGAAGATAAAAAAGAAGGCGTTGCATCCAGGGGATGTGGCGCGACTGGCGGATGTTCGTTTCCTTCTCTGCTACACGGGATAACAAAGTCCGCTTTCCCAAGATGATGCAAACGTTGGTCAAGACTCAAGCCAATCGCTGTTGCCTCGGGAAAAGCTTTGTTGCGTCGGGGAATCGGGAGCGGGGATTCCGGAGAGAGCGTAAGGCGTGGCGCTGATTATGTTTACTTGTGCTACTGTTCCGGGAATAATCTTGTCGGTGCCGTGTATAAGCACTACGTTGTCTATGTCCGGGGCGTCGAATACCGTTCGTCCGAGTGCTAAACCATCTTCGTCGAAGCCATCGATGGCAACTTCCATAGTTCGTCCTTTCAGACGCTTGTTGTATTCGAGAGATATGTCGGATTGCATTTCCATGAGGGAGTCTTTTCGCTTTTTTGCTGTTTCCGCGGATATTTTTGCCGTCATTTCGTGGGCGGGCGTGTTTGGCTCGTCACTGTAGTCGAAGACACCTAGACGGGCAAATCCTTGTTCCCGAACGAATTCCATCAATTCGCGGAAGTCGCGTTCGGTCTCTCCAGGAAAGCCGGTTATAAAGGTTGTTCTGATAGCGATATTCGGATTATGGGATCGGAGGTCGTCGATTACTCTGTGGATTCCGATACTATCTATGCCACGGTTCATCGCTTTCAGCAATTTGTCCGAGATGTGTTGCATGGGAAGGTCGATATACGGGAGAAGCCTTGAGCCGGATTCCGAGAAAAGTGCCACGATGTCATCTGACATTCTAGCTGGGTGGGCGTAAAGAAGGCGTATCGCGAATTCTCCCTCGAGCGCGTTCATAGCGTGCACAAGCTCCGGAAGACGGCCTTGGCTTTCCGGGCAGGAGTAGGCGGTGGTATCCTGGGCGGTAATGATAATTTCTCCAATTCCAGCTGACACCGCGTGCTTGACCTCCTCCAAAAGCGATGGGATTGACCTGTGTCGAGGGCGCCCTCGTATAGCGGGAATCGCGCAATACGCACAATGGTTCGAGCATCCTTCGGAAATTTTAAGGTACGCGTAGCTTGGCGGTGTCAAGCGCAGACGCGGGGCCGAATTGTCCACAATCGTGGTTGGGGGAGGTGGCGGAGTGACTGGAGCCTTGCCCCGGGAGTCGAACAGGGCTTCCAAATGCCGCGCCAAATGCGGAACATTGTCCACGGGAAGCCATAAATCGACGTCGGGGAATTCCCTTGCGAACGCTTGGTCGGTGTCCCATTGTACTAGACAACCGCCCACGATTACCTTTCGCCTTTTTTCGCCTCGTTTCCACTCGAGAGCGCCTAGAATCTCTTCTCGAGCCTCGTCTCTGGCGGGTTGGATAAAAGCGCAGGTATTGATAAATATGATGTCCGCGAAGCTCGGGTCGTTGGCGAACGCCACCCCCGCCACAGCGAGTGAACCTGCTGCCGCTTCCGTGTCCACGAGATTTTTAGGGCATCCCAGGCTGATTATGTGCACCGAGTAGTTCATCAAAGCAATCCAAGTAAACGCCGCGGAACGTCTGCTGAAGAATTGGGGGATTGCCTAGTCGCAATATTCCTGTCTTTTCCTTGCCGGTGTCGGGTGTGGGGTTTACAGGGTGATTTCCTGCGAAACCTCGAATTAGACGATGTGTTCCAGCGATTTTTCATTATTATTGGCGGAGAGGTTCCAACTTGCCGTGCTTTACCGGAGCCGCTATGAGACAATGGTTGCCACGGACGCGTCTCCGGCAAGAGCCCGTTCCAAGCTGCCGGGGGCGAAGAAGTCGAAAACCAGGATTGGGAGATCATTGTCTCGGCACATGGAGAACGCCGTTGAGTCCATCACCTTCAATTGCTTTGCCAACGCCTCGTCAAACGACAGCCGGTCGAATCGTTTGGCGTCCGGATGCTTTATTGGGTCTTCCGAGTAGATCCCGCCCACTTTTGTGGCTTTCAGAACGGCTTCCGCTCCGATTTCCAACGCTCTTAGGACAGCGGTGGTGTCGGTAGTGAAGAAAGGGCTTCCAGTGCCCCCGGCGAATATGACTACGCGTCCTCCGTCCAATGCGTTCAACGCTCTGTTACGGTTGAACGTCGGCAACATGGGGCTCATCGGAATTGCGGATTGGAGTTCGACGGAAAATCCAGCGGCGGAGAAAGCGTCCCGGAGGCAAAGAGCGTTCATAGCGGTGCCGAGCATTCCCATGTAGTCGGCGGTTACCCGGTCCATGCCTAGTTTTGTTCCCACCGTCCCGCGCCAGATATTGCCAGCTCCCACAACCAAGGCTATTTCAACGCCACTGTCGACGAGCGCGCCAACTTTTTCAACGACCATTTCCACGGCGGAGGCGTCGTACCCATGATCAAGTTTTCCTTTCAGCGTTTCTCCGCTGATTTTAAGGAGAACCCTGTTGTAGACGTACCGCTCGGGCACTGGAACCTCCCGTTGTCGATGGCACCGTCCCAGAGGGGCGAACGCCGTTTGGTCAAGTGATTTTATCGTAGTTTTCCGTGGGCCCTGGATTCCTGGATATAGCCACTCTGCCCGTGCGCACAACTTCGATTATATCGAATTCGGACATCAAGTTAACGAAATTCTCGATTTTATCCCCGTTGCCTGCCAGTTCGATAGCCAGTTCGCCACGATGGGCTCCCACAATCTTGCCCCCGAATATTTCCGTGAGCTGAATAATGTCGGAACGGGTTTGGGATGTGACACCGACTTTTAGAAGTACGAGCTCTCTCTCCAAAAAGGCACCAGACACCAAGTCGGTCACGCAGATAACATCGACAAGCTTGTTCAATTGGCGGTCTATCTGCTCGATGACATCCTCGTCTCCCGAGGTGACGATGGTCATTTTCGAGACCTTGGGGTCGTGCGTAGCGCTGACTGCCAACGACTCTATGTTGTAACCCCTGCCGCTAAACAGCCCAGCCACTCTAGCGAGAACCCCGAATTTGTTTTCGACGAGAACCGAAATAGTATGTTGCCGCGCCGTGTCAACGTCCATGGCGCACCTCCTTCATGCTTCGCAACCGTTCGAGGGTTCTACTAGCGACGTTCTTTGACGCGCGCCGCCTTACCGATCCTGTCTCTGAGGTAGTAGAGCTTCGCCCGGCGCACTTTACCTTTGCGTTCGACTTCTATTTTGGCGACACGGGGCGAATGGATGGGGAACACCCTCTCCATTCCGACACCATACGCTACTCTGCGGACGGTGAATGTCTCTCGGACACCCGAACCCTTTCTGGCGATGACAATACCCTTGAATATCTGTATTCGTTCGTTATTGCCCTCGATAATCTTGGTGTGCACTTTGACGGTGTCGCCTATGTTGAAATCGGCGACCTCGCCGCATTGGGCCTTGTTGAGCTTATCCATAACGTTGTCGGACATGATTTTTTCTCTCCTCCGCGCCTTCCAACGGGCGCTCTATTTGCAAACCAACACAACTCAAAATTTCACTGGAAACCTTATCCCGCCAATCCGGACATTTCCAGCGTTTCGACTAAAAGTACCGTTCCCCGCCGTTTTCGTCTTGTTTTGCCTGGCTAAGCCTGAGGCTTTCCAATCGCCTCCATTCGGCTATCGCCTTATGGTTGCCGGACAACAACACCTCCGGAACGCGCATTTCGCGGAATTCCTCCGGCCTAGTGTACTGTGGATACTCCAAAACACCAGGTTCGGAGAAAGACTCCGACTTTGCCGACGCCTCGGAGCCTAAAACTCCCGGAATCAGGCGCGCTACCGAATCCGCCACCACCATGGCGGGCAGGTTGCCGTTGGTCAACACGTAGTCACCTATCGATATTTCCTCGTCGACCAACCCCGCTCTTATCCGCTCATCCACTCCCTCGTAATGGCCGCAGATCAATACTAGATGCCTGCGTCCCGCCAACCTTTCAGCAGTTCCTTGCGTATAGGTGCTCCCGCGCGGCGACATCAACACCACATGCGATTCGGAGCCCTTGACACTTTCCACAGCCTTGAAAACGGGCTCCGGCTTTAGCAGCATTCCAGGGCCACCACCGTAAACCTTGCCGTCCACGGTCCCGCGCGCGTCACCCGCAAAGTCCCTAAGGTTGATGGTGTTTATTTCCAGCAACCCTTTTTTTATTCCCCTGTCCACGACACTCGCACCCAAGGGGCCGAAAAAAACTTCGGGGAACAACGTAATTATGTCTATCCTTAGCAATGACCCGCCCGCTAGTCGGCAACTTCCACGGTTAGGTTCTTGTTCAACCGCTTTCCCGCGCCACTTACGAGCGATCGGATGGCGGATATTGTCTTGCCGTTTCTGCCGATAATTTTGCCAATATCCTCCTCGGCGCACGATACCCTTATTATGGTACGGCTATTGTCAGGTTCCGCCGACACCGCTATTTTGTCGGGGGAATCGACCAACGCTCTTACCACGTAATCGACGAAGTGCTCCAAATCCCGGATTCCCTTTGCGCCGCCTTCGACGGTCGTCCCCTCGGTTGAGGGCGGGGATGCGGCGGTGTCTTTCTTCAGAATTCCAAAAAGCTTAGATATCATGACTAAAAGCCTCTGTTAGTCCTTCTTAGTGTCTTTTGCGTCGTTGCCTTTCTCTTCCTCGGAGGCGCCGGTGTCGGCCTCTGTGGTCTTTTCTCCGGATTCGGGGGCCGATTCCGCTCCACTCTCTTCGGTTTCCGTCTTTTTCTCAGTGTCTTTTTCGGGTGCGGCTGGTTTGTTGGCCTCGACTTTCTTTGCTCTTTCGGCTTCGGCCTTGGGGTCGCGGACACGGCGAGCGAGATCGGCGGCGGTGCCACTCGGCTGGGCGCCGCGGGCGATCCAATAATCATAACGCTCCAAACTCAAGCGCTCCTCGTCGCGCCGCGGATCGTAGAAGCCGATTTCCTCGATTGTCTTACCGTCGCGAGTGGCGCGTTGGTCGACAACGACAACCCTGTAGCACGGCAGATTCCTAGTGCCAGTCCTTTTCAGACGTATCCTTACCATGTAACTTCCTTGTTTTTACGGACAATAAACTTCCAGATTGTTCTTGCTCCGAAACGCCCGGAGCACATGCCGGCGGATGCCAGTTATCCGCCCGCTTCCAGTATCCCGAAAAAACGTCTCTATAGCGGCGATATTTCGCCACACCGCAAGCCGGGAGCGGGTAACTTACTCCAAGCCTCAATTATTGCAACCCAGTGGCAAAGAAAATAGTTTTGGTCGGGCGTTGGCTTGTAACATGTTTATGGTTAGGGTGTTATGTGTTGGTGGCTTGGGGGTTGCCGAGTGTGCCCATCGAAAAACGAGGATTATTGTCGTCTTCGCGTTGACTCCGGGTAAACAGGCTTTTACATTTGAGCTGGGAGCGTGGTTCGTGTGAAACGCCTTTTGGAGGACAATGCCATGCGTCAAGGCGACGACATACATTGCGGGAATTGCGGACGCGACACCTTCGTGGTGAGCAAGTCTGTCATGGACGGCTGGACTAAGAAAGGGGAGGTTTTCGCCTGTTCGGCGTGCGGTGCTGAAATCGCGCCGGTCCCGTTTGGCGGGAGTGATGTCGGTGGTGCTGGGGGCGCGTCTCCAAAGGCGACCGAGCGAGCCGCCAGTTTTTTGGGAGTGGGTATCGAAGACGGGAAGAGATTGGAAGCGTTGGACGAGGAAAGTCGTTTTTGTCGCGATTGCGCCCACTTTATATCGCACCCTTTTCTGTCGCGGTGTTCTCTCCATGGCAAGGATGTGAACCCGATGGACGACTGCGGGGATTTCAGGGGGAAATCCGGCGGGGGGTGATTCCACCGTCGATTGGAAGCAATTTTACTAGGAGAATTTCGATGCCGGACGACATGAAAACTTACAGGAACCCTTTAGTGGACCGCTACGCTGGACGACGTATGCTCGAGATATGGTCTCCGTCCACCAAACATCGGACTTGGCGTCGATTGTGGTTGGCTCTCGCCAAGGCCGAGAAAAAATTGGGTCTGCCGATAACCGACGCCCAGATCAAGGGGCTGGAGGCGCATCTCGATGATCTGGACTTCGCCAGGGCGGCCGAGATTGAACGAGAGACGCGCCACGACGTGATGAGCCATGTCCGGCTTCTGGCGGAGGCGTGCCCCGAGGCGGCCCCGATAATCCACCTGGGGGCGACGAGTTGTTTCGTCACGGACAACACGGAGTTGATACAGATACGCCGTTCGCTCGAGGAGGTTCGGGACGGACTGGTGGGGGTTGTCTCTCTTTTCGCCGATTTCGCGGAGAGGCACAAGGACCTTCCGACATTGGGTTTCACGCATTATCAGCCCGCCCAGCTGACAACGGTGGGGAAGCGGTTCTCGTTGTATCTGCAAGATTTCCTGATGGACTTGGAGGCGTTCGAGGAGCTTGCCGCGAGCCTTCCTGCCAGGAGTGTAAAGGGGACTACCGGGACGCAGGCCAGTTTCCTGGCGCTGTTCGACGGCGACCACTCCAAGGTGGTGGAGTTGGAAAGACTCGTGGCGGAGGACATGGGGTTTGAGAGAATCCTGGACGTTTGCGGGCAAACATACACGAGGAAAATAGATTACAGGGTGCTGTCGCTCCTGTCCGGAGTCGCGCAGTCCGCGCATAAATTTGCCTGCGATATTCGGTTGCTTTCTAATCTGCGGGAGGTCGAGGAGCCGTTCGGTGGCAAGCAGATAGGTTCCAGCGCCATGGCGTACAAGCGTAATCCGATGCGTTGCGAGCGAGTGTGCGCTCTTGCGAGACTGGTGATTTCCTTGCCGGCCAACTGTGCGAACACGCATGCGACGCAATGGTTCGAGCGGACGTTGGACGATTCGGCCAACCGGAGGATAGTTCTTCCCGAGGCGTTTTTAGCGGTGGATGCAATTTTGGCGCTTGTGGCGAATGTCATGTCCGGGTTGGTGGTATGGCCGAAAATGATTGCGGCCAGAGTCCGGAACGAGTTGCCTTTCATGGCTACGGAGAACATTCTTATGGCGGCAGTGAAGGCGGGTGGCGACCGACAGGAGTTGCATGAAGCTATCCGCGAGCACTCGATGGCGGCTGTGGTGGAGCTCAAGGAGGGACGCGTCAATGACTTGTTGGAGCGGCTGGGAAGCGATCCCAGGTTTGCTCCCGTGGCGGAGTCGTTCGACGAGATAATGGATCCCAAGGCGTTCGTGGGCAGGGCTCCCGAGCAGGTCGTGGAGTTCATCTTGGGGAAGGTTAGGCCGTTGCTGATGAAATACGGCGAATCGGCGCGTCCCTCCGTTAGAGAAGATGATGTCAGAGTGTGATATCTGACGATGGTGCCCAATGGAGGCTCCGATGAAAACGGTGTTTTTTTATTGTTTGGTGGTTTGTTTCTTTCTCGTTGGTTGCTCTTCGCCGAAAGAGAGGGTGGTGAGGGATAGCCGTGGCGAGGGAAAACGCCGTGAATATCCTAGAGTGAGGTTTTTGGGTCCCCCAAACATGCGTGCTGCCGGGACCAGACTCGTGCCGCTTGGAGCGTTCGTAATACCCAACCGCGAGCTCAGGAGGAAATACGGTCCGTTGCCACGGGGGACCATCAGCGTCCCTAAGGAAGGGCGTTCCGGACGGGGAAACGGGCGATGAGCGAGGGGCGGAATATTGTAATTCTCGGTTCTACTGGGTCGGTTGGGGAAAACGCTGTTCTGGCGGCTAAAAGCCTTTCCGGTAAAATCAGTGTTGTTGGACTGGGGGTTGGTTCCAACCATGTGCGCGTGGTCGAGCAGGCCGGGGAGCTTGGGTGTGGCTTGGTGGCTATCGCAGATCCCGCGGCGGCGGAGGCGGCCAAGGAGCTTCTTCCCTCCAAATGCGAGATTCTAGCCGGCGAGGATGCCATGGTGGAACTCGCGACTAGGCCCGAGGTCGATCTTGTGTTGTGCGCTATCGTGGGGGCTCCATCCCTGCGCCCGGTGTTGGAATCGGTGAAAGCGGGAAAAACCTTGGCCCTTGCCAGCAAGGAGGCGCTGGTTATGGCTGGGAGCCTCGTTATGGCGGAGGCTGGAAAGCATGGGGTGGAAATTATTCCAATCGATAGCGAGCATAGCGCCGTGGCGCAGTGCCTGCGGGGGCGGGGGGGGGACGCGGTGGCTAGGATCGTTCTTACCGCTAGCGGCGGCCCGTTCCTGGATTGGACTAGCGAGGAGATGGAGCGCGCCACGGTGGACGACGCTCTCGCTCATCCTACTTGGAATATGGGAACGAAAATATCCATCGATTCGGCAACTTTGATGAACAAGGCTCTGGAGATTATCGAGGCTAGCCATCTCTTTGGATTCCCGGCGGATAAAATAGACGTTCTTGTGCATAGGCAATCCGTGGTCCATTCCATGGTGGAGTTTAAAGATGGTACGATCCTAGCCCAAATGAGCGTGCCCGACATGAGGTTCCCGATCGTTAGGGCGCTTACATGGCCTGAAACACTACCAAACTCGTTGCCTACTATCGGATTGAAGGATATGGCTTCGTTGGCTTTCGAACTCCCGGACGAGACGAGGTTCCCTTCCTTGCGTTTTGCCAAAGAGGTACTCCGAGCGGGCGGAAGCGCGGGTACCGCGCTGAACGCCGCCAACGAAGTCGCGGTGGCCGGTTTTGTCTCTGGGCGCTTGCGATTTCACGATATATGGAAAATTGTAGAGGAAACTTTGAACGCGCGCGATTGGAGCTCTGGAGGGAAAAGCCTGGAATCCGTTTTAGCAGCTGATTCCGAGGCTAGAGCGTTGGCTGGAAAATTTCAGCTGGCTTGTTGTGAGGGACGATGACATTTCGTGGTGGCGACACCTCTGCGTACGCTTTTCAGCTTTTTTTTCGATTTTTTCTTGTTTTCGCTTCAAAAAGCGGTAGGGCGGGTTATAGTTGAAATTCACTGTAGTGATGTTTATGGTGACGGTGTGAATTGAGGGAATATGCCACTAGGCATCGATATCGATTAATCGTTTGTAAGTTGTCAACAAAAGGGGTTGCTAAAATGGGACCTGATTCGAAAAAAACAGGGCTCCAGCGCTTGCTGATTGCGTCTGTAATGGCGCTGGCATTGGTGGGGTGCTGGACTCAAAACAAAAAGGGGAGCACGAATTCCACTAGCTCAATTAGTGGAGATTCCAATATGAGCTACGTATGGCGGGGATTTCCACAACCCGTCGATTCTCCACAGGATGCCGAAATACTGGTGGAGAAAATGGTGCCGAAGTCGGTCCGCCCCCTGCAGACGTTTAAATTTCGCATAACGGTCCGGAATAACGCTAAGTACGCGATAGACGACGTTGTCGTGACGGAAAAGCGTCCTGCCGGGTTCCGTTATGTGAAGGCGGTTCCCGCACCCGCATCCAGAGAGACCGCTCTTGTTTGGAACTTGGGGAGGATGGGGCCGAGGGAGAAACGCGAGATCGTCGTCACTGGGAAACCGGCCAACGCCACGGTGGGGATTATTCGCTACTCCGGAGAAACATCTCTTAAATTCAAAGTCGCTACCGATAGCGATTTCGCGTCCACCGTACACGTCATACAACCCAGTCTTAAGTTCATGGTGTCCGCGCCGGAAACGGCTCTCATAGGAATGCGGATTCCCATGAAGCTAACATTCAAGAACGTTGGAGAGGCACCAGTGGTTAATGCTAGGTTGGTCTACACTTTACCCAAAGGGCTGTTGACCTACGAGGGGAAAAGTCGGATAGAAAAGGGAATTGGCACCTTGGCTCCGAACGCCACGAGAGGGTTCACTATTGACCTGAAGGGTGTGGCAGTGAGCGAGAAGGGCCAGCCGTACGTCTTGGTTATGCGCGCCGTTGCGGACGAGGGTGTTTCTGCCGAGGCTAAGGCTAGCTTGAGCATAACCAAGCCAGTGCTGACGCTGAAAGGCAAAATCCCGGGAAAACAACATTTCGTGGGTAACGCTGGCGCGTATATCTTGACCGTGTCAAACACGGGAACCGCCCCCGCGGACGACCTTGTCGTTCGGCTGTCGCTTCCCGCCGGGGTGGCGCTCAAGTCTGCGGACGAGGGCGGACGCTCTATGGGGAAAAAGGTTGTTTGGAGGTTGCCTTCCCTTATCCCAGGGGCCTCTAAAAAGGTTATAGCCAAAGTTATATTTAAGGAAATAACAATGGCCCATGCGGAGGCGGAGGCGGAGGCGAAAGCGGCCGACAAGGTCTCCACTGCCATGAATGCGGATATCAAGGGTATCGCCGGGCTGTTGACAACGGTTGTGGACGAGGACCCCGTGCCAATCGGAGACACCACTACATACACGATTATAGCGGATAATACCGGTTCTCTGGATTCCACGGATATAGTTATCAAGTGCAAGCTTCCCAAGCAGTTGCAGTTCGTCAGTTGCTCTGGAGCGACGAAGGGCAAGGAGTCCGGCGGTATGATCGTATTCGAGCCTTTGCCCGCGCTGAGCCCACATGAGAGAGCGAAATGGTTCGTTGTGGCCAAGGCTGTCGAAGCTGGAGACATCCGCTTCAAAACCACGGTTAGAAGCGCGCAATTGAATCGCGATGTCGATATTATTGAGTCAACCCACCTCTATAAATGAGGCCAAAAGTTAGAGTCCAACAACAGAGGAACAGACAAATGACTATTTTGAGTAAGACAATCGGTGCCGCATTGGTGTCGGTATCGCTGGTCTCGCTGTGCATGGGCGGGGAGATGAGTTATTCTTGGAAAGGTTATCCTTCCACGGCTAAAACTCCTTCGGAAGCGAAACTGCTTATCGAGCGCAGAGTTCCTAAGACCGTACGACCCAACAAGGAATACACATACGAGTTGAAAATAACCAACCGCGCCCATTACAGACTCGACGAGATAACCTTGGAGGAGAAATTACCTCCGGGATTCGAGCTTGTACGAGTGCATCCGGTTACCACGAAGAGAGGCGGGAGGGAGCTCACTTGGGATATCGGGGTCATGGAGCCTGGCCAGAAATTGACGATTTCAATTACGGGAAAAGCTACTAAGCCTGGAAAAATCGTCCACAGGGGTAATGCCAACCTGATTTTTCATCTCGGACAGATGAACGCCATAATGGAGGTGGTTAATCCATCTTTGCAATTTACGATCGAGGCCAAGAAAAACGTTATTCTATCCGAGACGTTTCCAGTGTTGATGACCTTCAGAAACGACGGAACGGCAACTGTGCTGGATGCGAAGTTGACTCATACCCTCGATGGATTGATGGCTGGCGACACTAAGAAGCTTGTGGCTTTGATTCCTCCGTTGCATCCGGGAGACCGTAAGGTGTTCAGGGTTCCCCTCAAAGCGGTAAAAACTGGTAGGCTCGTTAACAATTTCATTGTTAAGGCTAATGATGGGGTCACGGCTTCGGCCAAATTGATAACGATTGTGACTCAACCCAAATTGTCGCTTGTCGGTAGTGCTCCGGGTATGCGTTACAAGGGGAACAAGATACGCTACAATTTAAAAGTCACGAACACCGGCGATGGAGAGGCGCGCGATTTCAAGGCCACGTTGGATCTTTCTAACGGAGTCAAGTTCCTTTCGGCGACGGAGGGAGGCAAATGCGATGGTTCCACGGTAAAGTGGGATTTGGGTACACTCCCCCCGAAAGCGACCAAGGATTTCTCCGCTACCGTGGAGGCGGCTAAAATTATGAAAGTAGCTGCCACTGCCACGGTTAGTGCCTTTGCCGCGTCGCCGCAGTCTAAGTCGTTCCTGACGGATGTCCAAGGCATTCCAGCCTTGTTGCTTTGGGTCGACGACAAGACTGACCCGGTTGCTGTCGGTGAGAACGCTGTTTACACCATTAACGTCAAAAACCAGGGCTCGAAAGCGGCCACTGACGTCTCTGTTGAATGTCTCTTGGAAGGTTCGATGCGCTATGTTAAATCCATGCCAACTGGAAAACTTCAGGATAAAAAGGTCGTATTTAGCTTGCTTAGGTCTTTGCCTGTTGGCAAAACTGCGACTTGGACGGTGGTTGTCAAAGCCTTGCATGAAGGCGACGTGCGCTTTGGCGCTAACGTTAAATGCAAGCAGCTACCGGCCGTGGTTACGGAATACGAATCGACCAACTTCTATAAAGACTAGAGATGGCTCATCCATTTTGGCGTGAAGTGTGACGCGATCGTTTGTTGTGCGATTAGGTTGCTTTTCCCGCATGGTGTTTTTGGGCTGAAGAACTGGAGCCAATGACCGGATTCGAACCGGTGACCTATTCATTACGAGTGAATTGCTCTACCAACTGAGCTACATTGGCTCGTCGTCAGGCGGGCTTGGAAGCCTGCTTGAAGAGTGGAAATATTAACGGTTGGATGAGGAAATTCAACTGGATTTGTCTCTAAAGTTTTCACGAATGGTTGATTGGTACGCGAAAGAGCGAGGTGTGGATTTGCAAACAAGGGTTTGCTGAAAAAGTCGAACAGGTCCGGTGGCTTCGCCTTCGCTAAGGCTTCCGCCTGTGCGTAAAGCTATGGCGGGGAGTTCCAGTCCTTACGCAACGCTTGGAGTGAGCGAAGTTCGGAAGGAAGGGCCCCCATTAAGTCACACGAACGTGTGTAGCGGAATTGGCAAGTCCCTTAAATCGTTACTCATCTCCAAGAATTTTGGGAGGGTCACTCCTAAAACCTTGAAGATAGCATCGTTAAAATAGGATTAACCCAATGAAAATTAGGCGCTTGCCAATTATTCAGAAACCCCCAGCAATGATGGCAAGGAGAGGGTGGGTGCGAGCTTTTTTGGTTCTCGTTTGCCTGTTTCCTCTTTTTCAAGCCTTTTCAGCTGGAAGCAAGACTTCGGATATCGAGAAGTTTGACAGCGAAAGGGCCATAGCTGTGGACGCCACGATAATAGCGCAAACTCGGTTGGCGAAGGATAAAAGAGATAAAATAGGCAATATACTCGCCAAGTTGGCCCATCATATTTATCCGGAATACGAGCCGCTCCTCTTGCTGAGGGGCAAACTCAAATACAACGTGCAGATAAAACCCCCGACTCAGCAGGGGGTGGGAGAGGCGGAGTTCGTCTATTGCCTGAAAAAACGACTGAAGACTTTGGAAAAGAACAATAATATCAGAGACAGGCACTTGTGCGCTGTTTACGCCTCCATAATTCGGCTCTTCGAGCCGGATAATCCCAACGCTCTGATTATGCTGATGAAGTTCGAGGATGCCGGCGAGGAGGTGAGTCTTGATAAGTTGCTTTTGAAGAAATTCTCCACAATGCCATACTTCGAGTTGGATCCTAAGGATCCTAGGTACTCTATCGGAAATGTGGAGAAAACTATAAAGGTTCTCGCTAGCGAGCCTTGGACCGATTCCTGGATAAAGGTTAAAGCGGGAAAAGTCATACGGGTGGAGGCGAAACGCGTTTGGACTCTTGGTAAGGGGAGCGACTTCCCGTATACCGACGCTGATGGATTCGACAATGTGTCGATCATGACGATGTTGGACAAGGGAAATTCCGGTAAACATGATAGAAACTATAAATCTCGGTTTCGGTTGCCTAAATTTGTTATGAAAAGAGTCAAGGGTGCTCGAGATATGAAGCCGGGGAGTCTGTTGGCTAAAATTGGCGGCAAGATATATCCAGCTGGTAGGCATGTCGTTTTCAAGGCGGAAAACAGTGGCATATTGTATTTTGGCCCTTTTGAATGGAGCGATTATGGCGATAATGACGGATACCTTTTGGTGACCATAAAGGTGTCCGACAAATAGGTGCCGCATGATTTATGCCCTAACTAAATGTTATTCTCTTCCTCCTTGAAAAATCGCCAGCATGACACATTTTACTTCCCTGATATCGGGATGTAGCGCAGTCTGGTTAGCGCGTTTGACTGGGGGTCAAAAGGTCGGAGGTTCGAATCCTCTCATCCCGACCATTTTTTTCCTCCCCGACTTTCTCTTGAGAGGATGAGAAACTCCGGGTTCGACTAAGCGAGCGTAGCGAGTCTGCCCCGAAGCGTAGCGAAGGAAATCCTCTCATCCCGACCATTTTTGCCTCTAATTTCCTTTAGACAGGCTCGAGAATCGTCGCTCGGAATGCCTCGCTCGGGAACGACCGTGGGTTCTCATCCCAAGGAAGCTAACGCTTCCACGCCATTTCGCGGAAATGGCGGAGGGGGTGGGATTCGAACCCACGGTACCTTGCGGTACGCCGGTTTTCAAGACCGGTGCCTTAAACCAGACTCGACCACCCCTCCGTAAATATTAGGGGGACCATGAAAGTAACACGCTCCACGGTTGATTCAAGCTCCGACCTTGTCGCTTTGGAAGAGTTTCAAGCATGGAAATAATGGACAGGAGCATTATTTTGTTCTTTCATGAGAAACAAACCCAGTCGACAATTCTCCTTTGACTTCGAGGGGGCGGACAACCCCTTGCGGGAACGTCTCTGGGGCGGAGCGTTTCAAATACTCTTCGAGATAGACGCTCCTTCCCACAACCGTAAAGAGGCCGCGAGTCTTATGAGGAATTTTGTCGCGGCGATACCCGCGCCCTCTAAATACCCTGTTGGCGTGTCCGTGACCGAAAGACTCGAATCGGTTAATGGTGTCGATGCCGCGGAATTCGCGAGTGAGGGGTTGCCGGATCAACTAAAAAACACCTCAATCATTTTTGTCAGCGGCAGGGGACGCTCCGTGGATGAAATGGTCGAGGCTTTGGAGTCGCGTCGTGCGTTGGGATTTAGGAATGTCGTAGCGGTTACGGGCGACGGATATGAGACTGATAGCGGTTCACCTCGCTTCTCCGATTCGATACATGCGATAAAGGTTATGTCGGAAATGGATGCCTTTTTCCCAGGGTGCGTGGTTAATCCATTTAAGTATCTTACAGCTAGTCTTTTTCCGCAATTCTTCAAATTGGTAAAAAAAATCAATCTTGGAGCCGAACTGCTTATTGCCCAAGCTGGCTGGGACATTGTAAAACTTCGAGATCTCATATGGTTCCTGGACTCCCGGGAGTTGGTCGTGCCTGTGATTGCTAGGACAATCTTTCTTAGTCAAGACAGGTTGAATCGTATTTTAGGCGGGGATATTCCCGGGATTTACATATCTCGCCATCTGGAGGAAATATTGAAAGAGGAGGGGCGGCACGGTTCCGGCCAGTTCACTGCAGCTCAATGGCGACGTTTGCAATTCCAGGTCGCTGGGGCTAGGGCGGTGGGATGCAGCGGTGTTCAGATAGCCGGAATTGATTCCCCGGAGCACGTTGCCACGGCCGTGTCAAAAATAGTGTCGGCCTTGGAGGAATTTGACTCGTTTCAAGCATGGTTCAGCGCATATTCGGCTTACGTGGCCCAAGCGGATATGGCTCCACCTGATTATCGGTTTAAATTATACCAGAATTCTCTAAAGCATTCCCTTGATACTGTTAGAGAGCCAGCGAGCGTTATGCCATTGGAGCCCTCTGTTTGGGAGAAGGCTCGATACAAAACAAGTCGGGTCTTGCTGTCGGATGCTGGAGAGGTGTATTCAGGCGAACGGAAAATAACCAAAACCATTCTTACTGGTTGCTTGGCCTCGTGCCGGCGATGCCGATTGCCGGAAACGCACTTTATCTGTCCGATGGCATGTCCGAAAGGCCTTTCCAACGGCCCTTGCGGGGGAACCAAAATAGATGGTTCCTGCGAATTGCGGCCAGTGGAATGCGTTCATGCCAAGCGCACCCGTTTGGCGGCCTGGCTTAATGAGTTGGACCTCTTGGAAGAAAAGTATATAGGGCCTGTTGAATAACTGCCGGTTGAACCCGAGTTTTTCCCTATTGCTGGCTAGTGGTTGGACGGCATGGAGGAAAGTCAAATAAAAAACCACCGCCCGGAGGACGGTGGCTGAAATCGGATTCAAGAAGAATTTCCTACTCCATGACTTCCCAGTTTTCAATCTCGTCGAGCAAAGCGTTGACTTCGCGTTTTCCCATCTTCCTCAACTGAATCAACTTCGCTTTGGCGGCCCTACGGGGAGTGGCCTTGCCGGATTCCCAAAGATATAGGGAATTTTGGGTTACGCCAAGCAAGTCCGCCAACTGCCTCTTGGAAAGATCAAATTTTTTCCTGATGTTGTAAACGTATTTGGGGGAGATTCTGGACTTGTCGATTTCCTCGTCGCTGACGCTGGAAATATCTATTAGCTCCTCGAATCCCAAATCTTTTTCCAAGCGGGTTAGCTTGGATTCGAGCTCGGCAACCTGTTTCTTGAGGGCGCTGACAGTCTTTTTCTGGGCTATAACTCTTTCGCTCAAAGGCTCAAAAGCGGCTCTGACCTCTTTACGGGCCAACCTCATAATCTCCTCGTTCAATACTTGCGTGTAGTTTGGCATTTTTTCTCCTTAATGATTGTTGCGATACTACGACACCGGACCATAGTATATAGAAACTTGGTACGGTTGTCAATGTTAATATATATTTTTTTATGGAAATAATAAAACCATGTCTTTTTTTGATACTCATTTTCATCTTGATAGTGCGGATTCCGCTTTGGATGCGTATGTGGCGGAAGCTGACGGTGCTGGAGTGGGGTTTATTCTTGCCGCAGGAGTGGATATGGGGACATCCATGGAATCGAGTCGATTTGCTGACGGGGTGTCGCGCTGGTTCGCCGCTGGCATTCATCCCCATGAGGTTGGACGGGACGGTGGCTCGGTAACGGATTACGCGGAGTTTTTGGGGAATCCGGGTTTTTCCGCATTCGGAGAGGTAGGATTGGATTATTATTACGATTATTCGGACAGGAAATCGCAACGCGCGGTTTTTGCCGCTTTCGCAGAACTGGCGTCCCGCGAGTCCGTGCCTCTCGTGGTCCATTGTCGTTGCGAGGACACATCCGATTCGGCTTTCAACGACGCTTTTTCCATACTGGCGGATTTCGCCTCCGACGGTGGAGAATTTGTCCTTCATTGCTTCACGGGAACCCCCGAGTGGGTCGACAGGTTTTTGGAGTTGGGGGCGTTGTTTGGAATGGCGGGGATCGTTACCTTTCCAAAGGCTTCGAACGTTAGGGATGCCTTGAGGAGGATTCCATTGGGCCACCTTCTTCTGGAGACCGATGCTCCGTGGCTGGCACCGGTGCCGTTCCGTGGAAAGCGCAACCACTCGAAGCATCTGCCTTTGATCGCCGCTAAGGTCGCGGAGATCAAGGGGGTGGCGGTTGGAGTGGTGGAGGAAGCGACCACGCGTAACGGTTTTAGGTTGTTTGTGGATTGGCGTGGCGTTCCTGAACGCGGAAAGGGAGGCGAATCATGAAAGTGGGGAAATTCGATATACCGGATTCGGCTCTGGAGTTCTCAAATGTCCTCTCTTCCGGCCCGGGAGGGCAAAATGTGAATAAAGTGGCCACGGCGGTAGTCTTGAGGTTTGACGTGGCCGCCGCCAATAGCCTTCATCCTAGAGCGCGCCAGAAATTGTTGCGCTCCAGCCGGTCCACTTCGAAGGGGATGGTTGTTATCAAGGCTTCCCGCTTCCGCTCCGTCGAGCGGAACAAGGCCGATGCCTTGCGGAGATTGGGCGCTATTCTCTTGGAGGTTACCGCGAGGAAAAGAAAAAGGGTGCCAACGAAGCCCGGGCGCGCGGCCCGCGAGCGGAGACTATCGGAGAAACGCCACCGTTCGATGACGAAGCATAATAGGAGAAAAGGAGGATTTTGTGAGTGAGTGTGTTTTTTGCTCCATTGTGTCGGGGAAAATCCCGTGCGCCAAGCTATACGAGGACGAACTGGTGTTCGCTTTCCTGGATATAGCGCCGATAAATCCAGGCCATGCGTTGGTGATCCCAAAAAAGCATCACGCCGGAGCCGCAACGTTGCCGGAAGAAACGGCGGGAAGAATGGTCCGGGTCGCATCTCGGTTGGGGGTGGCGATGAAAAGAGCGCTTGATATGGACGGCTTCAATCTCCATCTGGCCGATGGCCAATGCGCTGGGCAAGTTGTGTTCCATGCTCATCTCCATGTGGTCCCTCGTGCTGTTGACGACGGGTTCCATTGGAATTGGCGTCAGTTGGACGCGGGAACGTATGACTTGGAAGCTATTGCCGCCAAAATTACCGACAAACTCAACGCCTGAGTGCGCCGCTAGTTGATTTGTGCCTTTGTCGGATATAGATTGGGAGAACCATCCGTAGGTTGGGTGGTGTCTATTCGCGGAGGTGCGATGTCTGGTTCTAAATTCCATGGATTGCTAATAGTGGCGTTGTTGTTCGCAGGGGGCGTTTTGCTCGTATACGGTGTCGGAGATACGGCTAGAGCGTGGAGGTGTTCCTACTGGCCTGTTGTCAAGGGGCGGATTATGGATTCCGGGATTTCCGAGATTGACGAGGGGGTAGGGAACGGAGTTGAGGCTAGATTCGTGCCTGATATCAAATACGAGTACAAGTTCAAGGGCGAGTCTCACTTTAACAACGCCATTGGATATCTCCCGCCAAGCGTCATCGGCTTGAGCGACTCCTATTACGCCAGTGACGAGGACAGCGCGTTGCGATTTGCGGCGCATTATTCCGTGAATTCACATAGGGATGTGTATGTCAATCCAGTCAACCCGGCCGAGGCCGTATTGGATCCAAGTATAAAGTTGCCTATTTTTATTCCAATGATTCTCGGAGCGCTTTGCGTGTATACCGCTTTTCATATGTGGTTCTTTCATCGCGATGGGTGCCTCGAGGAGGAGATTGGAGGCATCAACAACACCCAAGGAGCGGTATAAGCCATGCTTTGCCCCGAATGCCGTGTGGAAATGCTAGTTTTGGAGCACGAGGACATAGAGATTGATTTCTGCGATGAATGCGGGGGAATCTGGCTCGACGAGGGCGAGTTGGAGCTGCTCGCTGGCGAGAATGGCGCTCCCTCTCCCGTCGCCTCCGCGTTGGCATCGAACGCCAACGCGAAAGGGAAAGGGCGCAGACCGTGTCCAGTGTGCTCGAAAAAAATGATTTTGGCTGATATCGATCTTGGCGATTCCGCTTCTACGGAAAACCGTTTTGTCGAAATTGACAAATGCCCCAAGGGACATGGAATGTGGTTTGACAAAGGGGAGCTTGGCCAAATAATTTCCGCATCCGGGGGAGGCGAGTCCGTTATTGCGTTTCTGGGTTCGCTTTTCGGGAGTGGGTGATGGCTACTGACAGCGGCACAGGCGATTTGGAATGGTGTCCGCATATATATTCCCCCTTGCATCCGGCGGCCCTTTTCGTGATGCAACGACGGCAAAGAATCATCCGCGGTGTCATCGAGCGTATGGTGAGGCGCCGACAGTCGCCATTCTCGCAATGTTCGCTCCTGGAGATAGGATGCGGTGCCGGGCAATGGGTGTTGGAGTTCCAGAAATTTGGATTGCGTTCCGCGAATTACGCAGGTATGGAACTGGATCCTAAATCGGCCGCCAAGGCGAACGCCATGTATCCCGATGCCGACATCCGTGCCGGGGACGCCTCCAAAGGGTTGCCTTGGGACGACGAGTCGTTCGATGTCGTGTTTCAATCAACCGTTTTCACGTCGATCCCGGATGCCGACGCTAAAGCGAAAATAGCGGACGAAATGAAACGCGTATGCAAAAAGGATGGATTAATCCTTTGGTACGATTTCACGTTCGACAATCCTAAAAACGCCAACGTCAAAGGGGTTGGGAAACGCGAGGTGAGCGAGCTTTTCTCCCCTTGGAAATGTCGTTTTCGTACGGTGTCGTTGGCACCTCCCATCGCCAGAAGAATTGTCCCGGTCTCGTGGTTTCTAGCGGAGGCGCTCGAAACATTCTTTCCCTTTCTGCGCTCCCATGTCATCGCGGAAATAGAGGTGCCTTGATGAGTGCCGACGGAGTGATTGGCTTGGGCGACATCGACTCTACAAACGCATTCGCAATACGCTCGTTCGAGGAGCTTTCCGACGGTGTTCTCGTGATTGCCAACCGTCAAACCGCGGGACGCGGAAGACGCGGACGGCGGTGGCTTTCTCCGGAAGGCGGTCTTTACGCCACGTATGTCTGTAAGCTGTCGGGGGTGTCTCCAGTTCTCGCTGGTGGCGCGGCTGGATTGGGAACGTTGGAAACGCTCCTGGCTAGGGCTCCGGACACGCGATGGGGAGTGAAGTGGCCTAACGACGTGTGCGCGTCGCGCGATGGCGTTCTCTTCAAAATCGCGGGGATACTGGTTGAAACCGTAAGTGCTGCCGGTGATGGATTCGTGGTTGGAATAGGGCTTAACGTGAACACATCCAAGCATGACTTGCTTGGATGTGACATCCCCACTACTTCCCTTTTCCTTGAAACTGGCGGGCGATTCGATCTAATGTCCGTCGCTGTGGAGTTGCGGGAGAATATTTGCGAATGGCGGACCGTGGCGTTGGAGTCCCCAGAAAAACTCCACGAGCAATGGAAGAAGCGCAACGTTTTGCTGGGACGGCGGGTATGCGCCCTGTTCGAGAACGGCCGTTCGGTTGATGGGATAGCTACGGATATAGCCGATTCCGGCGAACTCTTGATACGCTTGGACGATGGCGTGGAAGAACGCGTGTCCTCGGGAGATGTCTCTTTGCGTCCGTATTGATAGGGGCGACTGAAAAAATCGGAACCTCGCCAATCGATTCCTCTTGTGGCGGGACCTGTGGGCGATTCTTCCGTAGAGTCCGGCATGTCACGTTGGAGATTGCGTAGGCGGGAGGGAGCGAGGCTCGTAAGGATGGATACCTTTGAATTATGCGAAAGAGTGTCGCGTAATTGGCAAGCGCTAAGGAATGTTGGGATATGTTTAAATGTTTTGTGACCGGGACTGGGACGGATGTCGGAAAGACGATTGTGACTGCCGGCTTGGCTTCGCTTTGCGTCGGGACTGGGATGTCCACGCTGGTTGTCAAGCCAGTCCAAACGGGAATGTCGGAGGGCGATGGGGATATGGATGTCGTCGCGGCTCTTGTCCCTGAGATCGGGAGCAGACCCCATGCGGTGCGGACGCTAGCGGCTTTCCGCTATCCGGCGTCGCCACATTTGGCGGCCGAACTGGAAGGTGTCGAAATAGATGTCGGTGGTTTGCTGGACGACCTGGAATCTCTGTGCGGTAGTGGCGGTTTCGACGCATTGATAGTCGAGGGGGCCGGAGGGATAATGGTGCCTTTGACGCGGACGGTGTCGACGCTTGATTTCGTCAAGCGTCTGAACATTCCGGCGGTGGTGGTGGCGGGAGCGGGATTAGGCACATTGAACCACACGTTTTTAACTGTGGCGGCTATGCGTTCGGCCGGAGTCGAAGTGGCTGGATTGGTTGTTAATATGATGTCGGAGGATCCCGATACGGTGGAACGCGATAATATCGAAACACTAGCCACTCTTTCCGGTGTGCCACTGCTGGCCGCGGTTCGCGATTTCCGCGGGACTCCCGCTCCGGAAACGCTTCGATTGGAATTTTCGTCCCAGCCGGATCTAGTGGCCCTAATTTCGGGTTCCCTTGGAGATGGATGTGGGAAGGAGAATTTGTAGAGAACAAGATTGGGAGTTCCCGATGCGTTTAGCTCGTTTCATGGCGTTGTGCGGTGTGGCTTCGCGTCGGAAGTGCGAGGAGATAATCTTAGCGGGGCGCGTGACGGTAAACGGTGTCGTGGTGGATACTCCCGGGGTGCGGGTTGGCGGTGATGATTTGGTCTCTCTGGACGGGGGGGCGCCTCTAGTTCTTGGCGAGAGGGTGTATTTGGCGTTGAACAAGCCTGTTGGATATATGTGCTCGGCTTCCGATCCGTACGCGGAGAAAACGGTTTTCGACTTGGTCGATATTCCTGGAGTCCGGCTTTTCACCGTGGGCAGACTCGACGTGGAGAGCGAAGGGCTGGTGCTCGTGACCAACGATGGGGAATGGGCCGATAAAATAGCGCATCCAAGGTACGGTGTCCTTAAAATCTACAATGTGGAGACGAGCAAAAAACTTGCCGATTCCGAATTGGAGGAGTTGAGGAAGGGGATTAGGGATGAAGGGGAATTTTTGAAACCGGTGGCTTTGACGCGCGAAAAGGGGCGCTGGTTGAAATTTGTCATGTCCGAGGGAAAGAAGCGCGAGATTCGCAGATTGGTCGCTTCCACTGGCGCGCGTGTCTCGCGGTTGCGGCGGATATCCGTTGGAGATGTCAAGCTGGGGGAACTGGAAACGGGGAAGTGGAGATGGTTGACGGAGGAGGAAAGAACGCTCGCTACTTTTTCCACGCTTCCCGAACATGACATCGGGAACTCCCAATGCGGGCGTTCCGGCGGGGAAAACGTACCCAAGCATTGATAATGTTGACTACATCCGAAGCGGCAGTTTGCTGGGTGGCTTCGATATGAATGACCTTCTTCCCAATCGCTCCCCATTCCGACGGATTGGTGCCTACGTGGATAGCCGCCGTCGGGGTTCCCATGAATGCGGCGAGATGCGTGGCTCCGGAATCATGCCCGACATATAGGGAAGCCTTTCGGACTACGGATGTGAGCGCGTCCAATGTCGGCGTCGGAATAGTCCTGTCACGAGGAAACGCCTCGGCGAGTCCGCGTTCGAGTTCCACTGGCCCCAAAACGAACGAAACCGCGGTTTGGAATCGTTCCGAGAGAATTCCCCCAAACTCGACATGGAAGCTAGGGGGCAGTGTTTTCGACAATCCGCCGCTGCCGGGATGTATTATGACGAATTTTTTCTCGTCGGGACGGGACTGGTGAAGGTTCAACGTTGACGCCAATGGCACGTCCGCGGGTTCCGCGCCGAAAAAGGATTTCAGATGGCGCCCAGCCATGTGGATTGGAGGTGGCTGCGGGAATGGCGGCAGGATTTTCACGTTCTCAGGAGCGTTTTCTGGCGGTTCGGATATCCAAAACGCCCCGCCAACAATCTCTTCGTCAAAGTCCCAATTCCCCTCTAAAAGCTCAGTGAAGCGCGGCGATTCGATGTCCTTATACCCGTCGACCACTCCCAAATTCACTGCGGCTCGGGAATATTCGGGCCGTCCGAAATGGAGGAAAAAAGAGCTTCCAAGGCGTTGTCTAGCCTGAATCAATGTCGGCCATGTGAGGATAAAGTCGCCCAACGCGCCCCGGTGGCACGAAACGAAAAGTCCGCGTGTTTCGCGATATCTCATTTTCCCGGGACCCGTTCCATCTCTTCAGTCGCGGCTGGAGTGTTTATTTTCTTAGTTTGTTTTCCCGCCGCGTCCGCGGTGTCGCTCGAGTGTTGGAGCAAATCCCACCAGGTATGGGCGAAGGCGAGGAGCACCATGGTAAACAGGGCGCGCCTAATGTATGTCGGCTTGACTTTGGCGCTGAGTTTGGCTCCAACGATAGACGCTGGAACCGATGCCAGAAGGACGGGAAGAACATATTTCCATTCGACTTGCGTGGATGCGATTTTTCCGGCGACCCCCATTAGCGCTCCCAGGAAGATGATACCCAAGCTCGATCCGACGGCGATCTTTATCGGGACTTTGAGCACCCTTATCATCAAGGGGATAAGAATGAATCCGCCGCCGGCGCCGACAATCCCCGAGGATAGCCCCACAAGTCCTCCGAGGAGGATAGCGAGAGGAATGTTTGGCGCGAAATCCGCGGAATCACCATCCCGAGGGTCGGCGCGCTCTTCTCTCGATTTCCCGAACAGCATCCCGAGCGCCAAGGTTACGAGAATGCCAAAGACGATATGTCTATGTATTTCAGGGGGGCGCCAATAAGCGCCCGCGAAAGCCGCGCAAGCCAGGGGGATTCCCATCGCCAGGATGGTTGGAGTATGGGCGCGACCTCCGCGTCGATGGGTGAGCCAACCGGTTATCGACGCCGCCAGCACTTGAATCATCGTGATTCCGGCTATCTCCCCCATGGTCAGTTCGCCAGCGCCCAAGGGAGGCGGAACCGCGCGCATAAGGGGAATCAAAACCACCGCACCGCCGATGCCAAGCAAGCCGGAAAACAACCCGCCGACAAGACTGATTAGGAAAAGCGCCAAAGCCATCGAGAGCCCCTCCGCTACCACTCGGGCGGGAGTTCCCGGCGTCAACGGAACTGACGCAGGAACCGGATATCGTTTTCGTAGAAATACCGGATGTCGGAAACGCCGTGTTTAATCATAGCCAGCCGTTCTATACCCATCCCGAAGGCGAATCCGGTCCATTCCTCGGGATCGTATCCAACCGCTTCGAGGACGGCGGGATCGACCATGCCCGCGCCGGCGATCTCAAGCCAACCCGAGTTTTTGCATATGGAGCAACCTTTTCCAGCGCACATGACACATGTGAAGTCGCATTCGACACTTGGCTCGGTGAACGGGAAAAAATGGGGCCGCATACGAATCGCCGCCTTTTCGCCGAACATCTCCCGGGCGAACGCCTCCAGCACGCTTTTGAGGTCCGCCAACGAGACATCCCGATCCACGTACAATCCCTCTATCTGGTGGAAATTCATGCTATGGGTGGCGTCGGGAGTGTCGCGCCTGAAGCAACGCCCCGGCGCCACGATTCTAACTGGCGGTTTTTGGGACATCATCACTCGTATTTGAACAGGAGATGTCTGCGTTCTAAGTAGCCGTCCATCGGCGAGATAGAAAGTGTCCCGCGGGTCCCGCGAAGGGTGGTCCGAGGGGGTGTTCAACGCGTCGAAATTATTGAAGACGGATTCCAATTCCGGACCTTCCGCCACGATGAATCCCAAACGGCGGAATATCGCCACGCAATCGTCTATCATAGCGGTTACCGGGTGTTTGGCTCCGAGGCGGCGTTGCCTTCCCGGCAATGTGACATCGATTCCCGCGCTTTTGGCTTTCGCTCCGGATTCCGCGACCCGCTTTTTGGCTTCCTCGAGCAAGGCGGCGAGTTTTTTCTTCGCCTCGTTCAGCGCTTTTCCGGCGGCTGGTCTGTCGGAGGGATCGAGCGTTTTCATGCCCCCGGTGGCGAGGGTGAGCCGCCCTTTCCGTCCGAGGAACGCTACGCGGGCATCCTCGACCGCCCGCTCGTCCGCGGCTTCCGCGAACGCCTTTTCGGCGTCCACCACGATTTGCTTCAGTTCTTTCAGCATTTGCTTTATCCACCAGTTCGAAAATTAGTTGAATCGAATCCATACTATGCGTCGGGGAGAAAGAATGTCAAAAGAGGTTTCAACCTTCTGTCCGTTTCCGACTTTTTCAGCGGGCTCTGACGAGGGATTCTTGCTTGAGCAGCGCGCCGGCCCATGACGAAAGGGCCTCCAAGGTGTTTTCGTCCAAATCCGGTATGGGGTCGATTCCCCGTCCAGCGGCTACGAGTCTCGCCGCCAATGTCGCGCCATTCGGGAGCGGAGGCTCTGGAAGTACCCCGTGCTCGTAGAGGTTTACTATTTCCGCTAGGAGCGCGGTTTCCGCGGGGGGAGCGCCATTGGCCAAACGTTGGAAAGCGGTCCGTATTCCCGCGTAAAGAGCGGGACAGGAGGTGCCGGGGACTGACGAACGTAGGGTCATGTCGCACAGGGAGCAGGCGGTTATGTAGGCGGTGGGCGAATTCGCGATACTGTCGAACGCCTCGACGAGTTCCAGCGACCGCGGAGTGTGCAGTGTGGAGTTTCCGCGTTCGTTCCATTCGGCGTCCAATTCGCGGAATAGGTCGGCTACGGGAAATTTTTTCGAGCTGACGCGTTTAGCTCCTTTCAGCATGAAGTCGACGCGTCCCTCGGTCGGACTTAGGCAGGCGGCGATAACGCTGGACTCTCCGTACGGCGTTTTACGTAGCAAAAGAATTTTGGATTTGATACTGCCCATTTCAATACGAGCGACGATAGAGGCTTTTCCAGTGGTTTCAACCCGTATGGCGGACGAGCCTTGATTCAAGCCACACGAACGTGTATTGCCAATTATTTGGCAAGCCCTATATTGGGGCCATGAAAGAAGGAAAACTTTTATACGCTTCCAGTGCGGTTGACGCGGATATTTTGTATGCGTCGGGATTCCATGCACATGATCCGTTTTGGTATTTTTCGGTTGGAGAACGCCATGGCGTCGTGGTTTCCAAGTTGGAGGCGGATCGGGCTGCGAAGGAGGCCGTTCCCGGATTGGAGATCCTTGAAATCGGGGATGTCGCGGGAAAGCCCTCCGCCTCGCAAGATGATGTGGCGGACGGCCTATCCCGTATGCTTGGAGTTGCCGAGTGGCGAGTGCCCGCCGCGTTTCCATGCATGTTGGCCGATAAAATGCGGTGCCGCGGTTTGTCGGTGGTTCCGATTTCGGGACTTTTTTTCCCGGAACGACGCGCGAAGTCCGCGGACGAGATCGCCGCGGTGGGAAAGGGATTGGCTTTGGCCGAAAAAGCCATGGGAAGAGTGGTGGATATATTGTCGGATTCCAGTGTGGACGTGAATGGCGTGTTGAGCTTCGAAGGGGAAACGCTGACTTCCGAGCGGCTCAAATTCGAGATCGCCGTCACTGTGTTGAGGGGAGGGGGGGGCGGAGACAGTCCCATAGTGGCGTGCGGGTTGGCCGCGTCGAGGCCACATGATGCTGGCGCTGGCCCCATTCTGGCGGGAGAGCCTATCGTGGTGGACATATTTCCCCGGGGGGCAACCGATTACCATGGGGATATCACTAGGACTTTCGTGAAGGGAGCGGCCGGCGAGGCGGTGGTCAAGGCGTTCAACGCTGTTCGCGAGGCCCGCGACGATACCAAGGGATTGGTGCGGGCTGGAATACCATGCGCGGAGTTGCACGTTCATGCGGCGAATATCCTGAAACGGCATGGATTCGAAACCGGCAAGCGCGATGGCGTTAATTTCGGTTTTTTCCACGGATTGGGACATGGGGTCGGGCTGGATGTGCACGAGAATCCGCGTGTTTCGGAATTTTCCAAAGACATATTGCGCGAAGGCGATGTCATCACCATAGAGCCGGGGCTGTATTATCCGGAATGGGGTGGTGTCCGCTTGGAGGACATGGTTGCGGTGGGGAAGAGTGGCGGTGTCTTCTTGACCGACTTTCCCACGTTTTTGGAAGTTAAATGACGATTGGCATGGCGCTTTTTTGCAATATGGGGGTTTTGGCGCTATTATGCTTGAGGTGGATTTGAAATGTTTCACGGGAGGTAGTGGCGATGCCTGGATATGGTGAGATCCTTCTTATATTCCTGTTGGTGCTTTTAATCTTCGGGGGGAAGAAGATCCCGGAAGTTGCCCGCGGACTGGGGAAAGGGATACGTGAATTCAAAAAAGCGAAGGATGAGATATCCGATTCCCTCAAATCGGCGATGGAGGAAGACGAGACATCCCCAGCGCCCAAAAAACTCGACATCGGTGAGGGAATTACAATAAAAGATATCGACGCGGTGGAGGAAGACGGGAAGAAAAAGAAATCGTCGAAGAAAAAATCCGGCAAAAAATCGTCCAAGGGCAAAAAGGGGGCCAAAAAGTCTAAAAAGTCCCTTGAGAAGTGATGAAAAGCCTCGCTGATTTCGAATCGTTTTTTCAAAAAGACCTAGGGGGATTTCTCTACGAGCTCGAGGAAAACCGCAAGAAGCTGGCGGGGGCGGCGCTCAAAATGTGGCTGACGTGCGGCGCGCTTCTGCTCGTCGGCCTGGCGGTGTGCTTTGGCGCTGGCTTTCCGTTTCTCTTGGCCCCGATTCCCGGGGTTCTGGTTTTCATTGTCTGGCACTTCGTTTTCATCAAGCCGGCGACGGCCGCTTTTTCCGACGATTTCAAACGTGAAATCATACAATCAATCGTGAAATTCATCGACGAGGGACTCGACTACAATCCCTCCAGGCACGTCTCGATGGGGAATTTTATGCGTAGCACTATTTTTAGACGGCAGCCTGATGTTTACAAGGGAGAAGACTACGTCCATGGTGTTCTGGATGGCGCGGCATTGGAGTTTTCGGAGATAGATGCCCAATACGTGACACGCGACGGCAAGGGGAGGGCGACATATCACGCAATTTTCAGAGGCTTGTTTTTGGTGGCGGATTTTCCTAAAAAGTTCAATGGCACGACGGTTGTATTGCCGGACGTGGCGCAGAAAATGTTCGGGTTCTTGGGGCAGACAATGCAAAAATGGAACCTGCTCCGAGGGGAATTGGTCAAACTGGAGGATCCCGAGTTTGAAAAGGAGTTCGTGGTTTATGGCGACGACCAGGTCGAAGCCCGTTATATCCTGACGACAAGTATGATGGAACGCTTGTTGGCTTTCCGGAGAAAGGCCCTTGGCGTGCTGAAAGCCGGCTCGAACGTGTATCTATCGTTCACCGAGGGGAAAGTCTTCGTTGCCGTCGATTGCCGTAGGGATTTGTTCGAACCGTCGATATTTTCATCAAACGATAATTTCGCCATGATGCGGGATTATTTTGAGACGATGGCGATGGCTATTGGAGTGGTAGAGGATTTGAAGCTTAACCCGAGGTTTAAGGTATGAAGTTGGAAACACCGCTTATAGACAAGTTGCGGGAACAGGGACTCAGATTAACTGTGCCCATAATCGTTATGCGTTCCGGTGGATTGGACGGTGTGGCGATGCAAGTGGAAGAGTACAGTGCGATGCTTGCTGAGTGTCTTGATGTGGATGTCCATATCATAACTGGAAGGGACGAGCGTTCGGAGCCCGTTCCGCGGGGACCCGCCAAGGTTTCCATCGTCCCCCGCCTCGATTTCCACCATCCCGACTCCGAAACATTATTTGCTAACGAGTTCGCTATCGGTCCGGAGACGGCGGCCGCCGACAGGATTTCAGACGAAGAGTGGATTGAGCTGTTCAAAAGACACAAAAACTCTTTGAAGGAGGAACTGAATGGAATGATAGCGGCGGCGAAACACAACGCACCCGTTATCATTTTCAACCTCCTTTCCTTGAGACACGCGCAGCCAGCCGCCGCCGTGGCGTTGAGGGAGATAATCGGGGAATACTCCGATAGAGCGTTCCTCAGCCACGCCGCCGATCCCGATGCGGAACGCCCGGAGAAAATAGCCAGACTAAGGCCTTTTGTCTTGAAATGGATATCCGCGAACGGCTTCGACGAGAAGTACTCCGGAGGCCCATATAGAATGGACAACCTCTACCATATCGTTTTGAACCCCAAACAACGCGAGAATTTCCTCTACAAATATATGGTGGACTCGGACCATGTCTTTGAAATGCCCGACTTTTTGGAGTTCGACAACGACTCCCCGGTGATCCCGAACGCTCCGGACGAGGGGTTCCTTGATTACCTCGCGTCCAAATGCGTCTTCGCCGATGAGGACGGCTACGAGTATTCAACCGTACCCATCCCGGACGATGCCGTGGTGTTCCTGTCTCCGGTCAGACCAGTGTATCGAAAACGAATCAGAGAAGCCATGCTGGTGGCCTACCAGTACGGAAATACTAGAAACAAACCGGTGGTGTTCGTCGTGACGCACCCCGACTCCGACGACAAGGAGTACTTCCTGGAGACCGTGAGATTCGCCAACGCCATGGGAGTGCAATACGTTTACTTGGGCGAGGATTTCACTCCGGAGAAATTGGATTACGCTTACAGAAATTTCGCCGCTTTGAACACGGTGGGCGTGGTGGCGAGCGCCGCTGGAGGGTGGGAGAACGCCCTGAATGAAATGGCTGCCACATGTATCCCGTTCTTTATGAGCGTTAGCCTGAACTCCTTCAAAACGCTGACCGAGGAAATGGATATCGATGCTTATGGTATGGATTTTTCGGGAATCTCCAGTCTCCTCGAAACCGGATTGGCGGACCAGTTGTCCGGTGTCGATCTTTCAGGAATCGCGTACATGGACAACCTTCTCGAGTGGATCGATGAGGTTCTTGACCCCGAAACGCGGAGGAAAATCATCGTCCACAACTTTAATCAAGCGTATAAATACCTGTCTCAAGAGGCCGCCGCTAGACGGTTGGTCGAGAACGTTCAAAAGATCCATAGCCGCCATAAATCCCTAGTGGACTAGATAGGAATTGCTGAAAAAGTCGGGACTGCCGAGGGCAAATCTCGCAAAACCCTTGGGGATGACACCATTGAAAAGGCATTTAACCCAATGAAAATGAGGCACTTGCCAATTATTCAGTGAGCCCTGCGTGGTAAAAACCTTCCCACTTCTTCTCCAATCAAAGTCGTCGGGTGAATTTGTCAGGCCGGGATTCGGCATGGCCAATTCACGCAATCTCCGTGTTCTTAACTTCTCCGTGTCTCCAGCAAAGCGGGCATGCCACGCCGTAACTTTGTGATGGCGAATGGTGAATTCTTTATTTTCGCTCCAAGGCCTAACCTCTCCCTAACTCACTTCGCCTTCTTCGTTAACTTATATTCAAAAATAGAGACTGAATCCCTTAAAATAATTTTGCCTCGTCACCAGAAATCATGGGTGAATTCTGGCTCCGGCAGGTCTCCTAGTTGATGATACAGGGCCGTTTCTATCACTTTGAAGGACCTGAATCCGTAAGATTTTCTGACGGTCAGTTTCATTTTCAGGTTCAATCCTTCCACAATTCCGTTGTTGTACCGCTTCCGCACCCTGAAATAATAGAGGATTAACTCCCGGTGCCTTCGAAGCATTTTCGCCACGTCCTTCATCGGTTCAATATTAGAGTACATGACCTGCCTCGTCCATGCGTCGAGGAATTTCCCCGCCCAAGTCGGACTATTGTACTCCCAGAACTTGTGGAACTGCTCTTTTAGAAGATACGCCCTAACC
>WFSE01000178.1 GCA_015486135.1 Lentisphaeria bacterium
ACCTGGCGGGTTCTCGCACAAGTCAAGCTGTTTTCATATAAGTCCCGTAGCGACGCGGAGGGCGGCGAAGCCGTTATGCTGAAAACAGCTTGACTCTGGAGAGGTTCCGACAAATTCCGCCTTTTTACCCACTAAAACTGCGGAAGAGCCGTTTTTGCCGATGTTATTGCGGAAAGAGCATCCGCTGTTATTATCGCACATAATCATCCTGAAGGTTCGCTGAACCCAAGCGAAGAAGATATTGCGATAACTGAGTCTATAAGAGACGCTGGCAAGATACTGGGGATAAATCTACTTGATCATATAATCTTCAATAGAAGCGACTATTATAGCTTTGCGGAAAATAATGCCGCGATTCTGTGATTTGCCCATTATTCAGGGCGTAAAAAAAAGCGGGACGCCAGTGTTGGCGCCCCGCCTTAGGGTTCATGCTAGCTGGGACTTATTTGGAATCCTCTTTGGACTGTTCGGATTCTTCGGTTGCCTCGGGTTTCTTAGAGCCCTCAGTTGCCTCTTCCGCAACTTCCGTGACTTCCGCAGGCTCCTCGATTGTCTCTTCTGCGGTCTCGGCAACTTCCGCGACTTCCGCGGCGGAGGCTTCCGGCTCCGCTTTGTCCTCGTCCTTGACGGGTTCCTCTTTCGGCTCCTCGTCTTTGGCGGAGTCCTTTTTGCTTTTCGCCAAGCGTTCCTCGACAACGTTCAAGGCGTCGTCGAACGCCTCGCCCATGTCGACCACGGCGCCGCTGAGCGCCTGGGAGACTTCGTAATCGACAGCTTTGAGTTCGGCGTCGGTCATCTCTTGATCCACGGCCTTGATGCTGAGCCCAACCCTGCGCTCGTCCTTGTCCACCTTTATGACGCGTGCTTCGACCTCGTCGCCGATCGAGAGGACGTCTTTCACCTTCTCGACACGTTCCTTGCTGATCTGCGATATGTGGATCAGACCGTCGATTTTGTGGGACAACTCGACGAACGCACCGAACGCGGTGATTTTGGCTATTTTCCCGCGGACGATGTCGCCTTCCTTGTATAGAGTGTCGATGTTTTCCCAAGGGTCGTTTTCGACCTGCTTCATTCCCAAGGAAATTCTTTGCTGTTCGGGGTCGATGTCGAGTATGACCGCGTCGATCTCGTCGCCCACCTTGAGAATTTCATTGGGATTGTTGATTTTCCTTGTCCAGGACATGTCCGAGATGTGGATCATACCATCGATATCGTTCTCGATTTCCACGAAAGCGCCGTAGCTGGTCATATTCCTGACCTTGCCTCTTATCCGAGTTCCCGAGGGATACTTTTCCGCTAGTTCCTCCCATGGATTGCGTTCGGTCTGGCGAAGACCCAGGGATATTTTCTTTTTATCCCTGTTGACATCTAGGACCACGGCTTCCACCTCGTCTCCGACGCTGAGGATGTCGCCGGCCTTGGTGACGCGTTTCGTCCAGGACATTTCGGACACGTGAATCAATCCTTCCACGCCTTCCTCTATTTCCATGAAAGCGCCGTAAGGCATGATGTTCACGATACGCCCCTTCACTCTGGAGCCGATAGGATACCGTTCCTCCACCTTTTCCCAGGGGTTTTCCGTTTTTTGTTTGAGACCCAGGGATATGCGTCCGCGTTCGGGGTCCACCGCCAAGATGACGACTTCCGCCTCCTGTCCCACCTCGAGCATTTCGGAAGGATGGGAGACGCGGCCCCATGACATGTCGGTTATGTGAAGCAATCCGTCCATGCCGCCCAAATCGATGAACGCACCGAAATCGGTTAGGTTCTTCACCACGCCGACACGTCTTTGCCCAGGTTCTATGCTTTCCAAAATAGCGGCGCGTTTCTCCGCCAAATCCTCTTCGAGAAGTTCGCGTCTGGAGAGAACTATGTTGCGGCGCTCCTCGTTTATTTTGAGGATTTTGAACTCGAACTCCTTGCCCAGGTAGTCTTCCACGTTGCGTACCGGAGTGACATCTATCTGCGATCCTGGAAGGAACGCTTCGATGCCCATGACATCCACCGTGACTCCGCCACGGACGCGGTTCTTCATGACACCCTTTATGACACTGCCTTCCTTGTGTCCGGTGGTGATCTTCTCCCAGGCCCGGTGGAATATCGCCTTGCGAGCGCTTATCACTGGCATGCTGTTGTCGTCCTCGAGCTCCTCGAGGTAGACATCTATCTTGTCGCCGACGTTTACGGAGCCGAAGTCGTCAAAATCATCGGATGGAATAAATCCTTCCGCCTTGTAGCCTATATCCACGAGGACACCCGAGTCGCGTTTTTCCGCCACCTTGCCCTCTATGATAGTCCCTTCCTTGAAATCATCCTGGACCGAATCTTCCAGGAGCTCTTCCATCGACGGCATATTCACGAGATCCAAAAAACTGGAATCGCTTTGCTCCATCGACACTTGCTCTGTTGTTGTTGCCATTGTTGTTGTTGCTCGATAATGTTGCCACTGCAAAATGGACCATCAGCGTTCTCCTCGAACTCCGACGGGAAATCGGTCCTCCCGATTCCCCCACCGCCAGGCTAGGAGCTATGCCCTGTCCCGCTTGCGGGAGCCTGGCCGCGTCCAACGCGAACGCGGAAGATAGCCTTGCCCGGCGGAATGTCAAACGTTCAAGGAAATGGGCGCGGCGACCTAGGACTCTGGCATCTTTAGGGGAATCTTGTGTCATTTTGACACCAAGAGTTGCGCGTGGGGGCGGTCGATGCCATATTTTCACCATTGCTCAAACATGGCGTTAAATTTGCAATATCTTGATTATCATATTGTTGTGGATGTGTTTGGCTTGTTTGGCACGCCTATTGCTAGTACGGGCGGAGCCTCGTTGTTGGCAGGGCTTCAGGTTTTCTGCTGACATGGCGTGGGTGAGTGTGTTAAGGTTTTTCAGGAAATAAAAAAGGAGGAAAGCATGGCGAAAGTCAAGATCCAGCCTTTGGGCGATCGCGTCCTGGTGGAGTCGCTCGAGGAGAGCGAGCAGGTTAAGGGAGGAATCGTGATTCCCGATAGCGCCAAGGAGAAGCCCCAAGAGGCCAAGGTTGTCGCTCTCGGCACTGGCAAGACGGACGACGACGGGAAGAAAATCCCGTTTGATGTCAAGGTCGGAGACATTGTCCTGACGAGTAAATATGGCGGGACCGATGTCAAATACGACGACAAGGAGTACAAAATCCTCAGTTCGAGCGACATACTCGCTATCGTGGGCTGAACGGGTGGTGCGTACGCGAACACCAAAAACTTTGAAAGGAGTTAAGAGAGATGGCAGCTAAACAACTTTTATTCGATGACAAAGCTCGCCGCGAGATTCTTTCCGGAGTCGAGCAGTTGAGCAAGGCCGTCAAGGCCACGCTGGGGCCCAAGGGGCGCAATGTGGTTTTGGACAAGAAGTTCGGTTCCCCCACGGTCACCAAGGATGGCGTTACCGTGGCGAAAGAGGTCGAACTGGAAGATCCGTTCCAGAATATGGGCGCTCAAATGGTCAAGGAAGTGGCTAGCAAGACATCTGATGTCGCTGGCGACGGTACAACCACCGCCACCGTTTTGGCCGAGGCTATTTACAAGCAAGGGCTTAAGAACGTCACGGCTGGGGCCAATCCAATGAGCTTGAAGCGCGGCATAGACAAGGCCGTCGAGGCTGGCGTGGGTGCTCTCGCTAAGCTTAGCGAGAAGGTCAGTGGCCGCGAGCAGGTCGCGCAAGTCGCGAGAATATCCGCCAATGGCGATTCGACCATCGGAAATATCATTGCCGACGCCATGGACAAGGTGGGCAAAGATGGCACAATCACCGTCGAGGAAGCCAAGACCATCGAAACCACTCTTGACGTTGTGGAAGGTATGCAGTTCGACAAGGGGTATCTCTCCCCTTATTTCGCGACTGACGCGGAAAGCATGGAGGCCGTTCTTGATGATTGCCTGATCCTCATCCACGAGAAGAAAATCAGCAATCTCAACGATATGTTGCCTTTGCTGCAAAACGTGGCCAAGCAAGGCAAGCCATTCCTCATCATCGCCGAGGATGTCGAGGGCGAGGCTCTTGCCACGCTGGTTGTCAATAAGATCCGCGGTACCCTCAATGTATGCGCGGTCAAGGCACCTGGATTCGGCGATCGTAGAAAAGCTATGCTCGAGGATATCGCCATCCTGACCGGCGGCACCTGCATCACGGAAGATCTTGGCATCAAGCTTGAGAACGTCAGTGTTGACCAGCTCGGTAACGCCAAACGCGTAACAATCGATAAAGAAACCACTACTATCGTGGAGGGTGCTGGCAAGCAGTCCGCCATCATGGGGCGTGTCAACCAGATTCGTAGACAAATAGAGGAAACCACGTCCGACTACGACCGCGAGAAACTCCAAGAGCGCCTTGCGAAGTTGGCTGGCGGTGTGGCTGTCATCAACGTTGGTGCGGCTACCGAGACCGAGATGAAGGAAAAGAAGGCACGCGTCGAGGACGCTTTGCACGCCACCAGGGCGGCTGTCGAAGAGGGAATAGTCCCTGGCGGCGGCGTGGCTCTCCTGCGGGCCTCCAAGGCGATGGAAAGTCTCAAACTCGAGGGCGACGAGGCGATTGGCGCCGATATCGTCTTGAGGGCTATCGAAGAGCCCCTACGTCAACTCAGCGCCAATGGCGGTTACGAGGGTAGCGTGATTGTGCGGGAAGTCAAAAACCGCAAGGATTCCGAGGGGTTTGACGTTGCGAGCGGTCAGTACGTGGACATGCTCAAGAGTGGCATACTCGATCCTACAAAGGTCACGCGCTCGGCGTTGCAGAATGCGGCTTCTATCGCCGGGTTGCTACTCACCACGGAGTGCCTGGTTACCGAGGTTCCGGAAAAGGAAGCCCCGATGCCGGCCGGCGGCGGAATGGGTGGCATGGGCGGAATGGGCGGAATGATGTAATTTCCCCCTTTTTCCTCCAAAAGGGACAATTCAAGGCGCGCGGTTCGAACCGCGCGCCTTTTTTTGTGGCAAGCCGCTGGGGGGACTAGTACTTCGGGCCTGCTGAAAAAGTTGAGAATGGGGCAGTGGCCAGGCAATAAGGCGACGGTGTATAGGCATACTCCGAGGCGAAATTAACGCCGCCAATCCTTCCGCAAAGCCCGGAGGGTTCGTATAGCGAACGGAAGGATCGGCTTTCCTGGAATTGGCAAGTGCCTCAAATTGAGCGGAGAACATTAGGCGGCTACAAGGCTTTTGGGAAGTCCGCGACCAAGCAGAGCGAGGGGAGCCTTCAAAACACACGAACGTGTGCTCCCAAAATCTTGGAGATGACACCACTAAAAAGGAATTTAACACTATGAAAATAAAGCACTTGCCAATTATTCAGTACCCAATGTGACCGTTTGCGATGGTGTCGTGGACCGAGTGGACGAATCGGACTGGATTTCCCTTGCTCGTAGTTTCTCACGGGGTTTGGATCGGAGTGAAAAAAGCCCCGCGGGGGAATTGTCCCCGCGGGGCCATTGGCGTTTAGCAGGTCCCGGATCAGATGAAGAGGGTGGTCCCGCTTTTCTCAGAAAGGGCCGCGAAGTTCGCGACTCCCGCGGTTTCGACTCCGTCGATTAGCTCCTCTTTAGCGATTCCCATGACATTCATAGCCATTTCACAGGCGATGAATTTGATTCCCAAGTCGCTGGCTTGCGAAATGAGTTTCGGTAGGGAGTCGACGTTCTTGGAGCTCATGACGTGTTTCATCATGGCGGTACCCATTCCCATCATGTGCATTTTCGAGAGGGCCAACTTTTTGGCGCCTCTGGGCATCATCATTCCGAACATGGAACTGAGGAAATCCTTTTTCACATGTGGCGGATGATCCTTCCTCAGGACGTTGAGTCCCCAGAATGTGAAGAAGATGGAGACCTCGTGTCCGAGGGACGCGAACCCGGTGGCGATGATAAATGCCGCCATCGACTTGTCGAGATCATTGCTGAACAGGACGATGGTGGTTGATTTCGGCATGGTCACGACACCGGTTGCGGGTGCCGTCGCCAAAGCGCCCGAGGCACCTTCGGCGGGGGGTTGCTCTCCGGCCTTTCGAATAATAGCCGTGGTAACTCCGTTTGTTGTTTCAAGGGAGACCAACGGGTTGCCGGTGGCGGCGCACCAAGGCGCTATGTCCTTTGGAAAGCCACCATCGTCGGCTTTGACGCGGAGAACCGCTCCAGGGGACATCGATGCCAACTTCTCTTTGACCGAGACAATTGGACCGGGACAGCACAATCCGCATGCGTCGAGTTCCACTTCAGCTTCGATATCTCCGCAATTGACGATTTCTTCTGGCAATTCCGTTACGGCCGCTTTCGCTGGACGCGGAGCCGCCGCTGGAGCCCCCGCTGTCGGAGCCGCGTTTT
Source organism: Lentisphaeria bacterium (assembly GCA_015486135.1). Taxonomy (GTDB): domain Bacteria; phylum Verrucomicrobiota; class Lentisphaeria; order Victivallales; family JAADHT01; genus WFSE01. The sequence goes on from WFSE01000178.1 coordinate 6,349, forward strand.
CCGGTGGGAAATAGAGGTTCCAAGTGGAAATGCCGCCAGCGAGGTTTTTCACCTTGAATCCGTGTGATTTGAGAATCCGCTCGGCGTTGTAGCCACGGATGCCGACTTTGCAATAGACGACTATATCCCGGTCCTTGGGCAGGTCGTCTATTCGGTTCCTAATGTCTCCCAGTGGGATGTGGTTTGCTCCAGGAATCATGCCCGCTTCGACTTCCGCTTTCTCGCGAATATCCAGAAGATATGCGTCGTGGGGGATTTCATCCGGGAAAACCTGATCAGTTTTTCCCTGGAGGACGTTGTCCGCCACGAATCCCACGAAGTTCACCGCGTCTTTCGCGGAACCGAACGGGGGGGCGTAGGAGAGTTCGAGTTCTGCGAGTTTTTGGATTTTTACTCCAAGTCTCATCGCACTGGCGATAACGTCGATTCGTTTATCCACACCGTCGCGCCCGACTATTTGGGCGCCAAGGATCTCGCCTTTGTCATTGAAGAGAACTTTAAGGTTCATCATCGCCCCGCCAGGGTAGTATGTGGCGTGGGACGCTGGATGGAGGTGGAGTTTGCGATACTGGATCCCTTTGTTCTTAAGGGTTCTTTCGTTCGCTCCGGTGGAGGCAGCCGTCAACTCGAAGACCTTGCATATCGAGGTGCCCAAACTGCCTTTGTATTCGGAATCCAAACCGAAAATGTTGTCGGCCGCTATACGCCCTTGTTTGTTGGCCGGTCCGGCCAAAGGAATCCGCGCGGTTCCGCCAAGAGCGAGGTTTTCCACTTCAACGGCATCGCCGACCGCGTAGATGTTTTCGTCCTTGGTGCGCATTTTCGAGTCGGTCTTAATCGCTCCTGAAGGGCCTATCTCCAGTCCAGCTTCTTTGGCGAGCTGCACGTTAGGGCGGACACCCACGGACATTACTACCAGGTCCGCTTCGATTTTATCGCCATTCTTCAGCGACACGGTCATCCCGCCAGACTCGTGGGAGTCGCATACGTGCCTGGTGCGCGATATCTCCGTTACCCCGTTGTCGAGATGAAGTTTGACTCCGCGGCTTTCCATTTCCTGGTGAAGCGGAGTGGCCATTTCCTTGTCGAATTGCGGGAGGATGTTTGGCAGCATTTCCACTAGGGAGACATCCAGTCCTTTGAAGGCTAGGTTCTCGGCCACTTCCACGCCGATGAAACCACCGCCGATGACGACCGCCGACTTGATGCCGGAATCCACCACCGCCTTTATCCGGTCCATATCCGCCATGGTCCAAAGTGTCATGACATTGCTGTCGTCCGCTCCGGGAATTGGCGGTCGCACCGGCAGGGAGCCCGGGGAAAGGATAAGTTTGTCGTATTCCCGGGACGAGGTTTCACCCGTGGAGAGATTTTTGACTTTAATCTTTTTAGCCTCGCGGTCGATCTCCATGACCTCTGTCATGGTTTCCACGTTGACGGCGAAGCGATTGCGGAAACGTTCCGGCGTCATCACCAAGAGACTTTCCCGTTTCGGGATCACGCCTCCGATATGGTATGGCAAGCCGCAATTGGCGAAAGAGATGTATTCCCCTTTCTCAAAGATTGTTATTTCGGCGTTTTCGTCGAGTCTTCTTGCCCGAGCCGCGGCCGACGCTCCACCGGCCACTCCTCCAACGATGGCGATTTTCATTTTTACTCCTTTGTGTTTTGTTCGTCCTTGCGTTCAGCGCTTTTTTCAAGACGAATAATTCTATTCATTATCACTTTGTTGTCCGGAGCCATTCTCAGGGCTGTCTTATAACTCTCCAGCGCGTCTTGTTTTTTCCCGAGTCCATATAGTGCTTCGCCCATGTAGAAATGCAAGGCTGCGGAGTTTATCCCTTTTTCCGACATCTCCTCGCACAGACTCAATAGTTCCTTGTGCCGCTCCAGATCCCTTAACGCTCTCATCTCCTTGTACGCCAAATCGGCGTTGAACACTCTGTGCCGGTGCATCGAGCGCATAACCTCCAACGCTTCTTTCGCTTGATTGTTGTCCATCAAGACCACGGCGGCGTTCACGGCGGCGTCGAACCCATTCCCAGTCGAATCGTATTCCTGGGCGGTATCGCGGATGTCGCTCCATCTTTTCAACCTGGCCAGTGACTTTACATACGCTCTGAAGTCGGTGTCGCCCCTGTATCCTTTCTTGAAAAGTTCCCCGTAAACTCTCGCGGAGTCTTTGAAGGCGCCGGTTTTGTAAAGGAACCAAGCTTTCCACGCCTCTACATTGGGTGATTTCGCTATTTCCTTGTTCTTCACGCTGTAGATTAACGCCAGTCCCTGTTTTGGTCGATGCAACCTGTTGAGCGAGTCCAACGCGCTCGTGAGAATGTATTTTTTGTTGGGATTTATTTTCCAGGCTTTTGCGAAATACTTCAACGCGTTGTTCCAATCGTTGGCGTTGTGGAAATATTCACCCAATTGGTTGAAAAGATCAGCATGGGACTCCCGCAATGCCGGCGGCAAGGTGGCGGTGCTGTCCCATAACGCCTCCGCGGACGGGGTGAACGTGGCCAACGCTTTCTCTGCGATTTCCTCAAATTGTTTCCGTTGCGAGATGTCGTCGAAATACCGTCCCGCACAGACCATGAACGCCCGGTCTCCGGGATGAATCAATATATCCGCAATGTAGGCGCAGGAGTCCCCATCGTCGTCTTTTGTGCTGAAATAGAACCTCCACCCCTTGAATCCGTTCTTTGCGATGGACACCTTCTTAGAGAATTTGAGAGTCGTGTAATCAAAACCCAACGCGGTGTCGAACAGGGCCGAGGCCACGCCGTCGAAAGGGACGTTCGCGCAATCGAGAACAAAGGGGTCCACGAAGAGGACCGTGTTCGAAGGAAGATGCCTGACCCCGAAATCGGAGTCGGGACTGTCCTTGTCGTCTTCCGTTCCCCAGGTCGCCCATTCGCCTTTCGGTGTTAGCTCGATCGAATATCCCAGCTCTTCGGACTGATGCCCGGAGACGAATTTTCCCCCGGGAGGAGGCGATAGAAGGTTGCGGTCCAGTTGCTTGAACGATTTGAAAAGCTCGGGAGCGGTTTTCTTTAGCAGTTTTTTGTGTTTGATGTCCGTCCAAGCTATCAGCTGGTACATGAAGCCGTTACGGGAAACGCAGAAATACTCGTAGGCTGTTCTTGCTCCGTTCACGGTCGCGGTGCAGTTGAACCGCACTCCGTCCAATCCGTTGATGGAACTTGGATGGATGGGGCTCATGGAGACGTGGAGAGATTGGTCCCTCAAGTCGTCCTGGGCTCTTTGAGCTAGATTCTCGCTGCTTAGCGTGTCCCCAGCCCCCGGCGCTTCCGCGACTATGACCATGTAGATCCGCGGAAATCCTTTGCCCATGGCGAACGTGGCGTCGTCGTCCAAATTCTCGGGCAATAGACTTTCCCAACCATCCGGAATATCCACCGAGAAGTTGAATTTTCTGCTTTTAAAGTGTCGAATACTATCGTCGGTTTGGTAGTCGTCGGGTATCTTGTTATCGGAGAAATCAACAGTGCACACAAGTGCCCCCACTAAAAAATTAATAGCGAAAGGTAGTGTGGCGAGGAACGTCGCCAATAACGGCCATCTCTTTACTATCGGAGTTCCTTTAGCGTATTTGAACGCCCCCACGAGCGTGAAAAGCAATCCAACCGCGCAAAGTGTCGCTGCGCTCCCGTAGACCGCAACGACCTTGGCGATGTCGCCGCTTTTGGCGAAGTCCCGGCACCATCCATAGTGGAGGAACGGCGCGAAAGATACGAGGACGAGCGCCATTCCGAACGCCGCCAAGCCACCTCCCTTGACACCGCGGCGGGCAAGGGCGGCTAGGACTAGCGCGAAAAGCGTCCAGACGATTGGGATGACATAGGCTAAAATCATAAATGCCCTACTATTCCCCCTAGTTGGTGTTTTTCAATATTCGTAGTCCGGGAGTTAGTCCCGATACCATGCGGCGCAGTCCCGGCTTGTAGGGCGCCGTTCGGATGAGACGCCGTTGGGCCATCCCATTGTTATCGACGACCTTGGCGTACTCTAGTTGTCCCACGCGTTCGATGGCGGTGTCTGGAATAATCAGCGCCTTCCTCTTGCCGATGTCCAAGTTGATCTCGCCAAACATTCCCGGCATGAGGTGGGCGTTTTTATCTAGGCATATCTTCACGAGGAAGGTCCGGCTGGCCGGGCTGACCGATGGCACGATCTCCCGGATGACTCCTCCCACTACCCTCCCTATGGCGGGAACGTCCACCTTGATCTTATCGCCTACTTTCACCTTCTCCACTAGCCCTTCCCTGATCGGGACGTAGAACATAATCTTGGTCGGATCGAAGATCGTCAATAGTGTCACGCCGGGGCTGGCCAGGTCGCCGGGGTCCGCGAGTTGTTGCGCTATGACCCCGTCGAACGGAGCGGTGATCGTGGCGTATCCCAACCTGGCCTGTTGCTCCGCCACCGCCGCCCGGGCGGCCTCAAGTGATGCTTCCGCGCGGGTTTTCGCTTCGGTGGCCCGGTTTAGGAGGGCCATGGCGGCCTCGTACTTGGAGCGCGTCGCATCGAATTGCTTCTTAGGAATGACATCTTTTTTGAATAAAATCGAGTCCCGGTCGTAGTTTTTCTTCGCCAGGTCGTAGAGGGCGCGCATCTCCTTGACGCTCTGCTCGGCGGCGTTGATGGCGGCCTCGGCCTCCTTGACGCGCTGTCTGGCCTGTTTCAGCCTTTCCGCTAGGTCGGTTTTATCCAGTTCGATGAGGATTTGGCCGGTTTTCACTCTGTCTCCACTCCGAACTTTTAGTGTCAGCACGCGGGCGGTTATCCGCGCGGCTATCTCGACTTCCGTGCGGCTGTGTATAGTCCCCACGGCGTGGTAGAGAGCGGGTATCGTGGTTTCTTTTAGAGTGATTACCTCGCCCTTTGCGGGTTCCGCGGCCGCGGAAGTCTCTCCCGGAGGCACTAGGTTGGTTCTGAACGCCCCCACTTGCCAAAGGATAAGGACAAGCAATCCGGCCGCCATGGCCGCCGCCGCTACGGTTCGCTTTTTATTTTTCATTTCGCGTCTCCAATTTTTCCGTCCAAGTCTCCCGCCCGTTTTTCGCCCTTGCCTTTGGCCACCATGAACACGGTTGGGATCAGGATCAGGGTGAACATAGTACTGGCGACGAGACCGAATATCAACGCCCATGCCAACCCTGAGAATATCGGGTCGAGCGTTATCGGCCACGCCCCGAGCATGGTCGTGAGCGCGGTCAGCATGATCGGCCTGAATCGTGTCGCTCCGCTTTTCAATATCGCCTCGTCCAATGTCTTACCTTGGGCGAGCGCGTCCTCGATGAACTCTATCAGCACCATGCTGTTCCGTATCACTATCCCCCCAAGCGCTATCATCCCTATCATTCCCGTTGCGGTGAAGAACACGGGGTCGGCGTAGCCGCCCGAGTAACGGCCGATGACCAGATTGAGCAGATAGAACCCGGGCGCTATGCCGATAAGCGTCAACGGAATGGCGCACATTATGATTATCGGGATGACGATTCCCCGCGTCTGAATCACCAGCAACATGAATATCCCCAGCAGAGCCACGCCGAAGGCTATCCCCAAGTCGCGGAACACGCGGACCGTGATCTCCCATTCACCCTCGCCACCCCATTCCGCCACCGTGCCGTTGGGGAGACCATGGCGCCATTCGCCCGTGAACGCCGATTTTAATAGCGATGGAACCGGACGCTTCCACGCCGAGAACAGCTGTTGTATGATTATCTCGCCGGGAGGACGTCCCACCGCCTCTCCCATGACGAAGGCCATCCTGCGGAGGTTCTTGTGGTATATGGGCTGCTCGTCCCGCACCGTCTCGAAACGCCCCAATTCCGCAAGTTGCGCGAGAGCGCCGTCGCCGCCGGGCCGCCCCACCCAGAGTTCTCCCAGCCGTCGCAGATTCGTCCGGGCGGAGAGGGGGAGGCGTATCCTTATTTTCAACGGTTCGCGCTCGGTTTCCACGTGTAGCGTGTCGGCAGTGGCACCGTTCAGCGCCGACTGGAGCGTGGAGGTGATCTCCGCCACGGTTATCCCGTGCTCGGCGGCCTTGTCGCGGTTGAGGACGAATACAACCTTGTCATGCGGGCGTTCCGAGGTGTCGTCAAGTTCCTTGATGTGTTTCGAGTCCAGTTTTTTCAATGAGTCTTCGAGTTGCTTCGCCCCGGTTATGATGTCCTGGTACGACTGGCCGGGACGCCCGTATATCTCCACCGCGAAGGTCGATAGAACGGGCGGGCCCGGGGGGACCTCGACTATATTCAGCACCACATCGTGCTTTTTCGCGATGTTTTCGAGTTCGTTCCTGATCCTGAGGGCTATCGTGTGGCTCTGCTGCTTGCGGCGCTGTTTGGGCGCCATGTTGATCCGAATATCCGCCATGTTCTCGAAACGGCGAATGTTGTAGTGCCGCACCAATCCGTTGAAGTCTATCGGGGAGTTGACGCCAATGTAGCTCTCGAAATTCTCTATCTCGTTCACACGGCGCAGGCGGTTCTCCAACTCGGATACAATGGCGGCGGTGGTCTCCAAATCGGTCCCCTCCGGAGCTTTGACTATCAATTCCAGCTCGTTCTTGTTGTCGAAGGGAAGCATTTTCAATGGCACTCCGAACACCATCAACGCCCCGCTTCCCAATGTCAAAAGCGCAACAACCGCGAAAAGCGTCCAGGCGTTGCGGCGCTTTAAAAACGGCGCCATCGCCGTGGAATAGAGCTTCGACACCCACGCTGGGGTTACGTCGCCGCCGGCCGCTTCGCCATGCCGCCTTTTCAGCAGGTTGCACGTGAGCCACGGCACGAAAGTCAGTGCGCAGAGCGTCGAGAACGACACCGTCAATGGAACGTTTATCGCCATCGGCCCCATGTACGGCCCCATCATCCCCGTTATGAAAAACATCGGAGTGAACGATACGATAATCGCCAGTGTGGACATTATCACCGGTGGGAGAACCTCCCGGACCGCGTCCAGCGTCGCTTGACCCGGAGGACGCAACCCCATGCGGATGTGCCGCTGGATGTTGTCCACATTCATTATCGGGTCGTCCACCACGAGCCCCTGGCTGAGAATCAGCGCGAAAAGGGTCACGCGGTTTATCGTGAACCCGAATATGTAGTTGACGAAAAGCGCCAGCGCGAAACTGACCGGAACCGACATCCCCACTATCAACCCCTCGCGCCAGCCCATCGTTATCGCGATTAGCGCGACCACCGTCAGTATCGAGAAAATCATATTGGTTATGAGCCCGTTTATCTTCTCGTTCGCGGTGTTGCCGTAGTTTCTGGAAACTATGTACCGGATGTCGTTGGGGATGACCGTGCCCTTCAGGGATTTGGCTTTAGCGAGGATGTTTCTCGCCACCGCCACGGCGTTGGTGCCTTTTTTCTTGCTGAATGTCAAGGTTACCGCCGGCATGGTCTTGCTCTTAAACTCGGGGGGGACGTCCGCGGCGGGACCGAATCCCACGTTGACCGAGTTTTCCCGCTCCCTCGGGGCGTCAAGCACCTTCGCCACGTCCTCCACTCGGATTATCCCCTCTTGGGAATCGGTCGAGACAACGGTCGCCTTGAGCCTCTCCACGGTGTCGAGCCCGGGCGCCACGTCGAGACGGAGTATCTTCCCGTCACGCCAAACGTTCCCGGCGGAGCCGAAGGCGTCCGCGCGCCGGATCGCGCTCTCCAAATCGGCGATCGTGAGCTTCCTCGCCGCTAGATTCTCTATATCGGGCTCCACCAGTATCTCGCGCGGATATCCGCCGAATATCTCCGAAAGGGATATGTCGCGCAGCGAATCCATCCGCGCCTTCACCTCCTCGACCACCCGTCGAAGCTCGAAAGGTGTCTTGGTCGGGGAGAAGAATGTCATCGTCACGATAGGCACGTCGTCGATTTTCACCGACTTGACCGTCCAGTTTATCTTTCCGGGAGGCAGCTCCGGCATGTTTTCCGCCATCTTCGTCTGGACCTTCACCAGAGAGCGTTCCATGTCCTCCCCGACGTAGAACCGGACGGTAACCAGCGCCTCGTCACGGCGGCTGACCGAATAGACGTGCTCCACGCCGTCTATCTGCCATAGCAGGCGTTCGAGCGGAACGGTGACAAGCTGCTCCACCTCTTTCGGCGAATGTCCCGGATAGCTAACCGCCACATCGACCATCGGCACGACAATCTGCGGATCCTCCTCCCGGGGGGTCATGAACACCGCCATCAACCCCATCACAATTGCGGCGCAGATCATCATCACCGACATCGGCCCGGTCAAGAACGCCTTGACCATCGACATCGGGAATCCTAAATGTTCATCGCCGGATCCACTCATAGTTCCGTCCCTGTCAATCTTCGGCTAAAAACCAATCAACGCCCTCCCGGGCCTCCACTTTCGCTATCGGCGGGGCTGCGTCCGGATTTGTCGCCCAAATCCGCTCCGCCAATTCCACCTTTTCCCGTCCCGTGGCCAAAACCAGCGACTTCCGCGAATCGTTCAAAGCCGCGAAGGTCATCGTTACCCTAGGCACATGGGGCGCTACGGTCTCCGGCGGCGGCGCCGCCGCGGCCAACCGCCCCATCTCGTCCTCCAATCCCCCGCCGGGGAATATGGACGCCGTGTGCCCGTCCAATCCGAATCCGAGCAGCACGATATCGAACATCGGCTCGCCCTCCGGACGCGCGCCGCGGAATTCGCGCAAAACGCGGTCGTATTCCTCCGCGGCTTCCGCGGGGGGAAGCTCGCTTTTAATTTTCCGTATCCTCCGCTCGGAAACCGGCACTCTCGAAAGTAACCTCTCGAACGCCATTTTATAGTTGCTCAGGGCGTCGTCGGGCGGAACCGCCCTCTCGTC
>WFSE01000179.1 GCA_015486135.1 Lentisphaeria bacterium
AGCTCCGTGGTTGAATAAATCTAAAATACAGACCTGTCGCCTACAACGTTGGTTTTGTTCTCCAGCCCGTTCCTGTGTACGTTCGGTGGCCCCTTTTAAAATCTTCTTTTTACCACAGAGAACACGAAGTTCACGAAGTTTTTCCATCTCCGCAAACGGAGATGAAAAAGGCTTGCATGGAAGAAAAATCCATTCGTGCATTATTCAATAAACCCTAGTTCGTTCTTTGCGCGCAAAGAACAAACTATTCGTGGAGGCTGGAAGTCCTTCCGCGAAGCCCGAAGGGTTTGCGAAGCAAACGGCAGGATGAAGATTCGCGGCTAACCATCTTCCCTTTCTTTATCCGCGTCTTTGCGAGGCAATCTCTTACGGAATCATGGATTCCCCTCTACATTTCCTACATGGTAAAAAAACTTCGCTACCTCCGAGGCGACTGGGGGGCAGTTCCGCACGTTGCCTGATACTCAGGCCCGTCGTTCCTCGGGTAGGACTTGCCTGCGGAGGAGTCAGAAGTGCTAATCCCGACCCCGTTCCCAACAAGACGCAGGACGGATGTGCGACTGGATGGGCGGGGAAAAAAGGAGCCTGCGCTTTGGGGAAAACGCAGACTCCCGGGGGGAGGGGAAATGATAAGGGGCTTTCTTTTTCTTTTTTCTCCTGCTCTAATGGATTAGACCCCGGTGCCAAGGCTATGTTCCAGGTTTTTGGAAAAATATCAGAAAAATTTTTCTGGCGGGTCATAGGGTGCGATTTCGAAGTCCATTATCAGGGGCAGGTGGTCGGAGAAGGGGATTTGCGGGACCGCTAACTTCTGGACCGAGATATCCTTCGAATGGAGGATGAAATCCAATTCCCGTTTTGGCCGCCATGAAGGATATGTTGGCAGTGATTTTGCGTTCGCGCTTTCCAGATTCAACACCGACCGCAAGGAGTCCAGTTCTCCTGGGCCGGAGAGGGTATTGAAGTCTCCGGCGATTACGACCGGGCCCTCGCCGGAGGCGATTTCGGAGAGCGCCGCCAACTGTCTCGATCGTATGCGTCGACTCAGGGCTAGATGGACTAGGAAGAAGCGAGTGGCACCCACTTCCGCCTCGATAATCAACCTCTTGAACCCTATTGGGAAATAATGGAACGCCACGTTTGAGCTTTCCTCTCTCGTGAGTATCGCGTTGGCCTGGTGGCGCAGTATGGGAAAGCGGCGGCCCACAGAGTCTTGCCCGTATTTGACGGAGCAACGATAGTGGTGGCGGAGCCGGTTGGCGATTAGCTCGACTTGATTGACGCGTTGCGTCCGTCCCGAGCCGGTGTCGATTTCCAGCAGTCCTAGGATGTCGGGATTTATTGATTCCAGGAAGTCCAATAATCGGTTGATATGCCGTGGGGAAGTCCTGATGTAGCGGTGGCTTGTGAGGATGCGCCCGAGTCCATTCACTGGGGCACCAGTGCCATATGCTATGTTGTACACCACAAGTCTTGTTGTTTTGTCAGGTTTCATCTCCCGAATGTAGAGCCTGGCTAATAATTGGCAAGCGTACGTTCGTGTGGTCGGAAGAGATCGCCTCGCGAAGACGCGGAGATTTTTTGCCATGTAGGAAATGTAGGGCTTGTAGTGACGGAAGCACTAAATCCGAAATGAGAAATCCTAAACAAATTCAAAATACGAATGACTCAAATTCAAAATGGCCCCGAAATAAGGTGGCAAACATGCCCGATGGGTTCGGCGTTCGAGCATTTGAGTTTTTGAAAATTCTAATTTATCCTGCTTCGCAGTTGCGTCGCATTGCTCGGCTAGGTTTCGGATTTAGGGTTTAGAGTTTCGGATTTAGTATCTCTGCGTTCTTTGCCCGGCCCTGAGTTAATCGAAGGGCTTCTCTGCGTGGGGAAGGAAAAGATATTGCCTCGCAAAGACGCAGAGATCGCGGAGAAAGAGGGGAAGAATTCACCACCCGCTTTGCTGGAGACACGGAGGCACTGAGAAGATGAGATCGCTGGAACGGACTCCAGTCTCCGACTGTCTCCCGTTCCAGCGATGTTCTATTTGAGAGAGAGCGCGGGGTTTCCCTCTTGTCTTTATCTCCAATAAAAGCCATCGGGTGAATTTGATAGGCCGGGATACGGCCTGGCCAATTCACACGATCTCCGTGTTCTTAACGCCTCCTTATCTCCGTGTCTCTAGCGCAGCGGGTGGTTGAAAGGATGGACGAAAATTCGAATTTGTTCCCGCCTTTGGATGCTTATGGCGTGGCGAGTCGGACTAACGGTTTTACAGACTCACGGACTCACGTCTCTCTCTGCGTTCTTTGCGTCTCTGCGAGGGAAAGAAGAAGAGAGTGCCTTGCGAAGACGCGGAGACCGCCCTTTTTCCACGTGGTCATTTGGGCGGGCACAGGGACCCGCTCCTACTTGAAAAACACGTTGTCAAACGTATCGTCAAGTCGGGAGTGGGGCTGGCATAGGCTTTTGGAGGAAATATATGGCTGGTGTAATCGATGGCAAGATGGTGGCGGCGAAGGTCAACGAGGAGACCGCCAAGATGGTCGCGGATATGGCTCGGAGCGGTAACATGCAACCTGGCTTGGCCGTTGTGTTGGTTGGCGACGATCCGGCGTCGCAAGTCTATGTCGGGATGAAGGTGAAAAAGTGCGCCGAGCTTGGCATATATTCCGAGAAGCGGGTGCTGCCGGCCGACGCTTCCCAAGAGGATGTCCTTGGTGTTGTGAGGGAATTGAACGAGGACCCCAAAATCCACGGAATATTGGTGCAGTCGCCTCCTCCGCCGCAGATAGACGAACGGGAGATTGTGCGGGCGATATTGCCGTCCAAGGATGTCGATTGCTTCCACCCGGAGAATGTTGGTAAGATGCTTCTTGGCGATGAGGACGGTTTCCAGCCGTGCACCCCGGCGGGGATAATGGAATTATTGAAGCGCTACGATATCGATCCGGAAGGGAAACACGCGGTCGTGATCGGTCGTTCAAACATCGTTGGCAAACCGATGATGGCGCTTTTGGTCCAGAAGGCGAAAGGCGCCAACGCCACGGTGACGGTGTGTCATTCCAGAACGAAAAATATTGCGGAAATCGCGGCTACGGCGGATATTCTGATAGCCGCCATCGGCAAACCGGAATTCGTCACGGCGGATATGGTGAAGGAGGGGGCGGTGGTTATAGACGTGGGAATCAATCGTATCGACGATCCCGCGGCGAAGAGGGGCTATCGCCTCGTTGGCGATGTCGCCTTCGACGAGGTGGCCGGTAAAGCCTCGCTGATCACGCCGGTTCCCGGCGGAGTCGGCCCGATGACTATCGCCATGCTTATGAGAAACGCCGTCAAGGCATGCGCCGCTAAAATTCGAAATAAGAAATCCTAAATTCGAAACAAATTCTAAATTTCAAAAATTTAAATGCTCTAAATCCGGACTCCTTGGAAGGGGCAGAAGTGCTGGTCCTGACCCTGGTGCCGCCGCTCTTGTCGTGTGGGGACGCAGGACTCAAGACGCAGAGTGTATTGAGGACTTTCGCGGAATTGCCAAGTGCCTCAAAATGCTAGTCGGCTCCAATACTTTTGGGAGGTCCGCTCCCAAAACCTTGGATGACACCATGAAAAAAGCATTTACCCCAATGACAATAAAACACTTGCCAATTATTCAGCGAGCTCTGGTTAGTGCGGGGCATCTACCCGATTTGTATCTGAAAAACCAACCTGGTAAGGATTAGGCTCTTGGCAATTATTCAGCAGGCCCTATTGTAGGGCGTGTTTTTGTGCGGGTTCCGCGCTGGAGCCGAGCGGGATATCTTTTTACGGAGGGAGTGGATGGGATCTACGGTTGTGAAAACGCGTCGCTTGACGAAACGGTATCCGGCAGTGACCGCGGTTGATAGTGTCGATTTGGCGGTAGAGAGCGGCGAGATACTGGGGCTTGTAGGGCCTAATGGCGCAGGGAAGACGACGCTTCTCCGTATGCTTTCGACGTTGCTGCCACCGAGCGACGGCGTTGTCGAGATACTAGGGGTGGACATCCGACGCGATCCGCTGGAGGTCAAACGCCATGTCGGCTATCTGCCCGATTTTTTCAATCTCTACGGCGATTTGAAGCTTTGGGAGATGCTCCACTTTTTCGCCGAGGTCTACGGGGTGCCATCTGATATGGTGGAGCGACGCGTCGCCGAGGTGCTCGACTACGTGGACTTGGCCTACAAACGCGATGACTACGCGAAGAATCTATCCCGTGGGATGACGCAGAGATTGGGGTTGGCCACATTGCTCGTCCGCGACTCGGAGATGCTTCTTCTGGACGAGCCGGCGTCGGGCTTGGATCCGGTCGCTAGAATTGGTCTCCGGAATGTGCTCAAACGTTTGGCGGGGGAGGGGAAAACCATCATTATATCCTCTCATATCCTCACTGAATTGGACGATTTCTGCACCCATGTGGCGTTTATGGACCATGGCGCGTTGAAGGCGCACGACAAGATATCCGAGATACAGCGCGGGAAATGCGAGGAGATATTGGTGTCGTTGAGAGTTTTGGATGGCGGGGATTCCGTGCCGGGAGCGTTGGATGGCATGGATGGCGTATCGATAGTCTCCAAGAATGACGGCCTTTTCAAAATCGCCGTTAATGGAGGTCTCCCGGAGGTGGCGAAGCTTAACAAGGCATTGGTTGCCGCTGGCGTGGATGTTGTGGAATTGCGCGAGGAGCGGGCGGGATTGGAGGATATCTTCATGGACCTCACCGGAGACGGGAAGGAGGGGGCGGCGTGAAGACGAACTTTAAAAATCCTCTCTTAAACCGTTACGCGTTTACGCAGTTGCGTATTTGGAAGGTCGTGGTAACGCTCTCGGTTTATTTCGTGGTGGTGTCGGCGATTAATATTCTTTGTATGACATACTACGCGGTCAACTATGGATATGGAGGGGGGGGCGGAATTGTCACCATAGCTGATTTGAAAAAGATTGGGAGCTTGGCGTTGCCTTGGATGTTGGGGCTGGCGGTGTTGCTCCTGTGGATTATCGCCAGCACTGTTCCTTCGATGATTCTTTCCAAGCAGGTTGTTACCGGCGCCCAGTGTTTTTTCGATTTGCTACCGTTGTCGGGCCGTCGCAAAGCGGCTGGCTTGTTGGTTGGAGGGAATCTGATATTCTACCCCATTTCGGTGTTGACGTTCGTTTTGGCGTCGCAGTATATGTTGGTCGCCGGTTATCCCATATGGTTTGTGTCGTCGGCGGTGGTATGCGGCGTTTGCGTCGGATTGTTTTGCAATACCGCCGCGCTTTTAGCCACCGCCGCGTCGTTGGGGTCCATGGCCAAACTCCGCAACAAAAACGCGACTCCCCTCAATCCACTGGTGGGGTTCTTTATCGTTGGTTTTATATTTGTGTTTCCCACGCTATCCATCGCTGTCAGCGAGAAAGGGGTGGATGCGTTTGCCGGATTCCTCGTCAATTTTTTCGGGGTGGAGATACCCTTTGTCATGTTTATCGCGGTTTTGGCGCTCGTGTTGGCGGCATGGTGTTTCGTCGGTGCTGCTAGGAAGCTGGGACGGGCGGATACTCCTGTGTTTAGTCGTGGCGGGGCGGTGGGATTCATCGTTTTCGTGTCGTTTGTGGCTTTGGGGTTGTGCTGGGATACCGACCCTTCCTTCAGGGATGCGATGGCGATTGCCACGCTTGTGTCGTGGGGAGTGGGGGGATTGGCTTGGCTGGTTGGCGCGGGCGGTTCCCGCTCGAGCTACAAGCTGTTTGAACTAATCGACGGAGGGATCGTGTCGGGTGAGGACATGGGAAGGCAGGTTGCGGCCGCTATCCGGAATTCCAACGCCGCGCTGTTCGCGATATTAGGAGTGGTTTGGGTGTTGTTCGCGACCGCGTTGTGGATGCTGACGGCTTACAGGCTGGGCCATGGCGATTGTGCATCTGATGTCAAACTGTTTCTTGCGGAGGGGCTTTCGAGCATATCCTCCTATGTGGTGATGACGGCGTTCGTGGCGTTGGCGTTGGAGCTTTTCATCCTTCACAAGCGGGAATACAGCTATAAGCATTACGTGGTCGGTTTCGCCGTGGCGTGCTATGTGGTGGTTCCGTTGCTGGCTGGAATTATATCGGGAGATTCCTTTCTCCTCTCACTTTCCCCGTTAGGCCATTTGGCCTCCGCGCTTAATCCGAGGTTTTGCGAAGGCGTCGCCAAACGTTGGGACCAAAGGCTGTTCGCCTTGGCCGCCAACACATTGGCGGCGATGTTTTTGGGATGGCTTGTATGGAAAACCTACGTGTCGTACTGGCGAACCCGTGTTCTGGAATTGATACCGGCTATAGTGTCGGACGACATCGCTGGCGGGGGCGCCAAGGGGGACGCAAAATGAGGATAGTCATACTGACCCAATATTATCCTCCGGAACATGGAGCGCCGCAGAATCGCTTGCATGATCTGGCGAAGAGACTGGTGGCAGCCGGCGACGAGGTCACCGTCATGACGGCGATGCCGAACTATCCCCGGGGCGAGGTTTTCCGCGACTACCGCGGGAAGTTTTCGATGGAGGAGGAGATCGACGGCGTTAGGGTGGTCCGGTCCTGGATATTCGCATCGAAATCGAAAGGCAAGATTCCGCAGTTGACATCCTATTTCTCGTTTGTCGCGACATCCGCGTTGATCGGGTTGTTCAAGTTGCGCCGGGCGGATGTGTTGATATGCGAGTCGCCTCCGTTGTTCTTGGGGTTTTCCGCGCTGTTTTTGAAGGCCGCGAAATCCGCGAAACTCGTCTTCAACGTGAGCGACTTGTGGCCGGAGAGCGCGGTCCAGCTTGGAATGATAGGGCCTGGATTCGCATTGAGCTTTCTCGAGTGGTTCGAGCGGCGGCTTTACCGTTCGTCGGCGTTCGTTTCGTGCCAGACGGAGGGGATTGCCGATGGTGTCAAGGCGGCGGTTCCCGATGCCGAGACCCTGATTCTCCCCAACGGTGTCGATCTGGATATGTTCCCGCGGCGGGAACGGGGAAAAAGAAAAAAAGGCGATGAGAGTTTTATCGTGGGCTACGGGGGCAATCACGGGCGTTCCCAGGCTTTGACCCAGGTGCTGGAGGCGGCGAGAATCGTCAAGGAGCGGAGGTCGGACATAGAGTTCAGGCTGGTCGGGGACGGCCCCGAGAAGCCGTCCCTAATCGACAAGGCGAAGGAAATGGGGCTGGACAATGTGCGCTTCGATCCTCCCGTTGACAGGACCGCCATGGCGGGGGCGATGGCGGAATGGGACGTGGCTTTGGTGCCGTTGCGCGATATTCCGTTGTTTGATGGTGCTAGGCCCTCGAAGATGTTCGAGCTGATGGCGGTGGGGTTGCCGTTTATTTTTTGCGGGAAAGGGGAGGGCGCGGAAATCGCGAAAAAAAGCGGTTGCGCGGTGGTGGTCCCTCCGGAGAGCTCCAAGAAGCTAGCGATAGCCATATTGAAGCTAGCGGACAAGCCCGCTAGAAGTCTGACGCGTATGAGAAACAATGGCCGTAAATTTGTCGAGGATAATTTCAACCGCGCCGAGATCGCCAAGCGGTTCCGGGAACGCTTGGAGGAGGTTGTGAACCCTAGGGCTCTCTGAAAAGGTTGAATTGTTCGCTATGCGGACATATTGGACTTTTCGAAAGGCTCCCCTAGACGAGGTCAACGAGGGTGTCCGTGTTCACGACTCCACAAAGAGTTCTTGGAAAATGGCAATGAAGCATTTGCCAATCACTTGGCAGATTCCGTTTAGTCGTCGTCTTGATTGTCGGCATCTTGGAGGAGGTGCTCGTAAATATTGAATTGGATCGAATTGAATTCGGCGAGGTTGAATTTAGCTTCTCCGAAATTTTCCGAAACACCTGAGAGCACTCCGTTCTTAATGGATTGCAACGCCAATATCACGTGTCCCCCGCAATTGAGCGTTGCGATAACATCGTCGGCTCGTTTTCTGGGAAGTTGTCTCTTGTCTTGCGCCAGAATAATCATTGAGACCCTGGAGGGGGGGGCTTTGAGTTCCGCGAAATCGGTTTTGAAGACAATTTCCTTTGGAGTCGCCGAGATGAGAATTCCTGAGGCCCTGTCACTGTTGGCGAAGAATATGGTGTCATTGGAACTTTTTGTATTCGAAGGCGCGGAGATTTTGGCTGGAATGCTTGAACCATCCCAGCGACAGACGGCGATATCGCGTATTTTCAGCGTGGAATTGGCGTTGTTTTCAAAGGCTATATTTGAGCCCGATCCAGCGAAGTTGTCATAATCGTCCGAGTAGGGGCCGAATACGTGTCCGTTTATTAGAATCGTGAATTGTTTTTTAGGCTTGCTTACGAAGATATCGACCTTCATGGGAATGGTACGGTCGCGGAAATTGAATTCTTTTATCTCGTCGGACCCAGAGTTGTTCGTGTATCTATACAAGTCGACGCTGGAAGAGTACAGCGTTATCCTGTAGGCGTTTGGTCTTCTGGGGAACTTGTCGTTGGCATAGAAAGAGAATGCGAGTCTAGGCGACTTGGAGAGGATTTTGAAAGAGATTTTAGCGATATCCGGAAGATTGAGTTTTTGCCATACTAATCCTGACGGGGCGAGCGACAATACTCCGCTCTGGACATTGAATTTGCTTTTGTTTTGCGCGTCCGACCACTCAGTGTTACTATTGGGGCCGATGTAAACACTGGAATCCGCGGATTCCAGAAATATTTGCTGGACCATGGGGCGCGGGATGGTCAAGGTGCCGGCGTACGATGTCGCAATTTTGACTGAATTATTATCTATGGACACCAGCTTCCCTGGCAGCATATCATCGTTGGTCAGTATCAATCGGGTGTCTATCCGCGCTGGTTTAAGCGACCTTGAGCCCAGAGAGAGGTTGGCGATCAACGGCAAAGAGAAGAGCATTGGCGCCGTAACTTTAGGATAGCGCCAATTCAGCACGCCTTTCTCTATGGAAATCAAATTGCCATGCAGTTTGTCCTTGTTCTCGAAGGTGAGAATATCGGCATCGGGTTTTAAAGATACTGCGTTGGGGGCATTGTTTTCATTGTCAGTATCCGATGGAGGAGGAGTAAGTGGCAATTCCGCGTGGACCGCGCAAGGCGCTATTAGCAAGGTTAACAACATCCCAATCGACTTTAAAGACGATATCCCCATGGCGGACCTCCTGATTTAAATCCAACCTGCAATCACACCCCTTGCGGAATTCATTGCCGCATAGCGTTTTGGCAGGACACAACGCGACACCGTTACATCGTCACAGGTAGTATAATCTTGCCGTGGGCTGTTTGCAAGTTGGCGGGATTGTGTTGGCGGAAATTTTGCATTATGGCGCTTGACATTTGCTCAATCGCGCGGTATTATGGTTTCCCGAGGTAACGTTACCTCTGTGCTGTGACGCGTTGGCCGCGGATTTCGCGGGTGACGGGGCGAAGCGCGTCCGGACGGTGGTTTGATCCGTCCGCTTTCCTATTCAGCAACCCTTATGTGAACCTATATGCAACCTTCTTTGTTCTATCATGCCCAAGCTTAATAAAAGTGCGTTGCTGGAGCTTGAGATCCTCAAGCATGTGGAGGAGACCCCGCGTCTGAACAACCGAATGGCGGCGGCGAAATTCGGTTGCAGCGTGAAGTTGGCGCACGCCACGTTGTCGAAGATGGTGTCGCGCGGCCTGTTGCACGTGAGGAAGCTGCATTCCCGCCGTTGGGACTATTTCCTTACGCCGAAAGGTATTACCGAGAAGGCTCGTCTCACCTATGAGTTTCTGGATTTCTCGATGCGCTTTTACCACGAGGCGAGAAAGGCTAGTTCGCAAGTGTGCAAAGATCTCGCCGACGAGGGTTTGGCCACCGTCGCATTTCTGGGGACCGGGGAACTCGCGGAGATAGCGTATCTCGGAGTAAGGGAGTGGGGATTGGAGCTGGTTGAAGTGTACAATGGCGACGATATCGACGAGTTTCTAGGACACAAGGTCGAGCCGGTGGCGAATCTGCGGAATTCGCGGGCGGACGCGATTGTCGTTTGCGTGTACGACAAGAAATCGCCGATGGCGGGAGCGTATTTGCCCGAAGGCGTGGAGAGAAGCGACAAGATGCGCTGGATATTCTAGGGTTTGCTCGAAAGCGCTCTGGAACTAGAATCCCGGAATCCGGAACTCGAAACAAATCCGCGTTTTGGAAATGGGTGGGAGGAATGGTTTTGAAGAAGATCGTGAGAATATCGAGTGTCGAGGAGCATGACGCGCACAGGCGTGAAGACGTGGCGCGGATGTCTCCGAGCGAGCGGGTGCTGATGGCGCTTGAGATGCAGAGCAGGGCGTGTGGATGGGACAAGAACCCCTCTATCAAGCGGGTGGCGAAGATACGCAGGATGAAGGGATGAGGAGTTTTCTCACGGATGATTTCAAGGACTTTCTCCATTGCTTGCGCAAGCATGGGGTTGAATTTCTGGTTTGCGGTGGGCACGCCGTGGTGTTCCATGGATATCCCCGGCTAACAATGGATTTCGATATTTTGGTGAAACCTTCTCCGGAGAATGCCGCCAAGATTGTCCAAGCATTGAACGAATTTGGCTTTGGGGACGCCGGAATACCAATGGAAGCGTTTCTGGCGGAAGGGACGGCGGTCACTCTTGGAGCGCAGCCTAACCAGATTGATTTGCTTACCTCTGTCGGACCTGGGATTTCCACTTCCAGCGTGTTTCGGAACGCAGTGTCTGGAAAACTAGAAGATTTCGAAGTCCTATACATTTCCAAGGACGATCTTATCGCTGCGAAAAAAGCGGCGGGACGGCCCAAAGACATGGCGGATGTGGACGAGCTTTTGAAAGTGTGAGAGGGCGCCTCGGGAGGGTTTTTGATTGAAACTGATGATAAATGTTGGTGGCCGGGGGGTGAGGATGGGAAGCGTCACGGGCAAAGTTCCCAAGCCGATGCTGGAGCTCGCCGGGAAGAAGATATTGGAATGGCTTGTGGGATGGGCGGTGGAGAGTGGATTCGAAGGGATTGTGATGCTTTGCGGGTACAAAAGCGACGTAGTGATAGACCATTTCGGGGATGGTAGGCATTTCGGGATTCCGATAGAGTATTCGGTGGAGTCGGAGCCTTTAGGGAGTGGCGGGGCGATAAAATTGGCCGCGGAATTCGCGGACGGGCGGAGGTTCGCCTATATTAGCGGCGATCTTTTCTGCCGGGTGGATTTCCCGCGGATGGCGCGTTTCCACGAGAAGAAGAGGGCGTTGATGACCGTGGCCGTCCATAAGACTTCGCATCCGGAGGACAGCGACATATTGGAGGTCGGAGAGGATGGGCTTGTCGTCCGTTTCGTTGACAAGAACGGGGACCACGCCGGCGCGGGGGATTTGGGCAATGCCGGGTTGTGCGTGATGGAGCCTGGAGTGTTCGACTATATGGAGCCTGACGTGTTCACTTTCGAGACCTATTTGTATCCGCGGCTTATTGATGCTGGAGAACGTGTGGCGGCTTATGTGACGGAAGAGGTCATCCGCGACCTTGGCACCCCGGAGAGATTGGATAGGATGGAACGCGAGTTGTCCATGTCCGGAGTGGCGGAGGCGTAATGACCAAGGCCGTGTTTTTCGACCGCGATGGTGTTTTGAACGAGGAAGTGGGCTTTCTCCACCGCATGGAGGATGTTCGGTTCGTTCCCGGGGCGGTGGAGGCGATCGCGGAAATCGCGGGCCGGGATGACTGGATGGTGTTCATAATAACAAACCAATCGGGAATAGGACGGGGGTATTACTCCGAGGACGAGTATTTGGAGTTCGAGAGGGAGTATTTGGGGGAGTTGTCGAGGCTGTCTGGCGGTAGAGCCAAGGTGGACAAGGTTTACTATTGTCCCCATCATCCAACGAAGGGAATTGGCAAATACCGCGTGGATTGCGAATGTCGCAAACCGAAACCGGGAATGCTGTTGGCGGCCGCGGATGATTTTGGGGTGGATTTGGAGCGTTCTTATATAATTGGCGACAAAAGGTCGGACATAGCGGCGGGAGCGGCCGCGGGATGCGCGGGGATATTGGTCGGGACCGGCTATGGCGGGCAAGGTGGGACGGGGTGCGATATCGTTCCCGACGCCACCGCCGCGGACGTTTGCGAGGCTGTGTCGCTTATCCTTTCCAGAAAGGTGGTTTTATTAGGGCTTTCTGAAAAAGTCGGAAACGTGCCGATCCTCCGTCGCCGCTAGGGGGGGCTTCCGCCTTAGCCAAGGCTACGGCGGATAAAATGGAGGACTTGTGATTAGGCGGCGAGCCGCCGGTGTGCTCCGCACTCCTAGGTGAAGCCAACGAGATCAGCGGTGCGGTTCCGGTTTTCGCGGAATTGGCAAGCGCCTCGAATTGAGCGGAAAATATTAGTCGTCTCCAAGGTTTTGGGAGTTTTGCTCCCAAAACTTTAGAGCCGACACCATTAAAAAAAGACTTAACCCAATGAAAATTAAGAGCT
This sequence comes from Lentisphaeria bacterium, assembly GCA_015486135.1. Taxonomy (GTDB): domain Bacteria; phylum Verrucomicrobiota; class Lentisphaeria; order Victivallales; family JAADHT01; genus WFSE01. Next base: position 12,438 of record WFSE01000179.1, read on the forward strand.
TGCCAATTATTCAGGAGGCCCTATGATAGTTTCGCGCACTCCGCACAGGGTGTCCTTCTTTGGCGGAGGCACCGATTATCCGAGTTACTATCTCGAACACGGGGGCAAGGTGCTTGGCGCCGCGATAGACAAGTATTGTTACTTGAACGTTCGGCGTCTCCCTCCTTTTTTCTGGCACAAGCACCGTATTGTCTACGCCAAGCAGGAGACGGTGAACGAGATCGACGAGATTCAGCATCCAGCGGTGCGGGAAGTGCTGCGGTATTTGAACGTCGACTACGGAGTTTCGATTCATCATGACGGCGATATACCGGCCCGTAGTGGTATGGGGTCCAGCTCGGCGTTCACCGTGGGGTTGTTGAAGAGCATGACAGCTTTGGATGGTTGCGTGGTGTCGGACGAGGATTTGATGCTCAAGGCGATCCATGTCGAGCAGAATTTGATAGGGGAGAATGTGGGCTCTCAAGACCAGGCGTTCGCGGCGTTCGGTGGATTGAACCTCATGGAATTCATGCCGAACGGAAGGATCAGCGTGCGTCCCGTCGTGATGGCGCCGGATAGGTTCCGGGAGTTGGAGGACAGCTTGCTTCTTTATTTCACCGGGGTGTCGAGGATAGCGTCGGAGGTGGCGGCCGAGCAGATAAAGAACACCGAACGCAATTTGAGCGGGTTGGAGGAGATGAAAAGGCTGGTTGACGAAGGATACGGGATAATAACGGACGCGTCCCGCGATTTGCGCGATTTCGGACTGCTCCTAAATGAGACTTGGAAGTTGAAGAAGAGTCTGTCGAGCAGGATAACCACCGACGCGGTGGAGTCGATATATGAGGACGGGCGGTCGGCTGGAGCCGTCGGGGGGAAGTTGCTTGGGGCTGGCGGCGGCGGATTTTTCCTGTTTTTTGTCGAAGAGGAGCACCGGGCGGAGTTCCGCGGGAGGATGTCGAAGTATTTGGAGGTGCCGTTCAGATTTGACTTGGACGGATCGAAAATAGTTGTGTATCAGCCGGAGCGCGCGTATGAGTGACATTCGTTGGCCTTTGATGCGGAATAACATCACGGAGGAGGACATGTCCGCCTTGGCGGAATTCCTGAGTGGGATGCCGCGACTTACGCAATCGGGGGAGGTGGGGGCGTTCGAGCGCGAGTGGTCGGAATGGCTTGGAGTCAAGCACAGCGTGTTCGTGAATTCCGGCTCCTCCGCCAATCTTATAACGATGTCGGTGTTGCGCGAGCGGTACGGGGAGGGGGAGGTGGTGGTGCCTCCCTTGACTTGGGTTTCAGATATAGCATCGGTTTTGCAATGCGGATTCACGCCTGTTTTCGCTGATATCGATCCGAGGACGTTGGGGATGTCAACAAAAACGATACTTTCCCGGCTGTCCAGCCGCACCAAAGCGGTGTTTTTGACGCATGTTCAGGGGTTCAACGCGTTGACCCGGGAATTGCTGGACGAATTGGCGGCCAGGAATATTCCGTTGATAGAGGATGTCTGCGAGTCCCATGGGGCGAGGTTCGCTGGGCGCAAGTGCGGCGTTTTCGGTCTGGCGTCTAATTTCTCGTTTTACTACGCCCACCATATGAGTACGATCGAGGGCGGGATGATATCCACGGACGACGACGAGTTTTACGAGATGGCGCGGATGTTCCGCTCCCACGGCATGGTGAGGGAAGCCGCGTCCCAGGCGCTGAAGGACAAATATGCGGAGGAGCATTCGGATTTGAGTCCCGATTTTATATTCGCGTTTCCCGCGTTCAACATGAGGAACACGGAGATTGGTGGATTTCTCGGACGGCGGCAGTTGAGGCGGCTTGATGGCAATATTGAAAAACGGAATGCTAATCTGAGGTTGTTTGTCGAGTCGCTTGATCCGAGGTGTTTTAGGACCGATTTCGAGCTGAATGGGTGTTCGAACTATGCGTTTCCACTGGTGTTGAAGTCGCCGGACGAGGCTCTCCGGGATAAGCTAGAGAAAGCGATGAGGGATAACGGTGTCGAGTTTAGGCGAGGAAGCTCAGGTGGTGGCAACCAGCTTAGGCAGCCATACCTGAGGAAAATCCTTTCCGATTGCGCGTATGAGGAGTATCCCGAGGTCGAGCACATCCACTTTTTCGGTTATTACATTGGCAATTATCCCGATTTGAGCGAGTCTGACATAAGGGATTTGTGCGTCATATTGAATGGATCTCTAACGTAGGGGTTCACTAAGAGCGGTTTTGGCATTGGAGGCGGTATGGGGTTCAAGGTGCTGGTTACGGGTGGCGCCGGATATCTAGGTTCGGTGCTGGTGCCGGAATTGTTGAAAGCGGGACACGAGGTCACTGTTCTCGACAATTTCATGTTCCGTCAGAGTTCCCTGATGGATTGTTGTCGGTATGGGACGTTTTCGGTGGAGCGTGGGGACGCTAGGGATGCCGCTACCGTGCGGCGTCTCGTGGCGGACAAGGATTTCGTCATTCCCTTGGCGGCTTTGGTCGGAGCGCCCTTGTGCGACCGTGACAGGATCGGGGCCGCTTCAACCAACCGGGATGCCATCAAAACGCTGTGCGATATTTTATCGAGCGAGCAACGCATGGTGATTCCTATAACGAACAGCGGATACGGTATAGGGGAGAAGGGGAAATTCTGCACGGAGGCGAGTCCCTTGCGGCCGGTATCGTTCTATGGCGAACTGAAGGTCGAAGCCGAGAAAATAGCGTTGTCCCGGGAGAACGCTATCAGCCTTCGTTTGGCGACGGTGTTCGGCGCCAGCCCGAGGATGAGGTTGGACCTGCTCGTGAACGATTTCACCTACCGCGCCTTCAAGGATAGGGTTGTGGTGGTGTTCGAGGGGCATTTCAAAAGGAACTACATACATGTCCGCGACGTCGCCAAGGCGTTCATGCACGCGATGGATAACTTCGATGCTATGCGGGGCGAGCCATACAATGTGGGGCTTTCGGACGCCAACATATCGAAGTTGGAGCTTTGCGAGAGGATACGGAAGCACGTGCCGAAGTTTGTGTATCTCGAAGCGCCAGTTGGGGAGGATCCCGACAAACGCGACTACATAGTGTCCAACGAGAAGATAGAGAGTACAGGCTATAAGCCCGACTTCTCTCTGGACGATGGTGTCCGCGAGTTGTTGAAGGCGTACGAGGTTATAGGGGGCGGATTCCACGCCAACGTGTGATGTAGGGCTCACTGAATAATTGGCAAGTGATTGATTATGATTGGGTTAAATCTGTTTTTGGTGGTGTCGTCTCCAAGGTTTTGGGAGTGATTCTCCCAAAAGCCCCGGACCTGCCGATGATTCTTATTCATTCTTCTTGCACTTGCCAATTCCGCGACACACGTTCGTGTGATTCAAGGGTGTCCTCGCTACGCTGGGACACCTATATCTAGTAGGCGCGAAGCGTCCTTCCGCAAAGCCCGCTAGGGTTCGCAAAGCGAACGGAAGGAGCGGCTTGCCGCCTAATCATCGGCACGTTTCCGACTTTTTCAGTAAGCCCTAACGTAAGCATCGGAGTTCAGATGAAAGTGCTGTTTGTACATCCTGGAGATCAGCGGATGCTGTATCAGGCGTTGGCCAACGAGTATACCGCCATCGCCACTCCCTCGTGGACGGTTCTTTTGGCGGGTGCCTGCCGGGAGCGCGGCATCGACGCGTCGATATACGACGCCAACTTGGAGGGGTGGGACGAGGCTTTGGCGGGCAAGTTGGACGAGGAGCGTTCTCCCGATTTAGTGGTTTTGATGGTGTACGGGCACAATCCCAGCGCTTCGACGCAGACCATGCCCGTGGCGGGGCGGATCGCCAGGGACATCAAGCGCCACAACCATTCCTTGCCGGTGGCGATGGGAGGCATCCATCCCTCGGCGTTGCCGGAGAGAACGCTGTTGGAGGAGGATGTGGACTTTGTGGTCGAAGGCGAGGGGGCCCGGGCGATTCCGGCGCTATTGGAGTATCTCGCCGGGAAGAGGTTGTTCGATAGGGTTCCTGGAGTCTGGCGGAATGCCGGGGACGGGCCGGAGCGGTCGGCGCCGCCGGAAATAGTGGAGGATTTGGACACCGAGTTGCCCGTTTACGACTGGGACCTTTTGAAGCCGCTGTCGAACTACCGCGCCCACAATATGCATTGCTTCCAGTACTTCGAGGAAAGCGAGTCCCCCGTCTTCGCCGATGTCCGTTCCCCGTACGTGGCTATGAACACCTCGCTTGGATGTCCATTCAGTTGCTCCTATTGCTGTATCAACGCGATTTTCGGCAAGCCTGGGATCAGGTATTGGTCTTTGGAGCGCGTTATGGAATGGTTCGACGATTTGGCGGAGCGCGGGGTTAGGAACATAAGATTGGACGACGAGTTGTTTATCCTCTCTCCCGAACGCGTGGAGCGGTTCTGCGATATGTTGATTGAACGAGGGCACGATTTCAATATTTGGGTTTACGGCAGGGTGGACACGATAAGGAAGAAGTTGCTGGGCAAGATGCGCCGGGCGGGAATCTCGTGGATATGCCTAGGGATAGAGTCCGGCGACGCCGCGGTTTTGAACGGAGTGAACAAGCGCAACAGAGGCGATGTCGGGTCGTTGGTAAAGATGATTCAAGACAACGGCATGTACGTGTTGGGAAACTACATGTTCGGGTTGCCTGACGACGATATGGACAGCATGAGGCGCACCTTGGATCTGGCTAAAAGACTCGATTGCGAATTCGCCAACTTCTATACGGTGATGGCGATGCCCGGCTCCGCGCTTTACGCGGAGGCGGAGGAGCGCGGGATTGTCTCCGACGACTGGGCGGTCTATTCCCAACTGGGCTACAAAACGCGGCCTTTGCCTAATGCGCGCCTCTCCTCGGAGGAGATATTGCGGTTTCGCGACCAGGCTTTCGACGAGTATTTCAAGAATGCGGAATATCTGGATATGGTGGAGAGTAGATTCGGGCCTAAAACCCGCGGCCATATAGAGAGGATGACCGGTACGCGGCTGAAAAGGGAGATATTGGGGGATTGATGGAGTTTTTAGAATTTGAAGTTTTGTTTTGACTGGAGGTGATTATGCGAGGTGTCGATTACAGTGAATTGAGGAGGACCGCGTACCATCTGCGCCGCGATATGCTGGAGATGTGCGCTAAAGCCGGGACCGGCCATGTGACATCCTCTTTGTCGTGCGTCGAGATATTGACCGCGCTGTATTATGGGGGGATATGCCGTCATAATCCGAGCGAGCCCAAATGGCCGGAACGCGACAGGGTGTTCCTGAGCAAGGGGCAGGCGAGCCCTATTTTGTACGTGGTTTTGGCCGATTTGGGGTATTTCCCCAAAAGCGATCTGGAGCTTTTCGCCCAAAAGGATGGGAAGATGGGAGTGCATTTGCAGAAGAGTGTTCCCGGGGTGGAGATAACTTGCGGCTCGCTAGGGCAGGGGTTCGGGATCGCCGCGGGAACCGCGCTGGCGGCGAAAAAAAACAGGGACCTATTCATGTCGTTCGCCATCTTGGGGGACGGCGAGTGCTATGAGGGCTCCGTGTGGGAGACCGCGATGTTCGCGGCGCATAACCGATTGAACAATTTGGTCGCCATTGTCGACAGGAATTGTCTGTGCGTGACCGATTTCACCGAGAGCTTGGTTGGATTGGAGCCGTTGGAGGAGAAATGGGCGGCGTTTGGTTGGGATGTCGTCAGGGTCGACGGGCACTCCTTCGAGGCACTGCTGGATGTGTTGGAGGGAGTCCGCGACAGACGCGCTCCCCGTCCTTTGGCCATCATTGCCGATACTGTCAAAGGGAAGGGGGTGGATTTCATGTCGAACGTTCCGTTGTGGCATGGCGCCGCCCCGTCCGGCGATGATGTGGAGGCCGCTAGGGAAGCCCTGTCGGGAATGTGCGAAATGTGCGATAACTGTGTCAGGAGGGATTTGAGAAATGAGCGGTAAAAAAACACAACGCGACGCATTTTGGGACAGGGTTTTCGAGTTGGCCCGCGAGGACAGCGACATTGTATTGGTTACGGCCGATATGGGGGCGCCGTCGTTGGACAAGTTCCGCACGGGGCTGGCGGCGCAGTTTATCAATGTCGGGATCGCCGAGCAGAACGCCATTCAGGTGGCGACGGGGATGGCCATGGAGGGGAAGAAGCCTTTCGTCTACGCTATCGCTCCGTTTATAACATTGCGATGCTTGGAGCAGACTAGGGTTTCCAATAGTATAATGGACATCCCAATCACGATTGTAGGGGTCGGCGCCGGGTTCGGATACGAGGATTCAGGTCCGACGCACCACATGCTGGAAGATATCGCGGTGATGCGTTCGATGCCGAACATAGTCATCAACAGCGTCTCGGACAATGTGATGGCGCGGGCCGTCGCGGAGGAAAGCGTTAAATCTACTCACACGAACTATGTGCGGCTGGACAGATTGCCTTATGACGACATCCATTCTCCGGGGGAATCATTCGTAGATGGAGTTGGTGTCGTCCGTGAAGGCGGAGATGTTTGCGTGGTGGCTACCGGAGCGATGGTTTATACCGCATTGGATGTCGCTGGTCGTTTGGATGGCCGCGGCGTGTCGGTCCGTGTCTTGGACCTGTACAGGCTGCCCGTGAATGGCGCCAAGCTTGTCGAGCTTCTCGATGGCGTGGACAAGGTTGTCACGCTTGAGGAGGCGTGGTTGCCGGGGGGAATGGGGTCGGCGGTTCTGGAGGCGTTCAACGACCTTGGCGAGCGCAAAACCGTGAGACGGTTGGGGTTGGATCACGCCAAAGGCTACTCGTATGTCTATGGCGGCCGCGGGCTCATCCACGCGTCATACGGAATTGATGTCGATGGAGTGGAGCGGGCGGTAATGGAAACGCTGGAGGCCTGAATGTCTGGAGGCAAGACAATCAAAATTGGCGACAGGGAGGTCGGACCCGGATGTCCCGTGTATTTGATCGCCGAAATCGGAATCAACCATAACGGCGACCTGCAAATAGCGAAAAAGCTCATGGACGCGGCGTTCGCATGCGGTTGGGATTGCGTCAAGTTCCAGAAGCGCGTGCCGGAAATATGCGTCCCGGAGGATCAGAAAAGCGTCATACGCGAGACTCCTTGGGGAACTATGACCTATCTGGAATACAAAAAAAGGATTGAGTTCGGCAAGGAGGAATACGACTATATCGACAGATATTGCTCGGAGAAGCCGATACAATGGACGGCGTCGGCTTGGGATATGCCCAGTCTCGAGTTTATTTTGGAATACGATGTCCCGTTCGTGAAAATTCCGTCGGCGATGCTAACGAACGACGATTTGGTAAAGGCGGTGGCCGACACTGGCAAGCCGGTGCTGCTTTCAACTGGCATGAGCTCGATGGAGGAAATCGACCATGCGGTTGAGATATTGAACAGGGGAGCCTCTGGAGGATATATCCTCATGCATTGCAACTCCGCGTATCCGGCGCCTAGGGAAGAGCTGAACCTCAGGATGATCGAGACTCTGAAGGACCGCTACGGCTGTTTGGTAGGGTATAGCGGGCATGAGTTCGATCTTGAGCCCTCCGTCACGGCCGCTTTGCTTGGAGCTGTTGTGATAGAACGCCACGTGACGCTGGACCATGATATGTGGGGAACGGACCAGGCGGCGAGTTTGCAACCGCACGGAATGTTTTTCTTGGGCCGTCGCATCACCAGTGCTTTGGAAACGTTGGGGGATGGGTGTAAAAGGGTTATTGGGGAGGAGCTTTCCGTTAGGAAGAAGCTCCGGAGTGTTTGATGTTTCCAAGGAAAATCGTGGTGTTCATTCCCGCCAGGGGAGGGAGCAAGGGGATTCCCGGAAAAAACCTCCGCGAGGTTGGTGGTGATCCTTTGGTGGGGCGGTGCGTTAAAACCGCTTTGGGATCCCGCCGCGCGGATGAGGTATGGGTGTCCACGGATGATGCCGAGATAGCCAAAACCGCCTCCAGATATGGCGCCAATATCCTGGAACGCCCCTCGGAGTTGGCCGGGGATATGGTGTCAACTGAAGATGCGATGCTGCATTTTTCCGAACATGTCGATTTTGATATTGTCGTATTGATGCAGGCCACTTCGCCCCTCACAATTTCCGAGGATATCGATAACGCCGTTTCTATGATGGATGATTTTGACTCTGTTGTGTCCGTATGCGAGGATCATGGAGGGTGGCTGTGCGGTGGCTTCAGGTGGTTCGAGGGGGGCATTCCGGACTATGATCCTGCCAACCGCCCCATGCGGCAGGATATGCGTAAGGGATATCGCGAGAATGGGGCGTTATGGGTCACGCGTAGATCCGATCTTATCCGTTATAAATGCCGCGTTTCCGGGCGTATAGGCTTGTATGTGATGCCCAGATGGCGGAGTTTCGAGATAGACGAGCCGGAAGATTTATTGGAGATAAACGAGTTTCTGTCCAAGGAACGTCACTATGATGTTGACGCTGATTAGAGGCTGGGAGCCAGGATGAGGCGCTTTCCAAACAGCGATTGCTACCTGTGCGGCTCGGAGTCGGTGGCCGTGCATGCGGAGTCCGTCAGGGATTCCAATGATTTGAGGGTGCTCGAGTGTGAAAATTGCGGATTGCGATTTCTTTCATCCTTTGAGCATGTGGCGGCCGGATTCTACGAGTCTTCCGGTATGCATGGCGACGAACCATTGGACGTGGAGAAATGGATACGTCAAACCGAGATGGACGACCAACGTAGATTCGAGTTCCTTAGCCCCATGTTGAAACAAGGAATGGTTTTCCTGGATTATGGATGCGGAAACGGAAACTTGTTGTTGAAATTGAGAGATTCCCAATGCGAATCATACGGTGTCGAGATAGAGAGAAGATTGCGGGAGCATTTTATTTCGAACGGATTGACGGTGTCTGATTCTCTTGATAAGGCTCTTTCCGTTTTAAAGGGGAAGGTCGATATCCTTGGGGTGTTTCATGTTTTGGAGCATCTGCCCGATCCTATCGGGGCTTTGACAACGTTGAAGCCGCTTTTGAAAGAGGGGGGGAGGATGTTCGTCGAGGTTCCTAACGCCGACGATGCGTTGATAAGCTTTTACCAGTGCGAGGCATTTATTAAATACACATACTGGAGCTGTCATCTTTTCATGTTCAATTCGGCTACGTTGCGGAGAGTTATGGAAAAAGCTGGTCTCGCCATAAAATCCATCAGGCAGATACAGCGTTATCCTTTATCCAACCATCTCTACTGGCTGGCGAAGGGCAAGCCGGGAGGGCACGTGGTTTGGGATATTGACACCCCGCAATTGTCCGAGGCGTACACGTGCGCATTGGCCGCCAAGGGCAAATGCGACACCATACTGGCGGAAGTTTTCTTGTAACTCTTGCCAATCCGATTGGTTGGAATGGCTAGGGGAAGCATAGCGAGCGATAGAATCGGTATTGTGCGCAATCTCCTAGTATCCCTTTGGAGTTGGGAATAATATCGATTGAAGTTTAAGAAATGGTAGATACTTCTTTCCGTGGCGCTGTTTTCGAAGAGAGTTCCGAATATGGAGATAATCGACATTGATTGATATGATAGGCAAGTTAGCCTCGATTTTTTCACGAAAAGATTATTGGCTTGTTGTCGCTATCGTTGTGATGAACGTTTTCGGGGCGTTCGCCGAGTTGCTGGGAATCGGCGCGGCTTTGCCGTTGATAGCGGCTGTCGCGCAACCCACTGAAGCAAGCCCTATGGTCGCGAAGCTTCTAGGCATCATTTCCAGCCATATCCATATTGCGCATAACATTCCTCCGCTCCTTTTACTTGGAGGATTGTTCCTTCTAGTTCTTGTTGTCAAAAATGTTTTTTTGTTCACGCTCCTGAGTGTCCAATGTGGATTCCTGGCGAGGAAAGCCACGGAGTTGGCGGGAGTACTCTACGCCTCATATCTGGAAAGGCCATATTCGAGGCATTTGAGGACTAATTCAGCGACTTTGCAGCAACATTCGGAGTGTGTGTTCGCAGTTGTGAACGGTATGCTGTTTCCAATGCTGGTTATTGCCTCGGAATCGGTGGTTCTGGTGGTGGTTGTTATTGCCATGTTCATGATTGACACTCGTGTTACGGGGGGGGTGATGTTGTTTTTTCCTTTATTTGTTGGCCTGGGATATTGGGTTATGAGAGGGCGGTTGCGAAAATGGGGGGAAAAGCGGAATGTTTATCGCTCGGAAATGATAAAGGCGATCAATCAAGGCCTTGGCGCCATAAAAGAGACGAAAATCCTGCATCGGGAGCCTTTTTTCGTCTCGCACTATACAGAGCATATGTCTGGTTTCGTGCGTATGGAGAACCGTGCCCGCGTCCTTTCCCAAGCGCCGCGCTATTATATAGAGACGGTAGTGGCTCTGATGATCTTTGCTTGGGTGGCGTTTTTCGCCGTTGGAGGCGAAATCACCACCGCATCTTTCATGAAAATATCGTTTTTCGCCGTGGCGGCGATAAGAATAATGCCATCCTGCGCTAGGATAAGCGCATCCTTGGGAACCATGAGGATTTACTCCCACGCATTGGACTTGCTGACGGAGGATCTTAGGGAGGCGGAAACGCTCGCACGGTCCGAACGCCAAAGTCAAGCCAGCGATTCCCCGAGTATCGGGTTCGAGAGCGGCGTTCGCATGGATGATGTCTGTTTTGGTTATAATGGTGATGACTCCACTGTGGCCATTAGGGACCTTGCCCTTGAATTTGCCGTCAAAGAATCGGTGGCGTTCGTGGGGAAAACGGGAGCCGGGAAAACGACGACGGTCGACCTACTTGTCGGGCTTTTGAAGCCAACTAGTGGGAAAGTGTTAGTCGATGGAGTCGATATCCACTCGAATATCCGTTCGTGGTGGGCGAAAATTGGTTATGTACCTCAGAACGTCTATCTGATAGACGACACGATTCGTCGCAACATAGCGTTTGGCGTCTCCGACGACGAGATTGACGACGGGAGGGTGCGTAATGCCGTCAAATTGGCACAGCTTGATAGCTTCGTCGACGCGTTGCCTGAAAAGCTTGACACGGTTGTCGGGGAGCGTGGCGCCCGCGTGTCGGGAGGGGAGAGGCAGCGTATCGGCATTGCCAGGGCGCTCTACCGCAATCCTGACGTTCTCGTGCTAGACGAGGCCACTGCCGCTTTGGACAACGAGACCGAACGTGCGTTTATGGGCGCCATAGATGGCCTCACTGGAAAGAAAACTATTGTTGTCATTGCCCATCGGCTGAGCACCGTTAGGAGATGCGACAATATATTCCTCCTTTCGGATGGGAAACTGGCCGCCGAGGGGACATATGACTACTTATTGAAAAATTCCGCGGAATTCGCGGCGATGGCGAGCTCGGAGGAGAGTTTTAACTCCGTGCGTGAGGAAGGTGGCTGTTGAGATGTCTTCCGATTGCCTAAAGAGGCTTTATTTCGTAGAGAACTTCCATGGCATCCAATATTTTTTGTCGGTGGTCTCCCCTGACGACGATGGCGTGGTGGTCACCAGCGGTGATCCCGTTTTGGGGAAATTTCTTGATGAAGCGATACCGAGCGTGAAACGGCTTGTGATTCCGCGTGTCCCCTCGAGGCGGTTTTTTCTGCATCCATTTTTTCTTTTGTGGTGGCGAATAAAATATTCCAGGATATTAAGGAGCCATGATGTTGACGAGGCTGTTTTTTTCGGCCATGTAAACAATCTTCATTTCTTCTCCACTTTTAAGGGTTTTATAAGGCGTGGCGTTTGTTTGCGGTATATCGACAGCTGGAGGGGAAGGTTTTTCATTAATCGGATAAAAGAGAAGTCGGTCCTTAGGAAACTGTACAACGCTATCTTGAGCGCCGCCTGCGGCATAGAGATAGCCAGATTCCAAGGTCGCATATTTCAAGTTCCGGGCTGGAGCGATCCACCGATTCCGGATACGATCGAAGCATTGTCGTGGTGCCAGATAGCGGAGAAGTTTGGGTTTCCCACGGAGAAAATCAACGATGCGGTCCTGCTGATCGACGGTCCCATACACGCATTTCCCGGGATTGACTACGAGCGCTCCGTGGAGAGGGTCGTGGACTATCTCAAACGGCATGTCAAGCGGAAGATACACCTGAAACAGCATTTGACGGCGGGGAGGCATTCATTCGAGGGGCATCCATTCGAAGCGGAGTTGGAACTGGCGCCGCGTCACATTCCCGCCGAGTTGCTGATACTGCGTTATAACGAGATTTATTTCTTTTCTTCCAATGCTGGGTGCGCGGATCAGGGGGATGCCAGGAGATTTTCTTTAGCGAAACTTCTTGTCTTCGATTCCGATGACTCAGAAAAGGCGTTTTGGGATCTTTTCAGCGATTATTTCAAGAATGACGATAGCATTATTTTATGCGAGTTGTAGGGACGGAATAGCGCATGTCTGAAAAGAATGTAAGCGTGCTGATTCCAACAATGAATCGTCCCGGATTCCTCCGTAGGGCGTTGGCGTACTATACTTTGGCGGGTTTCAAGGGGACTGTGGTTGTCGGGGACTCTAGTCAGGGTAGTGCCAGAATGGAGGTGGAGGGGATTCTAGAGGGTGTCTCCGGGCCGTTCAGGTTGGTCCATGGATATTTCTCTCCCGCGGAATTTGCGCACGACGGAATGGTGATGAAGGCGCTTGTGGATATGGCGGATACCAGCTACGTGGTGTATTCCGGCGACGATGATTTCATAACGCCAGGCGGGATGAGGGCGTGTGCCGGATTCCTGGATGAGAATCCCGCTTATGGAGGCGCTAGGGGCCATCGTGTCTCTATTGTGGTTGACGGCGACGGGGAGGAAGGAACGGTGCTGGAAGCGTGTTACGTTCCCCAACCTGGTTTTGATATGCCAGTGCCGATATCCAGATGGAAGGCGTATATGAGATATGCGATTTCCCCGCAGTATTGCGTCTACCGTCGGGAGGTTTGGAAGCAGGCGTACGAGGATATTCCTAAAGTTCCGGCACGTTATCTTGGGCCGGAGTTGTTGCCGTGCTCTCTCATGGTTGTTCGGACTAGGATTAAGGAGTTAGACGTGTTGTTATGCGTGTTTCAAGAGAATCCGGACAATATTGTGAATGTGGGGAATTTCAGTGTTTATGATTTGATTGTGTCCAAGGAGTGGCCGGCCTCAGTGCGGGCTTTCAGGGAGGCAGTTGTTTCCGCTTTGATGGAGGAAGAGGGGATTGGAAAGCCTGAAGCGGAGGCGTTGTGCGACAGGGAGTTGTGGCGGCACTTGAAGGATCGTATGAGATGGCAATTTGCGGTTAAGTACGGGGAAGGCGAAGGAATTAAGGATAAACTAAGGAAAATACCTGGCGTGATGGCGTTGGCGCGCGCTTTTGGTGTTGCCGCGCCAGCTCCTGAAAGGGGGCCGGGCATGTCGCTGGAGGAGCTCTCCAGTCCGAGTTCGCCATACCAAAAGGATTTCGCTCTAGCCAGGGATGTTGTGGAGGGAAGGGGGAATGGGAAGTTGGATGCCAATGTCTGACTTTGCCCCGATAGCGCTGTTCGTTTACAATCGGCCGGAGCATGTCCGGAGAACTTTGGATGCGCTGGCAGCTAACGAGCTGGCCTCGGAGAGCGATTTGATCGTCTTCAGCGACGGGCCGAAGAATGCGGACGATATGGAGGCTGTTTCCGCCGTGAGGAGAACTGTTGGAGACGCCTCGGGATTCGCATCGGTACGCGTAATCGAAAGCCCCGTCAATAAGGGATTGGCGGCGTCTATAATATCCGGCGTTTCAAAGGTGCTGGAGGATTGCCGGCGGATAATCGTCGTCGAGGACGATTTGCTGACGAGCCCGTATTTCCTAAAGTTTATGAATAAGGCGCTGGATTTCTACGAGGACGAGGTGAAGGTGTGCTCGATACACGGCTATACGCCGCCAGTCGATGCCGAGTTGCCGGAGACGTTTTTCATCCGCGGAGCGGACTGCTGGGGGTGGGCGACGTGGAAACGAGCGTGGGATTTGTTCGAGTCCGACGGGAGGAAATTGCTCGACGCTCTCGACCAAGAGAGCTTGAGCGATGCGTTTGATTTCGATGGCGCTTATCCTTTCCGCAAGATGCTCGAGGACCAGATGGCGGGACGGAACGACTCGTGGGCGATCCGCTGGTACGCCTCGGTCTTCCTAGCCGGGGGATTGACTTTGTATCCGGGCAAGTCTCTTGTCGCCAATATCGGATTGGACGCTTCCGGCGCGCACGGAGACGACACTTTGCTGTGTGACGTGGAGTTGTCCGACCGTCCGATACGTATCGGAGAATGCGCTGTTGCGGAGGACGTTGCCGCTAGGGAGGCTTTGCGTGGGTTTTATGCTAAACTCGCTTCGCTGGGCTCTTGGAGGTCGCGAGTCTCGCGCGGAATCAAAAGGCTGTCGAAGGGAGTGTTCGGATGATAGATGGCATAGAGGTTGAAGGCGAATGGCGATTCTTCTAATCAAGCGAGTTGATTTATGACTGGTATAAGGAAAATCCTCAAATCAA
>WFSE01000180.1 GCA_015486135.1 Lentisphaeria bacterium
AGCTCCGTCCTCGGATATGAAAAAACCCATCAATGGGCCTGTCCTTCCGTAGAGCCCGAAGGGAGCGAAGCTCGGAAGGATGAGCTTCGTGCTCTCTGTGGTTAAAAAAGTATTGAAAAAAGCCTTAATTTGCTATCAGGGGCCGTCCACCGTAAATGAGTTCAATCAGAAATGTGAATGAGGCTATGGAGCGCCCTGGTTTCGGGCTCACTGAATAATTGGCAAGTACTTTATTTTCATAGGGTTAAATTTCGTTTTAGCGGTGTCATCTCCAAGGTTTTGGGCGCAAGCTTCCCAAAAGCCTTGGAGACGACCAATGTTTTCCACTCAATTTGAGCACTTGCCCATTCCGCGAAAGCCGGGAACGGGCCATTGGCGGCGTTAATTTCGCCTCGGAGTGCGAAGCACACCGTCGGCTCATTGCCTAGCCACTTACCCATTCTCGACTTTTTCAGCAAGCCCTAGTTTCACTTTTTGGGAATACAAAATTGAAAGCGGGACGTGGGGACGGGGGGACGGATGGACAGGGGGATGCGACGCAAGACTCATGGCGGAAATTATTTCCATAATTCGGGCTTTTTCAGTAAGTCCTATTTAGTCTTGTATCCCGCTTTTTCCACCGCCATTCTTAATTTCCCGGCATTCAAGTCGTATCCGGTAATGGTGGCGTCTCCAGTGGAAAATACCACCTCCGCTCGGTTGACGCCGTCGATGTTTTCAAGTTCCCGGCGCAGTTTCGCCGCGCACCCTTCGCAAGTCAAGCCGGATATCTTTATTGTCAATGTCTCGGCTTCTTTGCTGGACGTGGCGGCACCCGCGAGGCGCTTGACGAGCGCCGTCCCCTCCCGGGCCGCGAATCTCGCGATCAGAAGCGCGAGAAGAACGGCCGCCGCGATTTGCCACCATCCTGGAGAGCCGAGCGTCTCGAGTGCGGTTAGCGCCGTTCCGGGAGCGACTACGGAGTCGAAGAAATATCCTCCCAGCATGCTGCCGATGGTTATGGTCGAAAGGTATATCATCAGCTTTTTCAACCCGAATGTTTTGTAGACGGCCCCCAGGGTGGCGATATTGGATGCCGGTCCCGCCATCAGGAATACCAAGGCCGCTCCCGATGGCATGCCAGAATAAACCAAGGCCGCCGCTATTGGCACCGATGCCGTAGCGCAGACGTACATGGGGAGGGAGATCGCCAAAGTGATTAACATGGCGGTGGTGGCCCCGCCTCCCGCCAGATGATCCCTGAAAAAGCCTTCCGGAAGCCAGGTGGATATGGCCGCCGACACCAATATTCCCGCCACAAGCCATTTCCATATCATTGCGAGAAGGTCGTCTACGGCGAATTCGAATATCTCCCGGAACGCCCTTACGAGTCCGAGAGGGCGGCGCGCGCCCTCTGCCCCCGTCTCCGGCGCTTCGCCTTTTTCGGAGGGAAGGGGGGCGGGTGAGGGTTTCGTGTTTTCGCTCTTTCTCCCGACGAGTCCCGCCCATATTCCGCCCACCACGCCGAGGACGAAGGCACTGGCCAGTTTGAAGAGGGCGAAAGGGAATCCCAGCATCGAGGCGCTTACCATGATGGAGTCTATTCCGGTTTGGGGAGTGCTAATAAGGAATCCCATGGCCGCCCCGTCTCCGGCGCCTTGTTTTTTGATTCCCAAGGCCGCCGGGATAACACCGCAAGAGCACAACGGCATAGGCACGCCCAGAAATACAGCGTTTAGCACTCCCAACACACCGCGTTTACGCCCCAAATGGCGCTCGATAAAGTCGTTTGGCACGAATACATGGAGGAGTCCTGCCACCAAGAGGCCGACGAGTAGCCAGAACGCCAACGCCAACGTGACGTTCCATGCGTTTTCCGCGAAAAGCGCTAGCTTCTCAAGTCCCATCGATCTCCTCCTGGACATGTTCCAAGCCGTCCGCTAAAAGCCGTTCTATGTGGGCGTCGTCCAACGCGTAAAACGCGGAACGCCCCTCTCTGCGCACTTTAACCAGCCTCATCACGCGCAAAATTCTTAAATGGTGGGATACCGCGGGCTGGCTTATGCTCAAATGCTCCGTCAACTCACCGACACTAGATTCCCGTTGCGACAAAATATGGAGAATCCGGGCGCGGGTTTCGTCGCCTAGCGCCTTGAACGTCTCCGCCAACAACGCGTAAATCAAATCGTCCTGCAAACGAACACGTTTTTTCATTTTGAACTCCCAGAATCATAGATGCATAAATACATGTTGATATATTAACGGTTTGCGTGGCAAAGTCAAGCGGCGTTCGGGAAAAAAGACGTAGCTGTCGAGTGGACGGAACGTTGGCTTGCAAATCGTATGGCGGAGGAGTATCTTTTTAGCTTGTCGGCACTATCGAACCGAACCAGACAAGGAGGAACGAAAGATGGGCAAGACCGAAGAGAATCTGAAGGCCGCGTTCGCCGGTGAGTCCCAAGCCAGGAACAAGTACGACTACTGGGCGAAAGTCGCCCGCAAGGAGGGCTACCACTATATCGCCAAGATATTCGAGGAGACCGCCTTGAACGAGAAAAGGCACGCCCAGGACGAGTTCAAGCTTCTTGGCGGGATAAACGATACATTGGCAAATCTGAAGGCCGCATTCGAGGGGGAAAGCTACGAGGTCGCCGAGATGTATCCCACTTTCGCGAAAGAGGCGGAAGAGGAAGGGAACATGGAGGCCGCCCGTCTTTTCAAGCAGATAATGAAAGTGGAGGAGCACCACAGGGACCGCTACAAAAAGCTCATCGAAATGGTCGAAAATGGCACCGTTTACAAGCGCGAGCAGCCCGTAAAGTGGAAATGCGGAGTTTGCGGGTATGTCGTCGAGGGAAACGAGCCGCCTCCGAAATGTCCGTGCTGCCAGCACCCTCGCGAATACTACGAGCCCGCCAATTTGGATATTTGACCGGGGTGGGCTGTGTTTGATGGTCTCCCAAAAGCCGGCGGAAAAGCTGGCGAAGGGTTGGATTCGAGAACCGGTAGCGCGGTTTCCGCGCCCGGTTCTTCTTCTTTGGTCCAACACACGGTCAGGGGGGACGTCGTAAGGCTTGTTTACGAGTCCGAAGATGGTATGTGCTCCGTCCTGCGCGTTGAAGACGCGAAGGGTGTGATTCACACTCTGGTCGGCCCGATTCAAGGCGCCTACGAGGGGCAGTCCATCGAGGCTGTCGGTAGTTGGCGCAACCATCCCGAGCACGGTCGGCAACTCCGCGTGGAGTCATACAAGTTTTCCCTTCCCACCACGGCCGAAGGTATTCGGAAATATCTGGCCTCGGGACTAATCCATGGTATAGGCCCCAAATTGGCGGAATGCATCGTGGACCATTTTGGCGCCGACACGTTGAACGTCCTCGACAACTATTCCGCCCGCCTGCTGGAGGTGCCGGGATTCGGCAAAAAAAGGTTGGAAATGGTTCGGAAGGCGTGGAGCGAACATGCCAAGGAGCGCGAGGTCTTCATCCATCTCCAAAGCTTGGGGTTGAGCTTGGCTTACTGTCGCCGCGTCTTCAAGCGGTTCGGCTTCTCCGCTCCCGCGGTGGTGAAAGAGAATCCCTATTCGTTAGCGGAGACGGTCGATGGCATCGGGTTCGTGATGTCCGACCGGGTGGCCTCCGCGATGGGGATTAGCGGAAACGATATCCGCCGCCTCAAGGCGGGAATAGAGTATTCCCTAAACAAGCTCGCCGAGGAGGGGCATGTATGCTATCCGGAAGGCGATTTTCTGAAACGCGCCGCCGAGTTGCTAGGCGTAGGGGAGGACGACGCCAGGCAAGGTCTGGATGCGGCGATCGCGGATAATTTGGCCGCCGTGGATGTCGTCGATACCCGTGGAGGCACTAAGGCCGGCCCCATGGTTTACGCCACCAAGTTGCTCATCGCCGAACGGGAACTGGCTTTTTTGATCTCGCGACTTGCGCGTGGCCGCCACCCCGCCGCGGGCGGGGGA
>WFSE01000181.1 GCA_015486135.1 Lentisphaeria bacterium
AGAGAGCGCAAGTACATTTCGAGAAAATGCTGATTTCACCTTAAATCCAATATACAGAGCTTTTTTTTCGTTTTAAAAAATTATTTACACAGTAATTGGTTTTGTAACCTGTTTATTATCAAGATAATAAGTGTGAACGTCCCCTAATGCACTAATGCAAGCACAGATGATTGTTTGATGACATATAAATCGAATGACAAAGATGGTAAATCTGAATTCTGCATAGATTGCATTAAAGAGGTACGAGCACTAGCTGATCCGTTTTAAACAAAAAGAGGAGATTAAAACAATGAAATTTAAAAAATTGGCGCTTATTTTGATCGCGGGGATTTGCGCGACGGCGGCATTAGCGGATGAAAAGAGTGGCCGGAATAAAATCACACTTACCATTGCCGTGGCTTTGGAGAAAACATCGCAATCGGTAACTCTTTTATTCATATTAGACAATCAGAGCGACAAAAAATTTGTGACTTCAGAATTGTGCACAAACCATAACATCCTACTCATAGCAAAACCTAATGGAGAAAAAGTAAAATTTACAGAATGGGAAAATGGTGCGAGAAAAATTACTATTAACCCCAAGGAGCAGAAAACATGGAGATTATCTCCCTTGGATATACCGCATATGTTTGATGAAGCCGGCACTTACTCTCTCCAATGGCAGATAGGGGAATTGCGCTCTCAAACCTTTTTTTTAGTCAAAAAAGGGGACTCCAAGGACAAATGAATAACCCTGGGTATGGCTATCTGCTGGCTATCGGGGCAGGCCCCGTAAGCGTTGAAACCGCCAACACAATAAAAAAGGAGTATAACAGATGAAAAGAAATAAGCTTACAACAGGAATGCTGGCAGTGGTGATATTCCCATTTCTCATCAATGCTCAGGATAAAAGCCGCGAGATGGTGAAAATCCCGGCGGGTTCGTTTATTATGGGGATGGATTATGATGAAGATTTGGGAAACGAGGACTGCACCCCTAAACACAAAGTTTATGTTGATGCTTTTTATATGGATAAATACGAAATTACCCAGGGAGAATACAAAAAGCTGATGGGCAAAAATCCCTCTGCAACAAAAAAAAGGATTGCATTAACGGAAGCTTTGAAAAAATCGGAGAAGTTTAATCGTTCATTCTCTCCAGTAGGAAAAACATATCCCGTTATTGATATAACATGGTACGATGCGGCGAGATATTGCAACGCACGCTCCAGGGCAGAGGGGCTTGAGCCCTGCTACGACGAGAAGACGTGGGAATGCGACTTCTCCAAAAACGGCTACCGCCTCCCGACCGAGGCGGAATGGGAGTACGCCTGCCGAGCAGGAAGCGATACGAAATACTTTTTCGGAAATGATAAGAAAAAACTTATTGAATACGCAAATTACTGGCCTGATAAAGATGCTTGGAACGATGTGTTTTATAAAAATGGTTACTATGAGGAAAAGGGAGTTATCTGGAATAAACCAATGCCGCGGCTTTTATCGGTAGGATCAAAAAAACCGAACAAATGGGGATTATACGATATGTTGGGTAACGCCAGAGAATGGTGCAATGACTGGTATGATGAAAATTATTACAAAAAATCACCTGTAAAGACCCCTCATGGCCCCAAAAAAGGAGAATATAAAGTTTTAAGAGGAGGCGGATTCAATTTTGCAGATACTACATGCAGTTACCGTGATTATGACAACCCAATTGAGAAAAGTTCCACTGTTGGCTTCCGCTGTGTCCGTAACGCCCCCAAAGACGAGAAAAAAGAGACGGAAAAGAAGGATGCGAAGGATAAGAAGCCCGGGAAAAAGTCCAAGGACAAAGGCGAAGAGTGACCAAGGTCTGCCAGGGGATTAAGGGCAGGTTAATAAATGTTCGGACGGGGGGACGGATGGACAGGGGGACACCGACTCAGGACGGCAAGACGACGTGGTTCCGCCAATTCCATATGCGTCCCATCAGAGATGAGGGACGGGTTAACAAGGGCCCGCCGAATAATTGGCAAGTGCTTAATAATTATCGGGTTAAAGGTCTTTTCAATGGTGTCATCTCCAAGGTTTTGGGAGCACACGTTCGTGTGTTTTAAAGGCGTCCCTCGCTCCGCTTGGGCGCAGACCTCCCAAAACCCTTGGAGCCGACTAGCGGTTTGAGGCACTTGCCAATTATTCAGCGAGCCCTAACAATCCTTTCAATTCTCCGGAGTGTCTCGCCGTCGATAGTCGCTTCCAACCATCCATTTTTCCAATAGGCAATAGAGGATGATGAAAAAATAGCGGGACCCCATTTCTTTGAGTTTGAGCTTGGATTCCCCGGCGGTTCTTCCGCGCCATTTGATAGGTACGATATCGTATTCGTACCCCCGGATCACCGCCTTCAGGGGGAGTTCCACCGTCAGGTTGAAGTGTGGGGAGAGGAAGGGGCGGCAACCGTCCACGACCTCCCTGCGGTAGCATTTGAACGCGTTGGTGGTGTCGTTCAATCCATGTTGGAAAAGGAAACGGATGATCATGTTGCCAATGCGGTTCAAGACAAGCTTGTGTTTGGGATATCCCCGCACGGACCCGCCTTTGATGAAGCGGGATCCGAATACGCATTCCGCGCCGTTGGAAATCTTGTCGAAATATACGAGGACATCCTCCGGGGAGTCGCTGGCGTCCGCCATGAAAACAGCCACGGCGTCGCCGGAATAAGCGTCTAGTCCTGCGCGTACGGCCATCCCGAATCCGGGCTCTTTTTTGTTTTGGACGAGTTTAATCCTTTTATCTTTTTTCGCGCGTTCCGCGACTATTTTCTCGGTACGATCCGAGCAATGGTCCGCCACCACAACTATTTCGTAGTTGAATTTCGAGTTTTCCAAGGCCGTAGTCAGTTCCTGTAGCGTCCCCCCGACGCACCCCTCTTCGTTATGAGCCGGGATAACTATTGAAAATTTAAGATTTTTCTTTTTTTTCACGCATCACCGCTACTTTTAGAGGAATAGACCCTGGCCAGGGCCACCGTTAAAATCAGGGCCGCTGTCAGGAGCAAACCGGGGACCAACGTCCCGCCCGAGCCGCTATTGACGTGCTTGTCCAAGCCACTGGTGGCCGCTTCGGACAAGTCCCAAGGCAATGCCATCGTCAAAATTGCCGACGCAATCATCATCTTCCGCCTCCTCCAATAAAACGCTCTGACGTTGCGGCGGGTGGCGCTTTTCCGTTTGCCAGACGTTTCGCTTCTAATATACTAGGGCTTACTGAATAATTGGCAAGTGCCTCAAATCACTAGTCGGCTCCAAGGATTTTGGGAGGGTTGCTCTCAAACCCTTGGAGATGACACCGCTACAAAGGAATTTAACCTAATGCAAATTAGGCATTTGCCAATTATTCAGCGGACCCTATATTAGCTCGGTTGACCGTCTATTACAATATGTGCTTGAGGGGAGCGGGCCTTCAACCTGGAATGGCCCGACCTTCACTACAACCAATTGGAGAACGCGCGAGATGAGCGAGGAAAAAGAGAATCCCAAGGCGGAAGCGGCTGTAGATCCGCGCAAGGAGAAGGACCTTTCGCTAGCTATTGGGCAGATAGAGAAGGAATTTGGCAAAGGCGCCATAATGCGTTTGGGCGACGACTCGGCCAGAAAAGATGTTCCAACGATAAGCACCGGGGCGTTGTCCTTGGATATAGCTTTGGGGATTGGCGGTGTCCCTCGGGGCCGCGTGGTGGAGGTTTACGGTCCGGAGTCCTCTGGAAAAACCACGCTCTGCCTGCATGTCATAGCCAACGCCCAGAAGGCTGGAGGGATTTGCGCCATCATTGACGCGGAACACGCGATTGATCCGCAATATGCCAGCCGCATAGGCGTGGATATCGACAATCTCCTAATATCGCAACCGGACTGCGGGGAGGACGCGCTGAACATCGCCGAGTCGCTAATACGCAGCAATGCGGTGGACGTATTGGTTGTGGACTCCGTGGCGGCGCTGGTTCCCAGGGCTGAAATCGAAGGGCAGATGGGGGACTCGCACATGGGGTTGCAGGCCAGATTGATGTCTCAGGCGCTCCGGAAGATTACTGGCGCTATCAACCGCAGCAAGACATGCGTTATTTTCACCAATCAAATACGGCAGAAAATCGGTGTGATGTTTGGCAATCCGGAAACCACTACCGGTGGTAACGCCCTGAAATTCTATAGCTCCGTGCGCTTGGACATTCGGCGGATCGCCGCCATCAAGGACACCTCCGGAGAGGTCATTGGAAACAGGACTAGGGTCAAGGTTGTGAAAAACAAGCTTGCCCCCCCCTTCCGGATCGCCGAATTTGACATCAACTACAACGAAGGCATTTCCAGGTCGGGGTCGATATTGGATGTGGCTCTTGAAATGGGCTTGGTGGAGAAGCGGGGCTCTTGGTTTTCGTTTGGCTCCAAACAGCTCGGACAGGGCCGCGAGCCAGCCAAAAAGGCGATTGCCACCGACAAAGCACTTGAGCAGGAGGTGTTGTCGGCAATCCGCGCGGAAATGGCCGGAAAGGAAGAGAAAGAAGACTGATTTTCGCGCGAAAGCTGGACGGGGAGACACTGGAGTGTTGGTGTCGATACTTGAGGCTTGTTGAAAAAGTCTAAGAGCGCTGATTCTCCGCGCTTTCCTCCTTCGCTAAAGTTCCCGAGTGTAAGCGAGGGAAAAATGGTAGACATGGACGAGCGGAGGGATTGGCATGGAGTTGGATTTGTTCCTTGAGGATTTGCGTGCCTCCAGGACGGATGTCGATATCGACGCGGAATCTACTTGGAGCGTGTTGACCTCTTTGGGGGCGGGGTTGGGGAGAGCGACCTTGGTGACACCGCATTTCGAGGAGGCGCTTGGCGAGACGCTCGCTTTGGCCGCTGCCAAGGGGGTTGGTGTTTTTATTCTGGGAGGGGGCACGAACATTGTCGGCTCGGACAAGCCACTGCGCGGCATAGTTATTCGGCTTGGCTCCGGATTTTCCGGGATGGAATCCGATGGTCCTCTGTCGGTGGTCGGAGCGGGAACCGCATTGTCGAAATTTACGCTTGAGCGCGCGGGGGAGGGTTTTGGCGGCGTTGCGGGTTTGGCTGGAATTCCAGGCACAATTGGTGGTGCTGTCGCTGGTAACGCTGGGGCCGACGGATGCGAGATAGGCGACGTTGTGGAGTCATTACGCGGATTTCGCGTCGACGGGACTTCCTGGAGCGCGGAGGGCTCGGATATCGAGTGGCGGTATCGTGGAGCGACATTGCCAGAGGGGGTGGTGTTGGTGGAAGTTACGTGTCGCTTGGAACCAGTCGACTCCGGAAAGGAGATTGAGACTATCCACAAGCTCGCCAAAGCGCGTAGATCGCGGTTTCCCAAGGGGCGATCCGCGGGATGCGCGTTCAGAAATCCAACTCCGGAACTGCCAGCGGGACGACTGCTGGACGAAGCGGGATGCAAAGGCCTCGCTTCAGGGCTGGTGTCGGTCAGCGATGAACATGCTAATTTCATCATAGCTAGGGAGGGTGCGTCCGAGTCGGACGTAGTGGGACTTATGTCGTTGGCGAGGAGGCGGGTTTTCCATGCGTTCGGCATAATATTAAAGCCGGAGGTCGGTTTCGTGTCGAATGCGTCCAAGGAGATGGTGGAGGCCTCTTTGGGGATGCCTTCGGTCTTAGTGCTGAAGGGGGGTGACAGTAGCGAGCGCGAGGTGTCGTTGATGTCTGGAGCCGCGGTGGAACGAGCATTGAGGATCGCTGGATTCGATGTGATTGGAGAAGTGGTGTCGTCCTTGGACAGCGCGCTGGCCGCGGTGAACGCGGCGGTTGCCAGGACAGATATAGTGGTGTTTCCAGTGCTGCACGGCGGGTATGGCGAGGATGGGCGGTTGCAAAAGGGTTTGGAGGAGAGGGGGATTTCGTTTGTGGGATGCGGTTCCAAGGGGTGCGCCTTGGCGATGGACAAAATCGCCAGCAAAAAAATTATGGCGGAGCTGGGCATTCCCACTCCGGCTTTCGCTGTCGTGGAAAGGGGGACGGGAAACGCCCCTCCTGATTGTCTTTCTCTTCCATTGGTTCTCAAGCCCGCTAGAGAAGGGTCGAGTGTCGGCATGGCCATTGTGGAGTCTTTAGACGATTGGGGCGACGCGCTGGATAAGGCGTTTGAATTCGACGACGAGGTGCTTGTCGAGGAGTTTGTGGAGGGAGTGGAGATAACGGTTGGCGTGGTTGATGGTAAAACCTTTCCGGCCGTGGAGATCCGCTATCCCGGAAAAATGTATGATTACGATGCCAAGTATGAGCACAAGCGGGGTGATACCCTTTATTTCTGTCCTCCTGAAAACCTCTCTAAAGAAGTTCTGGACAAGGTCGGTAGCATCGCGGTGGCATTTGCTAAAGGCATTGACTCGCTGGAACTGACGAGGGTGGACATGATGATTGTTGGAGACGAGGCGCTCGTATTGGAAGCGAACAATTTGCCTGGCTGCACGTCGCATAGCCTATTGCCGAAAGCGGCGGCGGCCGGAGGGGTTCCTTTCCCTTCGCTTTGTGGTGGGCTGGTAAGATCGGCTGTCGCTAGGGGAGTGATGAAAAAGTCCAGTGCGGACTAGTGGCTTCTTCTTCGCTCAAACTCGAACACCCGCCGCGGAATAATTATTCGGCAAGCTCTACTTGCCGGCGAAACGCATCAACACGCCATCTTTGTAAGTGCGGTGGAATTTCTCTCCACCGCTCTTATTGAAGTAGGTCACTTTGCCGTCCAACCGGTCGTGTTTGAAATGCCTTTCTATCATTTTAGAGGTGCCATCGTCGTAATACTCGGTCCAGACTCCTTCCAACAAGCCGTTTTTGTAGGTGTACGCCAATTTTAGCTTGCCATTAGGATGGTATTCTTTGAATTCGCCGTCACGTTTGTCTTTGACAAACTGCCCTTCCATCGCCTTTTTGCCGTTTTCGTACCAGAAAGTGATCAGGCCGCTTTTCGCATTGTGATCGTAGGTGAATTTATACATTTTTTTGCCAGACTTGTAATAGCCAGTGCATGTTTTGTGTTTGACATCCGGATGTACTCTGAAGACATAGTATATGGTCTTGAGTTCTTTGGTCGGATAGTATTCCCGCTTTTCTATGAATTCGGGGAGTTTTTTCGGCGGAGGAGCTTTCTTGACGATTTTTTTAGCCACCTTTTTTCTCTTGGGCGGGGGAGGCTCGTTATTGCAACGCGAGAACAACCAAAGCCCTAGGAGCAAAAGTATGATCAAGGCTAGAAGTCCAGCCCATTTTTTTCTCTCTTCTCTATCGTTGTTACTCACATTCCCCTCCGCTGGTTCAAGGTGTGGTCCAGTCCATATGCAAATGCTTTAGAGCGTGGTCCCTGTTTGTTGGAGTTACATACATCCAGGGCAACACCTTACCCTTGTGATCTCCAGGATTTTTCATTTTTTTCCGGTTAACATACACGCCATTGCGGAACACGTTCCACTTTTTCATAATCGCCACGCTACGTCCTTTGGGGATAAAGCAGTTTCCCGGAATAATCTGGCGCGATTCCCCTGGTGGCTTCCATTCCAGCGTTATCGCCGCCAAGCTTGTCAGGTTTATCAGGGCCAATTTGATATCGTATCGCTTGCCCGCTTCCAGTTTGGTCTCGGCATTGTAAGTTGTTGTGGCCTGTTCTTTCCAGCCATCTATGAACATCTTTCCGTTCAGCCACATGCGCACGCCATCGTCTCCACTGAGATAGAATGTGTATGTGCCAGTCTTAGGTGGAACCAATTGCCCCGCCCACATGACGGAGAAGTATTCCGGGTTGATTCCGTCGGGCAATCTATCCGACGTGCCCTTCCACCAGCGCAATGCCACGGACTTGTCCAGCCTGCATCTGGTCAGACCAGTGAAGCAGCACCTGTTGAAATATGACGCGAACAAGCCACTGGATGTCCACGAATCCATACAGGCGATATCGCTATCGTTGAACGAGGGATGGAAGGCCACCGCTTTCAATTGCATTCTCAGACTAGCGGGGAGGGGCTCCTTATAGACGGGGGATGCCTCCGTGGGGGCGTCTCCGTTAACGGTATAGTGGATGATAGCCCCCGGGGTATCGCAGAGAATTCGAACTTTCATTTTTTTGTCGAAAGCTCCACCATCGGGTAGGAATTCGGGAGTTGATACACGTGGATATATGATTCGGGCCGCCAATCTGGCGCGACGCGCCTCTTCTATTTTTCGACGCGCTTCCTCGCGTTTTTTCTTTTCCTCCATGGATATCGCATAGACACCATCAAGAGCGATGTCCTCTCTGCTGGCCATGAATTTGTAGAAAATATCTCTTAAAAATTGTTTTTGGGACATGCCGTCCGGGATGGGGAGGCTTTTGTTGTATGTGTCCACCAAGTCGTTGATGCATTTGTCCGCCAACGTTTTGTCTTCGAGTTTACTAAAGATTCTAGCGAAAGTCTGCTTGGTGGCAGCGGGGTATTTCAATTTCAGCTTGGAAAAGATTTTGCGTTCGAAGGCTGTTCTTTTGGCCCTGTACGCAGTCTCTAGTCTAGCGACGTACTTTTTCCGTTCCTCTTCGTTCACTCTAGGCAGGAATCTCGCCAGTTCAGTCCGCGTCATGTCTATAACCGGAACCTTTGTCGTTCCAATGATAACGCAATTGTCGCGACACCCCTTGAAGGCCCCCGTTGCCTCCTTGCGACGGTACACGATGGTGACATTCGTCCCTTTTTTGACGAGCGGGAAGCGCTTTTCCGCCTCTTTCACGTATTTCAGGCGATCGAATTTGGGGTATTTAGCGAGTTCCTCTTTGAGGATTGTCATCCCCTGTGGAGCGAGACGGGCAGTTGTGCCAAGGCCAAACGCATCCAAGCCGGAAAGACATACGGCGACCATCATAGCAACGACAACGCGTTGCCATATACCTTGTTTCAAGTTCCTGTCCCCCATATCGGCACACTCCATCTTGTTCGAAATACTACCTCTCTCAAACCGACCATCCTTGGAAAGATACACGAAAGCATGGAGTTGTCAAGCGCCGCTTGCTGAATAATTGACAAGTGCCTTGTCCCTATTGAGTCGGGGTTTTCCTGGCATTGGCAAGTGCCTCAAATCAAATCGCTAACATTGGTCGTCTCCAGACCATCAAAAACAGGTCAACCTCAGATGGGAAGAATGGCTACGGAGGAGCCTAGGGACATGGTTTTGGCTTGGCACCCGTAGACATCAACGACCATTTCCGCGGTCACTACGCTGGACGGGGAGCCATCCGCGACTACCGCGCCGTTTTTGAGGGCTACGAGTCTGGGGAAAAAGCAGGAGAGGAGCTGTACATCGTGCGAGACCGCCACGATAGTGACGTTTCGCTCTTCCCGCAGGAAAGACAGAAACCGCATAAACCTTGTGGCATGCCCCAGGTCGAGTTGCGAGGTTGGCTCGTCCAGAAATAGAATGGAGGGTTTTCTTGCGACCGCCGCCGCCAACACGACTCTTTGCCTTTCCCCTCCACTTAGCATGTTGAAGGGGCGATCGGCCAGGCTGGCGATATCCATGTCGCGCATCGCCTCCTCCACCGCTTCCCGGTCTTCCGCTTTCATGGGGAGAAGCTTGGGGATGCGGACCGCCCTCCCCATTTCAACCACCTCGCGGACGGTGTATGGCATGGGGGTGAAAACGTTCTGCGGGACTACGGCGATTAGCCTGGCGCGCTCTCCCCGGGGCATCGCGTCCACCCTTACCCCCCCAATCTCCACCGACCCGGACGCCGGAACTAAAAAGCCACCCATAATCTTCAAAAGCGTCGATTTTCCCGCTCCGTTCGGGCCGATAACCCCCGCCATCTCTCCCTTGTCGAAAGAAATATCCACATTCCTTAAAACCGCGGTTTCCTCGGCGGGGTAGGAGTGGGAGACGTTGTTTATCCGCATTAAAGGCATTTTTCTATTTCCCTTCCTCATTACGATTCATCAGCCATATGAAGAAGGGGCCTCCGAGCATAGCGGTTACGACACCGACAGGAATCTCCCGCGGGTACAATGCGGTTCTCGCCAAAGTGTCGCACGCCATGAGGAATATTCCTCCCGCGAGATACGCGGCTGGAAAGAGGCGTCGGTGCGTGGCGCCAACGATATGGCGGAGTATGTGCGGCACGATGAGCCCCACGAAGCCTATTATCCCGGCGAGTGATACCGAGGTGGCGGTGAGGAACGAAGCCGTTCCCAAAATTACCATTCCGGATGTTCTCGGCGAGACCCCGAGATAAAAAGCCGTCTCGCTTCCCATTGACAGGGCGTCGGCGTCGCGTCCGAAGGCGAATAGCGTGACCGAGCCGACTACACCCGCAATCAACACGGCCGTTAGCTGACCGCAGCCGGAAGGGGTTAGGCCGCCAAGCATCCACCAAGTCACGCTATGGAGGGTTTTAAGGTCCATCACGGAGATAAGGAACATCAGCGCGCTGGAGCAAAGCGAGCCGGCGATGACTCCGCTCAACATGACGCGCGTGGCGTATTCCACGCCGGCCCCCTTGGATAACGCCAGGACCACACCTAGAACCAACGCGGCTCCGATGAAAGAAAACGCTGGTACGGTCAAGGAGCCCAGCGCCGCTATGTTTAGTCCTATGGCGAAAGCCGCTCCCAGGCTTGCGCCCCCGCTAATCCCCAGGATGAAAGGTTCCGCCAAGGGGTTGCGGAGGACGGCTTGATACGCCACGCCGGAAACCGAGAGCGCTCCACCAACGGCGAACGCGGTCGCCAAACGGAGGAACCGAAGTTCCAATAACACTTTTGGGATTTTCTCGGAAGAGGAGAGGGCGGAGAAAGGGTTGACGAACTCTCCTCCGACCGCCAGGCCGACGAGCGTCACAACCGGCAAGGCTATTGCCAGGGAAAGGAAAACCACGACGGTTTTGACCAACCGCTTGCTTTTCATTTATCCAGCCGCCTCTCCGCGATAAACGCGTCGATTCCAATCAATCGTCTTAGCAACGCCACGCCGTCGAGAATCCGCGGTCCCAAGCGATAGATCAGATCGTCGTTTAGCTCAATGAAGACCCGCCTCTCGCGGATAGCGGAGATTCCGTCCCATCCTCTTCGGCCAAGCACATCGGCCATGCGTCCCTTTGCCATGGCGGGGCAGATGATGACTTCGGGGTCCGATTTGATAATCCATTCCTCCGAGCAGTTGAAGTAGGAATCGTCGCGGTTGACGGCGATGTTCTTTCCCCCGGCATAGATTATCAAATCGTTTATGAAGGATTTTCTTCCGACCGTCATGTACGGGTGGTCCCATATTTCCAAATAGACTCTCGGTGGCCGCCAACCGGCCCTCAGGGCTTTCGCGTTCGCCGCGGCGAAAGCGGCGAGACCGGATTTGACTCGCTGAATTTCGGCTTTCGCGGCTTTTTCCAAGCCCAATACTTCCCCCAGCGCTTTGGTCGCGGCGTAATAGTTGTCGATGGAATCGGTTGGAAGCAGCAGAAATTTCACGCCCAATCCTTCGATGGTTGTCCGCAACGCGGGATCGGCGAGGGCGGTGGCGACCACGACATCGGGTTTTAGCGAGGCTATTTTCTCCAAAGATGGTTTTCCGAAGCCACCGACAATGGGGATTTTTCCCACCTCCTTGGGTTGGTCGCAAGCGGAAGTCCTTCCCACGAGCGATTTTTCGCCACCGAGGCGGAATATAGTCTCGGTCAGACATGGCGCCAAGGAGATCACTCTGGGGCGCGGAGCATCATCGGCGGGGAGGAGGATGGGCGCCGCCAATATGGAGCCAACCAGCAACAATGTGAGAAACAACGCTCTTTTTTTCATTTCGCTCCCGTGCTCCTTAATATCTCGTCTCTTACATCCGGGGGGAGTTTGTCCATATCTATCGGCACGTTACGCGGTGGCGCTGGAGACGCTTTCTTCCGCGGAATATCCCGTGCGGTATCCGCAGTCGGTGGGATGCCGCGGTTGCGAGCCGCGGAAGTCTCGGGGGGCCTTTTCCCGTGCGTTTCCGGACGCGCAGTGGCGGCAACAATGCGCGTTGGCGCCACCGTCCCATCGGCCGCTTTGGGTGTTTTTTTGGTCAGAAGTACCACCGCGCCGACGGTGCCGGCAATAACTACAAGCGCTCCGCAGACGACTCCCCAAGCCAATCGCTTGGCTTTCGCCCCGGTGGCGTCGAACACCTTCGCTTCCAACGTCGTCTTTCGGGATACCGCCATTTCCGAAATGGTGTCGAGACGACGACGACGCTCGGCGGCTTCCCGTTCCCGGGCCCGCTTACGGATACGTTTCAAATTTATTATGTATTTCCACATGGCGCGTCACTCCAGCGCGAGGAAGACGAGTTTGCCCGTCGAGCGTCGCGCGCACTGAATCCTGAAATTGACCTTGCCCATACCGCGCAGGTTGGCGTCGCATATCACATAATAAACACCTCGTCTTTCCGGATCCTCCAGAATGCGTTCTATCTCCAGATTGTCGGCCGAGCGTCTTACTTTGTTCAAACGAGCCTTCCATTCCGTCCGCAGCTCCGGGGGCAACGCCTCCATGTCGGTGGACGGCCTGTTGGAGGCGGCATCCGTTCCGTTTCCACCCACTTTTGACAGCGTGATCTTGGCGAATCGTGTTAATTCGTCAAATAGCGGCATCTCAGGCCGGATACGTTTCATTGTCTCACCGAACGCTGGCAGAACATCGTCTCGGAACGTGCGGTAGTAAACCACCACGTTTAGAACGCAGACGACCACCGCCAGCGTCAGTAGAGTCGCTTTTTGGGCGAACACCATGCGACGTTGCCGAATCAAATACTCGTTGGCACGCCTCCATCGTTCGATGTGCGAGTCCTCCAGCCATGCTCGTCCCATCGATACATACGTCCGGCGGAGACCCTCTCCTTCCATCTCGGAACGCGGTTTTATCAAGGCGTTCCGGAGCCGTACCCGTTCGCTTCCCAGGAACTCGAATCGCTCGTACTCTCGTTCCACCTCGAAAACACGTTTGTTGTGGAGGGCGACCTCCTCCAGAACCTCCGGCTTGTCTTTGGTATTGGCCATTGGTCCGTCCATTCCGGACACGCGGAGGCCCCTTTCGCTAGCCCCGCCTGAAGAACATGTCTCCAGCGGGAGGCAAAGGGGCGACCGCGGCCAGGCTAGCTAGCGTCAAGGCGCCGTGTCCGGGACATCGTCGCTCCAGGGATCCATCATCGAGTTGTCCAGTGGACCGAACATTCCCAGGCCAGCGGCTCTGCGGACAGGGTCTTCCGTTCCGCCCCAAGCCCAAGCGAACGAAAGAGTCTCCGTTTCGACATGGCCATCCACCCAGGCCACGTTCGCGGTCTTGGCGGTATGTCTGAAATGCATCGTGCCATACATTTGGTCTCCAGCGGGTTTTTTGCAGCGCAGCTTGTCCACGGGAACGTTCCAGAGCGAATACGGGCATGTTAACTCGGCCTTTTCCTCGAGCTTGTCGGTGCCCCACTGGAAATTCGCGGCATCCGCGAACATCACCGTGAGCGCGGGAGAGGAGATCTGGCTTGAAGTCAATCCACCATGGTCCCAGCACGAGGAGGAGTCGGAAGGCCCGTACCCTTCGAAATAGGCCGTCGAGCCCACACCATACGAGTTGTATCCATAGCCTCCAACGCCACCATTCATACCGGTGGCGCCTTCAAACGGCAGCAAGGTCGCTTGGGGGCATTGGAGCACCTTCCCATGCGAATCCAAGTAGGGACGTAGCAATCCTCGGGACAGATCCCAGGAATCGGTGCTATTCTCGCGGTATCCGAACCAAAACTGTCCGGCGGACCACGGTGTGCCGCTTGAATGGGTGCCGTTCCGGAATGGAGCGAATCGCTTGAACGTGTCCTCGTAGAGGATATTCGCCAAAGCGATCTGCTTGAGATTGCTGATGCAAGACGCGCCTCGGGCTTTGCCCTTGGCCGCCATCAGCGCTGGAAGAAGTATGGCGGCCAATATTCCTATTATCCCGATGACCACCAACAATTCGATGAGCGTGAACCTTGTCCGCCGATAACGGAGTCCCAAACCATTGGAGAACACTTTCGAGCAACGCATTTTGATTACCTCCTTATTGTGTTGCGCGCACAAAAAAACCGACGCCCCCCGCTGGATGGGGAGGCATCGGTAAGAGGTACATATCTTGTCCGACACGGCCCGAATCCCTGACGCGGGGACATCTCTGCCGATATTCTCCACAACGAAGATCTGGCTTCGCCCATAACGGGCTCACAGTGGCGCGACCGCTCCCGATTTCCACGGGATTCCTCGCAATGGAAAACTCAGTAGTCTAGCGCTTTGGCATATCATGTCAACGACAAGTAGGAAAAATTTTGCGGAATTGATTCGGAGGGCGAAAAATGGATTTGATTAGGCGACCGCGGCCATGTAGGGTTTGCCGAGAAAGTCGAGAACGTGTTAGTGGCTTCTCTTGGCTAGGGCTTCCTACTCCGCTTTGATGGCCATGTGGGATAAAACGGAGGATGTCTTAACCTATCACGAATACATGCGCCCCAGCCCTTTTGCTAAGCCCGGCATGCCTCGCCGGCTTGTCTTGCCGAAGCCTTGGCGTAAGCAGAAGGGAGCGAAGCTCGGAAGGAAAGGCGTTTGTACGTCACACGAGTATGCGTGCCCCAGAGGAAAGCATGACGACTATTTCTTTGTTGCGTTTGAGTTTGGCGTTTATTCCCGTCATGGTGGTCGTGGCCATCTTGGCGAAATGGGCGTTGTCGCCGGGCGCCACGCTGTATGCCACCGGCCGGATGCTGCTCCAACTTCTTCTCATCGGCTATGTGCTGAAATACATATTCGGCTCCCAGGACGCCGGAATCACATTGGCGGTGTTGTCGCTGATGATGCTCGCCTCCAGCTGGATCGCCTTGGGGGTCGTGAAGGAGCAACGGCTGAAATTGTATGTGACCGCGTTTCTAGCGGTAGCGGTGGGGGGCGGAAGCACACTGGCGATTATCTCGCAAGGCGTCTTAAGGCTCGACCCGTGGTTCAAGCCGAACGTGCTGATTCCTCTGGCGGGGATGATCTTTTCCAATTCGATGAACTGCATAAGCTTGGGGGTCGAAAGGATCAAGGCCGAGCTGGGGCGCGGAGAACCTTACGGAAAGGCCCGCGGAGTGGCTTTTCGGGCGGCTTTGATACCTATGAGCAACGCGTTTCTCGCAGTGGGGCTTGTTTCCCTGCCGGGGATGATGACAGGGCAGATACTGGCGGGGACCAATCCGTTGGTGGCGGCGAGATACCAAATCATGGTCATGTGCATGGTGTTCGGCGCAGGGGGCATATCATCGGCCTGCTTCCTGACTTGGGGACGGCGGATTATCGAGGACGCCGCCGGAGAGCCGGCTAGCGATGATTCAGTGGATGAACCGGAAACGCGCCGCTGATCAGGAGGTGGGATGTTGTTGTTATCCGAACAGCCTGGACCACAGATATTTCAACTCTATCGCGTGTTTCGGGCAGGATTCGACGCAGCACATGCACAGGACACACTTCCTCCAAGCCACTTTATAGCGTCCTTTGCCGTCTCTGGAAATAGCGTTCATCGCGCATACCCTCTCGCATATTCCGCATCCTACGCAAGCGTCGTGCGATATTTTAGGTCTGCACGCCAAAGCCATGGTCAAGCCGCTGAACAAGACCGGGGGGATTTTATGCAACAGGTCGGAAGTGGACCGCTTAGGTTTTTTTGTCTCTACAAGGTCCCATCCGTCGCCAGTTTTTTCAATCAGCGCGGAATCCGCGACACCGTGTCCCCTTTCCGCGGCGGTCGCCAATAATGGAATGTCAGACGCCTCGTAGCCGTAGGCGCGGCACGCCATAGCATCCACCGCCACAGCGTCGGCACCGGCAAGCACGACCCCCAAGGGGAACGGGCGCCCGTTGGCGGGCCCTTGCCCCTCCATGCATTCCACCGCATCCATTAGAACGAAATCGGGCTTCAGGAGGCCGTACGCGTCGGCGAGGAACCGTCCCATATCGGCGGGGGATTGATGCCGTCCGTGAAAGACGCTTTTAGACTTGCCCGGGATCAGCCCGTAGGAGTTTTTCACGGCCGCGGTGACTTTTGTCAGGAGATGGGTTTTCAGCTTCGGCAGCGATACGACGGCGTCGAAATCGTCCAACTCCTTCAGAATCGGCAAGGAGCCGCCATCGGGAAGATCGACCCGCTTGATGTTCTCGAACGGAAGCAAATCCACCCCTTCCGCCTTCGCGACTTCCGCCATCCCGGTAGTCTCCCACAATTTTTCCCAAGGATGGTCCCCGGCGGGACTGTCGCCAAGGCTGATGCGCTTGACGCCGGCTTTCCTCAACGACTGTATGACCGCCCGGACAAATTCGGGATGTGTGGTGACCGCTTGCTCGGGGGGGCGTGCGGAAAGGAGATTCGGCTTCAACAACAACTTGCCAGCCCCGCGGATTTTCTTTGGCCACCCGCCAGCGGCGTCCACGGCGGCATCCACGGCCTTCGATAGGGCCTCCCGCGAATACGCGCCGCATTCAACCGCGGCTACTTTGACTTTTCCGGCATTTTCCGACGCCATTTCGATTTCCTCGTAAAAACCCCATAAACCCGAACTGAAAATATCACGCCGGACTTCCCTTTGCAATATCCCCGCGGACCCCGCGACCTATGGGAGTTATGGGACTAGATACAGTGAAAGGCCACCTCTGCGTCCTGAGTCCTGCGTCCTGCGTCCCCCCCCCCGCATGCGGCTCCCTGTCTTGGATATTCGGCTTCTTCCCCTAAATTAGGACATGGCATGCAACATAAGAAATATCTCTCTGGGAACCGGAACGCGCCTGATGGGCGTGTTGAACGTCACGCCCGATTCCTTCAGCGACGGGGGGAAGTTCGGCGACACCGACGCTGCCGTCCGCCACGCATTAGAGATGCTCGATGCTGGAGCGGCTATTATCGACATCGGGGGAGAATCCACCCGCCCCGGCGCCAAGCCCGTTTCCACGGAGGAGGAGTTGAGGCGCGTCGTTCCTGTGACGCGGAGGATAAAGGAGCTCCGTCCGGACGCTATCGTCAGCGTTGACACCACCAAGCCGGCGGTCGCCAGAGCGGCGTTCGAGGCCGGCGCGGATATGGCGAACGACGTTCGTGGCGCTTGGGAGGCGCCTTCCGGTATCCCCGCCATCGCCGCCGAGTTCCAAGCCGGACTCATAATCATGCATTCCAGAGGGACGCCGGAGACGATGCGGGGGCTTGTCGATTACGACGATGTGGTCGCGGAAGTCGCGGATGCCTTGGCGAAGGCGGCGGAACGGGTCGTGACCGCGGGAGTCGCTCGGGACGCAATAATCGTGGATCCGGGGATAGGATTCGCGAAAGACGCGGCGGGGAACCTGCTACTGATGGCGCGGGTTGTCGAATTAAAGCGATTGGGTTTCCCCCTGCTTGTGGGCCCCTCGAGAAAATCGTTCATAGGCGAGGTGTTGAACCCGGAGTCGCCTCCCCCTCCTGGAGAAAGAAATTGGGGGACCGCGGGGGCGGTGGCGTGGCTAGCGGCGGCCGGGGTGGATTTTATTCGGGTACACGATGTGGCGGCAATGCGGGATGTCGTCGCGGTGGTCGACGCCATCGCGGCCCTGTGATTAACTCGGAGCAAGATGGAGACAGGGAGGGGACGAACGGGGGATGCTATAGGCGGTTAACCGCTGCGTGCATTTCATTGGAGGGCAAAGATGAATAAGAATGAGAAGATCGATTATTTGCACTATATTTCCATTATCCGGAAAATCTTTTTCATTTCTTCTTTCATTTGTTTTGTTGTTTGATTCTTAGTATTATCATGGAAGTATTCAACGAGAACGAACCTGTCAATAGAATAGCAAGAGATACGAAAAGCCCAGGGCAAGTTTTGTATAACCAGGCATCCTACCAGAATCGGAAAATTGTCATCCCCATATCTCTTGGCTTATTCGCCCTTGGCGGAGTATTGTTGACAATCCGCAAATATGTAACTAGCGACAATTCAATCAAGAGAATAAAATAAAAATTGAAGGGGGCACTTTTTTATTTTAGATTTGAAAAAATAACTTGCAAATTGACGGTTCAATCGAATATGCTATATTCGGATGTAGAGGTGGCGATACGCAAACCACAATATTGACAAAAAACGAACTGATAAAAACGATGGAGTCTTTTCCTGAACGCGTGAGCGTTGAAGATGTGATGGAAAAACTCATGCTGTTGGCGAAAATAGAAAAAGGTTGCCAAGATGCGGATGAGGGGAAAACCGTATCGCATAAGGTTGCGGAAAAACGGCTGAAAAAATGGCTGACATAAAATGGACTGAACAAGCTCTAGGTGACGTTGAAGCCATTGCATCATACGTTGCTAGAGGCTTCTTCTTCTACGCCTAAATACACGCACAAAGGATTTTCGAGACTGTAAAACGATTAGAACACTTCCCCGAATCTGGCAGAATTGTGCCCGAAACCAACAAGCCGGCAATAAGGGAAATAATTTTGGGCAATTATCGCATTATTTATCGCTACAGAAACGATGTCGTAGAAATAATCACAGTATATCACGCATCTAGATTATTAGACACAAATACTATAACAAATCAAGACCTGCGCCCCTAATCCTTTGGCGCTGATTTATCTCGGGCTTTCAGCCCTGGTTGGTTTTTATGTTTCCGCTTTCCCCGGGTTGCACCCGGGGCTATGGAATTTCGGGGCTTCGCCCCTGAATCGGGACCGTCACGCCTAACGGCGGCGACGGAAATCCGAAATCAGACCTGTCCCGCCGTAGCTCTGGGAGCGAAGGAGGAAGCTCGGAATCCTAAACAAATTCAAAATGCGAATGACTCAAATCAAAAAAACTCCGGCATTCCATAGCCCCAGGTGGAGCCTGGGGACTCAAAACCACAATGATACAAGGGGGTGAAACCCCGACATAGTGAAGGACTTACCCTCTTCCTTCTCTTTCTCCGCGGCCTCCGCGTCTTTGCGAGGCAAAAAAATTTCGTGTCTGCGTGTGCGGCATCATGCGGAATGGGTGTATAGTGCTCGCATTGGAGGTTTTGCATGAAGATAGCGGTAGGAATAAGCGGCGGAGTGGATTCGGCGGTGGCGGCGTTTTTGCTGAAGCGCGCCGGGCACGAGGTCGTCGGCACCATGATGACGTTATGGGATGGCAGCCTGCCGAAGCCCTCCGGGGACTCGTCGAAGCATGCGTGTTTCTGTCATGACGAGGAGGCGGAGATCGAGGCGTCACGGCGCGTTTGCGATCATATTGGTATTCCGCTGCATGTGGTGGACTGCGCCGGCGCGTACTCCGGGACGGTGCTCGACTATTTCAGGGACGAATATCTCGCAGGACGGACTCCGAACCCGTGCGTGGTGTGCAATCAGCGGATGAAATTCGGGCTTCTACCCCGATTGCTGGAGGAATCCGGCGTGGAATTCGACAAATTCGCCACCGGACACTACTGCCGAGTGGAGGAACTATCCGATGGGGTGTTCGCGCTGAAAAAAGGCGCGGACGAACGGAAGGACCAATCGTATTTCCTCTACCGCCTATCGCAGGAACAACTGTCCCGCGTCGTTTTCCCGCTTGGCGGGATGAGAAAAGAGGAGACCCGTCGAATCGCCGAGGAGGAGGGACTG
This sequence comes from Lentisphaeria bacterium, assembly GCA_015486135.1. GTDB lineage: Bacteria > Verrucomicrobiota > Lentisphaeria > Victivallales > JAADHT01 > WFSE01. The sequence continues at coordinate 19,614 of WFSE01000181.1, forward strand.
CCAGTGCCTTTGGACACGGAAAGCCAGGATTTCTACAGTGGAGATTATGCGGATTTGATACCGGAGGAGCCGCGCGAAGGGGAATTCGTGGATCTCGACGGGAACGTTCTGGGACATCATCAAGGCTATTGGCGTTACACGGTGGGACAGCGGCGCGGACTTGGTGTGTCCCATTCGAAGCCCCTCTACGTGGTCTCTATCGACGCCGAACGGAACCGGGTGGTGCTCGGCGAGTCGGACACCCTGCTGGCGGAAGGGCTAAAGGCGGAGGACACCAATTTCATAGTCGATCTTCCGGAGGGCAAGCCGTTGGAGACGAAAATACGGTCCGCGTCCTCGCCGATTCCGTGTCGGGTGGAAAAAACGGGACAGGACGCCTTCGACGTGTTTTTCGAGACACCGACAAGAGCCGTCGCCCCGGGACAGTCCTGCGTCCTTTACGATGGCGACATCGTCATTGGCGGGGGAGTTATCGCAGAGGCATTTTAGGGGCCTGCGCAATTTCTATTCCTCGCAAAGACGCGGAGAACGCAAAGAAAGAGGGGGAAGAGGTTTTAATTGACTTCATCACTAAGCCCGCTTTTTTGCTGGTTTTTCTTCTTTGGTCGATAGAGCGGGGCGTCCCCCGCACTTTATATTTTTCAAAACAACACAGAATGTAGTTATAACAGCGAATAGAAACAAGCCCCATAACGCATAACAAGCTTTTGTGCTGCTCGCATCAATCACATCTCCAGATGGGAAGATAAAAATATATGCCAATCGCAGCAATATATAGGTGTAAAAAATACATATTTCAAGCCAAATGAAAATGGGATAAAGCAACATTGAAAACCGTAGTGTTCCATAGATAATAAATGAGATTGAAATGAAAAACACCGAATTATCCCATATATTTGAAGCTCGAAAAAGCCCTCCTAAATCGAACAACGAAGCCATAGTCACCTCGGTTTGTGATACTTTTTTCAAAATGAAAAATATGATAATGCTTGTAGCAATCAAAAATAAAAGGTTACAAGCATTCAGTACTTTTTGGACGATAAATAAACGCTTTTGCGCTACATTCGATAGATGCATTTCACACCCCTCGTTTTTTTCAGAGATTGGTTTTTGATGTAGGATTAAGTCCCTAAATTTTCAGGATTCTTAAGTGGTCGGGCCACGATTTACATTAGAGATGAAATCCCAAAACGTATCAGTGGTTATAGTTTTCAGAGTTGAACCCGAATACGCTCTTAAGAACTCGTTCGCATTCCGCGTTTTGGTGTTTGGGGAGTATTTGAATTCAAAAGCCCTAAGGTTACCATCGCGTTCCTCGATGTAATCCACCTCTTTTTTATCATGAGTGCGCCAAAAGTAAGTCGCTGGTCGCTCGCCGACGCTTTGCAAAAACTTCATCCGCTCCACTATGCAGAAGTTCTCCCACAATGGGCCTTTGTCATCTCTAAATTCAAGAGGATTGAATCTCTTTATCAAACTGTTGCGAATGCCTATATCGTGGAAATATATTTTATTTTTCTTTGACAACTCTTTTCTCGGATTGCGACTGAACGCGCGCAATCTGAAAATCACGAACGTTTGCTCCAACAGACTAAGATATCGTTCAATTGTCTCACTACTGACTCCCAGCGTTGTGGCAAGCTCATGTTTCGACACCTCGTTCCCAAGTTGCAACGCGAGTAATTGTAGAAGTTTGAGAAGCAATTCCGGTTTTTTAACGTTTTGAAATTCAAGAATATCTTTGTAAAGGTATTTTCCCGCTAGATTGTCAAGAAGCAGTGAGGCGTCATTCTCGTTTTTGTCGACTATTTCCGGATAAAATCCGAAGCGTAGGTGAAAATCAAGACTGGAGGTTAATTCAACTCTATCGCGAACGGCCGACAATTCCATCATCGAGAAAGGATGGAGCTTGAATTCAATCGCTCGCCCAGTCAATGGCTCGTTGATTTTATTGGCGAGATCGAAACTGCTTGAACCAGTCGCAACGATCTGAACATCGGGAAAGGTGTCGTGGAAAAGCTTGAGGCACAGGCCAATGTTTTCAATATGTTGCGCCTCGTCGAACACCAGAAACTTCGCATCGCCCGCAAAGCGCTTCAGCGCATAGGGGTCTTGTCGCCGAAAAACATCCCGCACTGAAAGCATCTCGCAATTGAAATAGTTGCCTGCGGCCGCATGTTTCTTCAATAGCGCTTTGACCAACGTTGTCTTTCCAACTTGACGCGCTCCAAATAAAATGAGAATTTTCCCTCTGAACAGCCATCGATCCATTAACGCCGACACGCTTCTGTCTATTATTTTCATAGGTTAACCTTAAATATTTGTCGGAAAATTTCAGGTTGACCTTATAGATTACCACTAAAATCACATATATCAAGCCAATCAGCGCCGATCGACATACAGGGGGCAAGCCCCCGCTGTTGATTACCTGATTCCAATTTCCACGGGAATAGCCTACCACGGATCCGCGAAAACCGCAAATCCCGGGAGATTTAGCCACGAATCTACACGAATTGGCACGAATACCACTATTTTCCAAGTAAATCTTATAACCTGCCCCTAGGCGCTCTGTTTCCACGCTGCAGCCCATGACTTATTTGCTTACTGTGTGAAATCCTATTTTCCGCTTTTTCTTTTCCTGTGTGGCAACTAATGTTCTCAGCTTGTCCATAATTATGATCGTATTTATCTCCTGAGTATCCATACGTTTTTCTATTTCCTTGAGTCGATTTGCCATATTTTCGTTTTCAAGAAGCATTTCGCGCATACGGATGAAAGCACGAACAATAGCAATATTCACCTGTACTGCTCGTTCGCTTTTTAAAACACTGGACAGCATTGCAATTCCATGTTCGGTAAAAGCGTACGGTGGACGTCTCAATCCCATCTTGACCGAATTGGACATCGCAATTTGCGATCTCCAATTTTCAAACTCATCCTGACTCATCTGAAACATAAAATCGTCGGGAAATCGAGTTATATTTCTTTTTACCTGTTCAACAAGTCTTCTGGTTTCAACTCCATACAGCTCGGCCAAATCACGATCAAGTAGGACTTTCCGACCTCGAATAAGCAATATTTTATTTTCAATTCGTTCAAGTGGTATTAAGTTCGACATAATTCATCCTTAAATATTGATTGTTACCTGTTATGTTATCAAATTAAATCCCTCTACAATGGATTTATAGCTGCGGTTCCTGCGACGAAAGGCGATTTCGGGTTTGTCGTTGCCGACAAAACTGAAATAGTCACTTTCTGTATCCTAATATAGGGTTTGCCACGGGATTCGCAAGGTTCCGGATTTTTATCCGCGGATTGCGCGGATGTGGCTATGTGCTGGGCGGGAGCCGCTCATCGGAGTATGGGCGCTATGGGAATTATGTGAGTCATGGGAGACCCCCCCCCCTTCGGGGCAATACAAAGCGGCGCTGGGGTGCCCTTCGATTAACTCAGGACAGGCCGCGCTTCGACAAGCTTACTTCAACGTACTCAGGACAGGCACTCCAAGGAGCCTTCGGCTCAAACGCGCTTTGCGCGGTTTTATTCCTCGCAAAAACTCTTCGTGCCCTTCGTTAACTTATGTTCAAAAAATTCCCCTCTTTTGTTTCTCCAATTAACGCCGTCGGGTGAGTTTGGCGGGCCGGGGACGGCCTGACCAATTCACACGATCTCCGTGTTTTCGATTCCTCCGAATCTCCGTGTCTCGAGCGAAGCGGGTGGTGAGAAAAATTTCTTAAATTCCGGATTTTTATCCGCAGATTACACAGATTACGCAGATGGAAGCTGCGCTTGCGCAGTTTTAATTCCTCGCGGGGGTGCGAAGTGCGCGGAGGAAGTCTCATTCGCATTTGAAAGAACGCTGATACCGCCTTAATTATAGAAGTGGGAATTTAGTGGAAATCATAAGAGGGAAGCTGGTTCAAGCAGTGATTGCTGGAAAAGTCGATAACAGGTTAAGGCGCCGCGGACGGAGAACCTAAAGAGAGAATCGCAATGAAGACAGTGTATTTTGACAATAACGCCACCACGGCGGTGGACTCCGAGGTGTTGGAGGCGATGCTTCCGTTTTTACGGGAGCGTTACGGGAATCCGTCGAGCATCCATTCGTTTGGCGGAGAGGTAGCCAAGCCGGTTGAGGAGGCCAGGAACGCGGTGGCGGCGTTGATAGGAGCGTCGCCCACGGAGATAATCTTCACGAGCGGCGGAACGGAGAGCGACAACGCGGCGATAACCAGCGCGTTGTATATGTGTCCCACCAAGAAGAAGGTTGTGGTTTCAAAGGTGGAGCATCCGGCCGTCCTGACCTTGGGCAAAGAACTTGAAAGGCGCGGATTCAAGGTCGAGGAGGTCCCCGTGGACTCCAAGGGGCGCTTGGACATGGAGCGTTTGGAAGAGATAGTGGACGATTCGACCGCGGTGGTTTCGGTGATGTGGGCCAACAACGAGACCGGCAACATTTATCCAGTGGAGAAGGTGGCGGAGATCGCCAAGCGCCACGGGGCTCTTTTCCACACCGACGCCGTGCAAGCGGTCGGCAAGCTGCCTATCGACTTGGCGAGTTCTAGCATCGACATGCTGAGTTTGTCCGGGCATAAACTCCACGCCCCGAAGGGGATCGGTGCGTTGTACGTGAGACGCGGAGTCAGATTTAGACCATTCGTCGTGGGGGGGCATCAGGAGCGCGGACGCCGCGCCGGAACGACGAATGTGCCCGGAGTGGTGGCGTTGGGGAAGGCCGCGGAAATCGCGGCTAGGGATATGGCGGAGGAAGCTAAACGCTTGGCGGAGTTGCGTGACAGATTGGAGAAAAAACTCCGGGACGCCATCCCATCGACCCGCGTAAACGGCGATCCCGATAACCGGCTTCCCAACACGACCAATATCAGTTTCGAGTATATCGAGGGAGAATCGATTCTCCTGCTTCTCGACAGGCTTGGCGTTTGCGCATCCAGCGGCAGCGCTTGCACGAGCGGCAGTATCGAGCCGTCGCACGTCCTCCGCGCGATGGGTGTTCCCTACACCGCCGCGCACGGAGCGGTACGCTTCAGCTTGTCGAAGTACAACACCGACGAGGAAGTGGATTTAGTGGTGAAGGAGCTACCGCCCATAATCGCCAGGCTCCGAGAATTGTCGCCCTTCTGGCCGCCTTCGGAAAAATGACTACGGTTCCTACCAAATCTAGCGACGACCCCAGCGACGGAACGGTTGTCTGGCCGGACGACAACGCCAAGGATATTTTCTCCGGCGTTGGCGCGATATACGCGGAAGAGCTTATGGCGCTCGGGCCGGAAACCCCCGGGATAGCGTACCAACCCATGGGAGAGCATCGGGACAAGTCCACCGGGGAGACGCTCCGCTCTATAGCGATGATCAACGTTGGCGGACGATGTTTTTTCCTCAAACGGGCTTGGGGTGCGGCTTTCGGCAACATTGTCGCGGAATTGAAGGCGATAGAGATTCTACCCTCGCTGGGCTGGCGTCCTCCGGGTGTCGCCGCCCGATATTTAGACCACGACAAGAAGATGGGCTGCGCGCTTCTCGCGGAACTGGAGGGCTATTATCCGGTCAGTGCGATTATCAAGGGCGATGTTCCGGATGCCGTGGTGGAGGATGTCCGCCGACGCGGGGACTGGCTGCTGGGCAAAATAGCCGCAGTCAACCGCAAGATCAAGGATGCGGGATTCGCATATCCCGATTTCGTCGCGAAACATATTTTCATCAAGCCCGGCTCGGAGGAGTTGGCGCTAATCGACTTGGAGCGGTTTCGCGATATCCGCGATTTCCCCTGGTATTTCAGGTTTCCCGTCCTATCTTATTTTACTAGACGAAAAATATGGAAGAAGCAACTCAAATCCTTGGCGTCGGACTTGTGGTCCGGGCCACTTCCAAAGAAACTTCCCATGCCCTAGCAAGGAGGCGAAAGATGAATTCTATTATAACACGATTAGCCGCAGGTATTTACGTTCCCGTTGCGTTGGTGTTGCTCTCGGGATGCGCCACGAGCGATTTCGGGGTCAAGCGCGAGGGGATAGAAAATTGGATAGGCGAGCATCAGCGCACCGCGTTGAGTTCCGACGATATAAGCGTCAGGACGCGGAGCGTTCTGGACCGTTTGGGTAAGACGGAGGAGTACGAGAACGCCCCGGCGGATCTTCTGAAGTCGTTGCACGCGATGGCGTGGCGGACCCGGAACCGCAAACTCGTGGCCGCCCTTGTCGAGCTTTGCTACGCCCAAGCCAAAGACTCCTCCGATCCCGACCAAGCGGTTATGTACTACATGAGTTCCGCGGTTTACGCGTACACTTATTTGTTCGACAGCCGGTTCAAGCACCGCCCATCCCCCTACGAGCCGGATTTTCTTTACGCCGTGCGGTTTTACGACTACGCCGCGACGCAGGTGTTCCGGTATCTGGTGTCGAACAAGCTTTTGACGGACGAGAATTTCTCCCTGCCGTTTTTGACGGGAAAAGTCGAGTTTAAAAAGTCCGTGAACCACCTGCCGTACAAGCTGTCGCATTTCAAGGATTTCAAAGTCTGCTACGAATACTCCCCCTATGGGTTTCAGGCGCGCACGCGGCAGTCCGGCATAGGTGTTCCGTTCGTTGCTCTCGGCGACTTGAACAAGAAAAAAGAAAAAGGGAAGATTTTCGATATAGGTTCGATGGCGTATCCTGGCACGATGTTGTTGCGGCTGGCGCCCAACGGGGAAAATGATTTCACCGCCACTCCAACCTACGTCGACCCCATGGGAAGAAGTTGGGTCGCAATGGAAGGGGACAACGTCCCGCTCGAGGTGGACATAACCACCTATCTTGGTTTTGTCCTAAATAAGGGCGCTCGGATCTCCCCCATTTTGGCGATGATGGATCCGAACCTGATGGATAACGCCACGGGACTCTATCTCCTCTCGCCTTACGACAAGAACAAAATCCCCGTCGTTTTCATACACGGTTTGATGTCCTATCCCAGGGCGTGGAGCCAGATGATCAACACGTTGCTAGCCAACCCCGATATCCGCTCCAAATACCAGTTTTGGCTTTTCGCCTATCCCACCGCCAATCCAATTTTATATTCGGCGAACCGTCTGCGTCAGGCGCTCTACAATGCCAGGGAGCAATTCGACCCCAAACATGACAATCCCAATTTCAACCGGATGGTGTTGGTCGGGCACAGCATGGGCGGACTGCTAACCCGGATTATGGTCGAGAACAGCGGGAACATTTTCCCCGAAAAGATGCTTGGGCTGTCCTCTATAGATGAAATCAAAAATCTTAGCAGCAGCGAGAAGGATTTTCTAAAGCAGATGGTGGTATATAAAAGGCTGCCGTTCGTCAACGAGGTGGTTTTCCTCAACACTCCCCACAGGGGGTCGTATGTAACACGCTGGACGATATCCGAACTCGCCGCCAAGCTGATAGAGTTGCCCCACAAGCTCGCCGGCAAGGTCGCCAACATCAACAGGAAAATACTCGTCGCCACACATATTAAAGACAAGACGGCGCACTCGTACGTTTACACCGGCGTCGATAATTTGGACCCCGAAAACCCATCGCTTAAAATTTTCTCGACGATTCCCATAGACAAAAACGTCATTTACCACTCCATCATCGGGAACAACAAGTGCGCCGGACTCGCCGGAGGGACGGACGGAATAGTGCCTTACGAAAGCTCCCATTTGAACGGGGCGGCGAGCGAACTGGTCATCCACTCCGGGCATAGCGGACAGAAAAATCCCGCCGCAATTACAGAGGTCGAACGAATTCTTCTTAATCACTTGAAGAAGAAGTGACGCTTGATGTCGGTAGCGTGTTGGCGGCGTATATCCGCAGAGCGCGCGCTTTCGGGCTGTTGGCAGGGGGGAAATCCGAAAAAAGGATACGGTATTTTATGATTGGCGATCCGCATTTTTGTTTTGAAACGGCATACCGCGAAATTCCGCGCGAATTCCTGAAAAGGCCCGCGGGAATCGCGATGACGTTGTCGCTTACCGTTCTGCTTTTCGTATCCGGATGCGCCACAAGCGATTTCGGGGTCAAGCGCAAGGGAATAGAAAATTGGATAGAGGAGCACCAAAGCACCACCTTGGACGGTGACGTGCTTAGCGTCCGCACTCGGAGTGTTTTGGAGCGTATGGGAAAAACGGAGGAATACGAATCCAATCCCGACGCCCTCTTAAAATCGCTGCACGCCTTGGCCTGGAAGCGGAAAAACAGAAAATTTGTCGCGGCGCTGATTGAGCTTTGCTACAATCAAGCGGAGAAGCACTCCTCCCCCGAGGAGGCCTTGCCGTACTACATGAGCGCCGCGGTTTACGCGCATACTTATTTGTTCGACCGTCGGTTCGAGCACCGTCCGTCGCCCTATGAGCCGGAGTTCCTCTACGCCGCGAGGTTCTACGACTACGCATCCGCGAAGGTGTTACGCTATCTCGTGGCCAACAAGCTTGTAACGTCTTGGAATTTCTCGTTGCCGTATCTGACGGGAAAGGTGGAGTTTCAACGACCTGAAAACGGTTTGCCCTTCAAACTTTCGCACTTCAAGGATTTCAAGGTATGCTATGATTACTTTCCTTTCGGATTCCATACGTTGACGCGGCAGTCCGGTATTGGCGTCCCGTTCGTTGCCCTTGGAGACCCGAAAAGGGAAAAAAACCAAGGGGAACTATTCGATATTGGCGCCAGCGCCTATCCGGGCACGTTGTTGCTGAAACTGGCGCCCGACGGGAACGGCAATTTCAGCGCCACTCCCACGTACATAGATCCAATGAGGAACGGTTGGGCCTTTATGTCCAAAAACAATATCTCGCTCGAAGTGGATCTCACGACCTACTTGGGCTTCGTGTTGAACAGCGGCCCAAAGATATCCCCCCTGCTTTCCATGATGAATCCCAAAAGGATGGAGAAGTCGGAAGGACTTTATCTTTTAACGCCATACGACAAAAATAAGATTCCCGTTGTCTTGGTGCACGGGCTGATGTCTTATCCCAGGGCGTGGACCCAGATGATCAACACGTTGCTAGGGAATTCCGCCATCCGCTCCAGATACCAGTTCTGGCTCTTCGCCTACCCTACCGCCAATCCGGTATTGTATTCGGCGTACCACCTCAGGAAAGCGTTGCTCCAAGCGCGCGAGCAATTCGACCCCAAACACGACAACCCAAATTTCAACCGCATGGTTCTGGTCGGGCATAGTATGGGCGGGCTGCTATCGAAAATCATGGTCCAAAATTCGGGCGACACGTTGCTCGAGAAAAGACTAGGCATCTCATCGGTGGACGAATTGCGCGGGCTGGATAAGGAGCACAAGGAACTTCTCAAACAGGTATTGATTTACAAGCGTTTGCCATTCGTCAACGAAGTGGTGTTTCTGAACGTTCCGCATAAGGGGTCGTTGGTAACGCGCTGGACCATATCGATGCTTGCCGCCAAGCTGATCGGCCTGCCCAGCAAGCTTGTTAAAAAAACTGCCGCGATTCAAAGAAAAGTTCTTGAGGCGACGCGGCTTGAAGAAAAAACGGCGAACTCCTACCTGTACACGGGGGTGGACAACCTGGATCCCGATAATCTAACACTAAAAATCATCTCCAGCATCCCAATCGACAAGCATGTCGTCTTCCATTCCATCATTGGAAACAATGAGCGCGCGGGTGTTGCGGATGGCACCGATGGCATAGTGCCATACAAAAGCGCGCATATCGACGGCGCCGCCAGCGAGTTGATAATCCATTCCGACCATAGCGGACAAAAGAAGCCCGCCGCCATATTGGAGGTCGAACGCATTCTGTTGGAGCATTTGAGAAGACGATGACCCAGGACCGGCAAGACAATGAAACAACAGACGAGGCGCAAGCTGAAAACGCCTCTCCATCCCTGAACAAGGGGTTTACCGAGCGTCTAGCGGCGATAGCCGTCAGGGGTGGTGTCGCCACCGTCAAGACGACCAAGCCGGTGGCGTTGATTATCGCCTACACCGCCCTCAGTCTCTACTACCTTTGGTGCCTGCCCGCCGTTTATTTTCTGAATATTCCCTGGTATTGGTTCCGGGTCGTGCTGACCATCGTCTTCGCTATCGCCGTCCCAGCCATTTTGATTGTTTTCAGAAAAAGGAAGTGGTCGCTGTGGACGGCGGCGGGAATATGCCTGTTTTTCGGGATATGGTTCTCGCTGATTCCACCGTCGAACAACAGAAACTGGATGCCCGAGGTAGCTAGACTACCCCGGGTAACCATCAACGGCGACCAGGCTACCGTCGAAAACGTCCGTTCCTTCATATACAAAACCGAGAATGACTTTATTCCGCGTTACAGGACTGAAACCTACGATATCAGCGAGCTAGACGAGGTGGACTACATTTTGTCTTATTGGGACGGCAACACCAAAGTCGCACATTCCATGCTCTCGTTTGGCTTTAGCGACGGCAAGCATCTCTGCGTCTCCGTGGAGACTAGACGGGAGAAAGGAGAGCCGCAAACAGGGCTCAGAGGCCTTTACAACCAGTATGAAAGAATATACATCTTGGCGGACGAGAGCGATTTATTGCTTTTACGCACAAATTACCGCCACGAGGAGGTGTACGTGTATCCCCTTAAATTCGATCGGACGAAAGCGGAAAAACTCTTGAGAAGGATATTCGATCATGTGGATTCGCTCGACTACCATCCGGAATTCTACAACACGATAAAACACAACTGTTTCACCAGCGTGTTGCGGGACGTGGCGATAGCCCGCGGCCGCCCGTTCGATTTCGATATCAGAATGCTCCTAAACGGCTTGTCGGACCAAATGGGCTATGAAAAAGGGTGGTTTGACACGAAACTCGACTTCGCCAACTTCAAAAAGCTCCACCACATAAACCAATACGTCGAGAACGACCCCGACGCATTCAAGAACTTCTCCCAAAAAATCCGCCCCTGGGCGAGGAAGTCCGGCAAGCGGGAATAGATAGGGCCTGCTGAGAAAACCGAAACCATAATCCGCGGATTTCGCGGATGTGGCTATGTGCCGGGCGGGAGAGTAATATGGGAATTATGGGAGTTATGGGAAAAAATAAAACCATGCCGCATTGTTGTCCTGAGTCCTGCGTCTTGCGTCGCATCCCTCTCATCCGTCCGATCGGTCTGATCTGTCCGATCTGCCCCCCCGTCCACGGCACCAATAATACAAAGCGGCGCGGGGGCGCCGCACTCCAAAGAGCCTGCGGCTCAAACGCGCTTCGCGCGATTTCTTCCCCTCTCCGCGTCTTTGCGAGGCAGCATCTTCTTCTTTTCCTCGCAGATATTGGCGATGGCGCAATCGTCGCACCGCGGATTTCGTGCTTTGCAGGCATTTCTGCCGTGATGGATGAGAAGGAGTGAAAACTCGCACCACTGTTCCGGGGGGAGATTTTGGTTGACAATCCGTTCGATGGCGACAGGATTGTCGGTTTTGGCGAAACCGATGCGGTTCGCAAGTCTGATGACATGGGTATCCGCCGGGAATCCCGGTTTATCGAAGGCGTGTCCCAGGAGGACATTGGCGGTCTTCCTTCCAACTCCCGGGAGCATAGTCAGTTCCTCTATCGTGTCGGGGATGCGGCCGTCGAACTTTTCCATTATCAGTTTGGCGGCGTTGACAATGTTTCTCGATTTGGTTTTGGCGAGCCCTATGGAACGGATGACGCGTTCCACACAGGCGGGAGTGGTCTTGGACATTGCTTCGGCATCGGGGAATTTAGCGAAGAGGGACGGTGATATCGAATTGACCTTTTTGTCGGTGCATTGCGCGGAGAGGACGGCGCACACGAGGAGCTGGAACGGAGTGCGGTAATCCAAGGGACAATCCAAGTCGCCGTATTCCGTTTTGAGGGCATCGTGTATCGAAGGGATTTTCGCCGCGGCTCTGGATATTCCCTTGGGCATGGTTTAGGAAGCGTCTTCCGTCAAGATTTTGGCGGCTTGCTCAATTTCCGCGGTTTTCGCGGCGCAGATGGATGCGTCTCCAGCCTTTGCGGCGGTGTCCAAAGCAGCGCCGAGAGCGGAGACTTGCTTAGCGCCGATATTGGCGGCGGCCCCTTTCAGGGAATGCCCCGCCGCGGCGAGCGCGGGAAAATCGCCCGCGGTCATGGCCGTTTTGGCGCTGGCGACGATATCCGGTAACGACTCGAGAAAGTATCCGATCATTTCATCTATTTCGTCGGAGTCCATAGCGAACTCATCGGAAAGGTACTTTCGCATACCAGCTAAAACGGTTGTCCGGTCCAATTCCATTACACAATCCTGTTGTCTGGTCACTAACCTGTTATCGACTTTTCCACCCCCGCCTAAGGTAACGCGCCATTGCCAGCTATCAAGGAGGGGAGTCTATCGATGTGGTTGATTTTGCGTTCTCGAATGCTATTCTTGACGTTTTCCGGGCTTGGTTACGGAGCGCCGGAGCGGACTTGCCGGCAGGAACGCCGAGCTTACAGGAGATTTTTCGGTTATGGATTACAAAGTGGCTGACATATCGCTATCCGATTTTGGCAGGAAAGAGATTGGAATTGCCGAGAAAGAGATGCCGGGGTTAATGGCGACCAGGGCTAAATATGGGAAGTTGAAACCATTAAAAGGGGTCAGGGTAACCGGCAGTTTGCATATGACCATTCAGACGGCTGTGCTCATTGAGACGCTTGTAGAGCTGGGTGCCGATGTCCGGTGGTGTTCCTGCAACATATTTTCCACTCAGGACCATGCCGCGGCGGCGATTGCGACGGCGGGGGTTCCGGTCTTCGCTTGGAAGGGTGAAACGCTTGAGGAGTATTGGGAATGCACGCTCAACGCCCTGACTTGGCCCGACGGGACGGGGCCGGCCCAGATTGTAGATGACGGCGGGGACGCCACATTGCTGATCCACCGCGGATGCGCGGCGGAGAAGGAGCCGTCGATTCTCGACGGCCCCGCGGATAGTGCGGAAATGGAAATAGTGGACAATCTTCTCAAGCGCACTTTGAAGGAGCGGCCCGGGTTTTGGGCAGCTGTGGCGAAAGAGGTGCGAGGAGTCAGCGAGGAGACAACGACTGGAGTACACCGTCTCATTCAAATGGAGGAGAGGGGGGAATTGCTGTTCCAGGCGATTAACGTGAACGATTCCGTGACGAAATCCAAGTTTGATAACGTGTATGGTTGCAGGCACTCGTTGGTGGACGGGATAAAGCGCGCGTTGGACGTGCTAATCAGCGGGAAGACGGCGATGGTTTGCGGTTACGGGGATGTGGGCAAAGGGTCCGCGGAGTCGCTTGCGAACGAGCGCGCCAGGATATTGGTTAGCGAGATTGATCCGATATGTGCGTTGCAGGCGTGCATGGCGGGCTACACCGTCTGCACCGTGGAAGACGCCCTCGACACGGCGGATATCTTTGTCACAACCACAGGGAACAAAGATATCATAACTGCCGAGCACATGTCCAAGATGAAAGACCAGGCCATCGTGTGCAACATCGGGCATTTCGACAACGAGATACAGGTGGCGGAGCTGGAGGCGTGGCCCGGGGTTGTCAAAGAAGAGATAAAGGGTTCGGAGTGTCCCGTCCACAGATACACGTTCCCCGACGGGCATTCGATTTATCTTTTGGCGGAAGGGCGTTTGGTGAACTTGGGATGCGCCACGGGGCATCCGAGTTTTGTCATGAGCAACAGTTTCACGAACCAGACGTTGGCGCAAATCGACATAGCCAATAGTCAAGACAGGGCGATTGGCGTGTATCGATTGGAAAAGAAGCTTGACGAGGAGGTGGCGGCGCTCCATCTCGACAAGTTCGGCGCCAAATTGACGCGGCTAAGCGCGGAGCAAGCCGCGTATATAGGGGTTCCGCAGGAGGGACCATACAAGCCGGAGCATTACAGGTATTGATTGGGCTAGATGGCGAAAGGATTTGGAGCCAGCTCTCGGATTCGAACCGAGGACCGGCGGTTTACAAAACCGCAGCTCTACCACTGAGCTAAGCTGGCGTGAGAAATGCTAGCGGGGCGTATTGTACCGTTTTTGGCCGTTTTGTCAAATCCGCAAAGCAAGTCGAGGAAAAAATTCGGAAAAGCAAGTTTATTTCCACGTTCACAGCACTATAATATAGTGCCAATGAGATTCCGGTGTCCTGCCGAAATGGTTTGGATGTGGGGCATATATAGGACACCAAGAGGTGCTAGAATGGTTCAAAACGCTGATTTCATACTTGAACTCCTGACGGAATACGGGATGCTGGACCAAGCCCAGATTGACGAGGGCTGGGAGAAGGTTGCCGCGTCGGGGGGGAAATTCGATATCATCGACGCGCTGAAGGAGCTAGGGTATATCGACGAGAACGAGATGTTGTCGATTTTAGCCCAGCAGTACGGTTTGGACACGCTTGATTTGGAAGGTTACACGATTCCTCCGGAAGTGGTAGAGGAAATTCCGGCCAGCGTGGCCAAGCAGTACAAAGTGGTTCCGGTTATGAAGCATGACGACATGCTCACCGTGGCGATGAGCGATCCGACTGACATGGAGACGCTCGATTCCCTCCGGTATGTATTACAACGCGACGTGGATGCGGTCGTATCTCCTCTCCGGCAGATTCAAAAGCTGATCGACCATCATTACGGCTCGTTGGAAGCCAGCGTCGATTCGTTCCTGCAGGATATTAGCGGGGACGATGTGGAGAACCAGCTGATGCAGGCGGCTGGCATGGATGGCGATCAGGCGCTCGAGGAGGATGACGCGCCGATAATCAAGCTTGTGACGTTGATAATTGTCGACGCTTACAAGATGAAAGCCAGCGATATTCACTTGGAGCCGATGGAAAAGCGCTACCGTGTGAGATACCGCGTGGACGGAGTTCTCCGCGAGATGGAGGGGCCCCCCAAGTATCTTCAGGGGAACATCACTAGCCGGATAAAAATCATGTCGCGTTTGGACATAGCTGAGAAGCGCATACCCCAGGACGGCAGGATACAGTTGAAGATCAGCGGTAAGGATGTGGATCTCCGCGTTTCCACTATCCCAACCAACCATGGCGAGAGCATCGTCATGCGTATTTTGGACAAGTCGAGTATCCAGCTCGACATCCCGGACTTGGGCTTCTATAGCGACGACCAGAAATTGATTGATGACATAATAAGTATGCCCGATGGTATATTTCTTGTTACCGGGCCTACGGGTTCCGGCAAGACAACGTCTCTGTACGCGTTCCTCAACACGATCAACACGCCCACTCGGAAGATTATCACGGTTGAGGATCCGGTCGAGTACCAGTTGTCCGGAGTGAACCAGGTTCAGGTTGATAGAAGCGTTGATTTGACGTTTGGAGCGGCGCTGAGATCAATGTTGCGGCAGGCTCCAAACATAATAATGGTTGGGGAGATTCGCGACTTGGAGACGGCCGAGATTGCGATCAACGCATCTCTTACCGGGCACTTGGTTTTCAGTACGTTGCATACGAACGACGCTCCCGGAGCCGTAACAAGGTTGGTGGACATGGGGGTCAAGCCGTTCCTTGTGGCGTCGTCAGTACGCGCGGTGATGGCTCAACGGCTTGTGCGTTGTGTCTGCCAGAACTGCGCTGTTCCTGTCGAGCCGGAACCCGAAGAGTTGCGGTTGCTGGAGGCGGAAGCGAAGGATTTCGAGGGGGCCGAGCTAATGAAGGGGCGCGGGTGTGACAACTGCGCGCATACTGGCTATAAAGGTCGGATGGGCATATACGAGATATTCATTGTTACGGAAGAGCTGCAAAATCTGATATTTGACAACAGACCGTCGAACGAGATTCGCGACGCGGCGAGGAAAGCTGGTATGCGGACGCTTCGGGAGGATGGATTGCGTAAGGCGGCCGCTGGGAAGACGACATTGGAAGAGGTAATCAGGATAACCGCCACCGACGAAGGTTGATGTTTTGGCGATTGTATCGGAGAGGAGACGGAATAATGCTGGATCCCGAAAGCGAAATTCTCAAGGGGATGTTGCTGGACGAGGGGCTTTGCTCCGAGGAGCAACTTGAAGAGATAGAGGAGGAGTTTGACCGTACCGGGAAGATGTTCCAGGATTTGCTCGTTGATTACGAGATAGTCACCAAAGACGAGCTGATGGGGCTGATAGCCAAAAATCTTGGTACGGATATAGTCGATCTCTCGTACTTTGACGTGGACAAGGAGGTCATAGACATGATCGACCCCTCCACTATCCGAATGTACGGGGTGATTCCTCTCAGATACGAGGACGATGTGCTAACCGTCGCTTCGGCCAATCCTCTGAATTATCAAGTAGCCGAGGAGCTTCACTTCATCCTTGGCAAGAATGTGCAGATAGTCATTGCCGACCAGGATGATATAGACGCGGCCATCGAGAAATACTATCCCTTGGAGATAGGCTCGATGAGCGAAATGCTTGACGAGTTCGATGTCGAGATAGAGGATATCGAGGATTTTTCTGGCGAGGATATAACAGATTTGGAAAATATGGCCACTGCCACTCCGATTGTTCGTTTTGTGGATGTGGTGCTTTACCAGGCTATCAAGGCTGAGGCTAGCGATATTCATTTCGAGCCGTTCGAGAAGGAGTTCAAGATCCGTTACAGGGTTGACGGCGCGCTTTACGAGATGGCTCCACCGCCGAAGAATTTGGCGTTACCCGTCATAAGCCGCGTGAAGATAATGAGCGGTCTGAATATCGCGGAGAGGCGTCGTCCTCAGGACGGTAGGATTCAGCTAAGAATTGCCGGTCGCCCTGTTGACTTGCGCGTGTCGTCGCTTCCCACCGCCCATGGCGAGTCGGTGGTGTTGCGGGTTTTGGACAGGTCGGTTGTGAATTTGGATTTGGACGTGTTGGGAATAGCGGGCGATGTTCTCCGGGACATCCGCGACATAATACATCTTCCGAATGGAATTTTCATTGTGACGGGTCCCACGGGTTCTGGAAAGACGACGACACTTTATTCCGCGTTGAAAGAGATAAATACGCTTGAGGACAAGCTTCTCACCGCCGAGGATCCGATTGAGTACGACATAGAGGGGATTATCCAGTTGCCGATCAACGACGCTATAGGGATGACGTTCGCCAAGGCTCTGAGGGCGTTTCTCCGGCAGGACCCTGATCGAATAATGATAGGGGAGATAAGAGACCTTGACACCGCGCAGATGGCTGTCCAGGCATCTCTTACGGGGCACTTTGTTTTCAGTACTCTGCATACGAACGACGCGCCTGGCACGGTGACGAGGTTGATAGACATGGGGGTGGAGCCTTTCCTTATCACATCGTCCTTGGTTGGTGTGTTGGGGCAACGACTGATAAGAACCATTTGCAAAAACTGCAAGACGCCCTTTGATCCCACCGATGACGACTTGAAGCAACTGGGGTTGGAGCGTGAGGAGGTCGGGGACCGGCAGTTTTATTACGGTAAGGGGTGTTCTTTGTGCAACCAGTCTGGCTACAAGGGGCGGAAAGCAATATGCGAGCTATTGAACATGAATAGCGAAATTCGCGCGCTCGTGATAGACAAGGCGCCTACGATTGTGATTAAGGAGAAAGCCCGGGAACTTGGGATGAGGACGTTGCGCGAGGATGGCGTTCGCTCTATTCTCGATGGAGACACCACGATAGAGGAGGTATTGAAATATACGTAATCGTGGCGTAGGTTAGCTGTGGCGGTTGAAATTTATGGAATTTGCTTGTGGTGGGGAAGGGAGATGGCATATGATAGAGATGAGTGATTTATTGAATTTGGTTGTGGAGGAAGGTGCCAGCGACCTTCATGTTGAGGTAGGTGTTCCGCCTGTGTTACGTATCAATGGCTCAATGGCGCCATTGGACACCGAGCCTCTTACTCCGGAAGACACGGAGCGACTAGTTAAGTCGGTTGCGTCGGACACACATCTTCAGCGTATTCGCGAGGAGGGGGGGGTGGATTTTGGTTTTGCTTTTGAGAACAAGGCCCGTTTCCGCGTGGCATGCTTCAAGCAGAAGGGATATTTGGGCACTGTGATGCGCCAGATTCCGAATACCTTGTTAACTTTGGATCAGATAGGTTTGCCGCCCTCTATCAAGGACCTCCTTTTCCAGCCCCGGGGTTTGATTCTGGTTACCGGGCCTACTGGTAGCGGGAAAAGTACGACGCTGGCATCTATGATGAATGTCATCAACGAAGAGCGCGATGTCCATATTATCACCGTGGAGGACCCGGTGGAATTTTATCATAACCACAAGAAGAGTGTTGTTATCCAGCGCGAGGTGGGGGTCGATGTCCCCTCCTTTAGCGAAGCGCTTAGAAGGGCGTTGCGCCAAGACCCCGATGTCATTCTCGTTGGTGAAATGCGCGACCTGGAAACAATGGAGGCCGCGGTAACGGCGGCTGAGACGGGTCATTTGGTTTTCGCCACGTTGCATACGACGGGGGCGGCTCGTACGGTGGACCGTATTGTCGACGCTTTTCCGACCGACCAACAGGAGCAGATTCGTACGCAGTTGGCATCGTCGCTCAAGGCGGTTATTTCTCAGGTGTTGCTCCCGCGCGTGGACAAACCTGGGCGCGTTGCCGCTTTCGAGGTTATGATATCGACACCATCCATACAGGCGCTTATCCGCGACAACAAGACGTTCCGGATAACGTCCGACATTCAGACTGGCGCCAAGTATGGAATGAACACGCTGGATTCCCACTTGATTGAGCTTTATCAGAGTGAAGTTATATCGTATGGGGAAATGATAACCAAAGCGCAGGACCCGCAAGGTATCTTGCAGAAAATGGGGGCGCACAACTAGGCTCCCAGGGAGGAATAAGTCATGCCCGTATTTCAATACACCGCGATGGACTCTTCTGGCAAGGAGAAGAAGGGAAAGATGGACGCGCCGGACGAGCAGTCCGTTGGTGCGGCGTTGAAAGAACAGGGGATGTTTCCCACATCCATCAAGGAAGTCACGGCCGGCGGAGGTCCCAAAAAGGGGAAAGGGAAAGCGGCCTCGGGCGGAGACAAGGGCGGCTCGATGTTCAGCAAGATGGGAAGCATGAATATTGGCACGCCTGTTATCAAAAAGAGGGACCTTACCGTGATGACGCGTCAGCTCGCCATTTTGCTTGACGCGGGTTTGCCTCTGGTTAGGGCGCTTAAGACGTTGGAGAATCAGTCGAAGAATCCCGCGATGAGAAAGGTGTTGTCGGAGACATCTTCGGCGGTGGAGGGTGGCTCCACATTTTCGGAGGCGTTGTCCCAGAATCCCAAGTCTTTCGACAAATTGTATTTGAACATGATTAGGGCCGGAGAGGCGGCGGGAGCGCTGGAGACGATTCTGGACAGGCTGGCGACCTTTATGGAGAAAGCCATACGGATGGCGGGTAAAATCAAGGCGGCCATGGTTTATCCTGTGATTGTCTTGATAATGGCTCTTGGAATTACCAGTGCCCTTCTTATTTTCATCGTGCCTAAATTCAAGAAGATATTCCAGGAGATGCTCGAAGGGGAGCCGTTGCCATGGATAACGGACAAAGTTATGAGCATTAGTGATATTCTCATGTCCAACCTTGTAAGCGTTATTGGTGCGGTGGTTGGTATTATTGTCCTTTACCGTGTTATGGCCATGACTAAAAAGGGCAAATGGTTCATAGACTGGGTGAAGTATAATGCTCCCCTGTTTGGGCCGATAATAGCGAAATCGGCCATAGCCAGGTTCTCGCGTACATTGGGCACGCTCATGGGATCCGGTGTTCCGGTTCTTCAGGCGTTGCAAATTGTCCGTGATACCGCAGGTAACGAGGTGGTGTCCGGAGCGGTGCAGCAAGTGCATGACGCCGTCAAAGAGGGGGAATCCATGGCAAAGCCCCTTGATGCCACGAAAATATTCCCTCCCATGGTTATCAGTATGATTGAGGTCGGAGAGGAGACGGGTAAGCTTCCCGAGATGTTGGCGAAGATAGCTGACACCTACGATGAGGAGGTGGACTTGGCCGTGGAAGCTTTAACTTCCATGATCGAGCCGTTGATGATTGCGTTCCTGGCTGTTGTCATTGGTACGATTGTCGTGGCGATGTTCATGCCACTCATTTCGATTATCAAAAAACTGGGAAATTAGTCTATGTCGCGGGAAAACGTCTTCGCCATTGTTATGGCGGGTGGCCGGGGAGAGCGGTTTTGGCCTCAAAGCCGCCAGTCCCGTCCAAAGCAGTTGTTGCGGCTGTTGGGGCGTTTGACATTGATTGAGCAAACCGTGGGCAGGTTGTCCGAGCTTGTGAAGCCTGAGAACACCATAGTCATTACGAATGCCGACTATGTTGCTCCGATGCGAACGTTGCTTCCCAGTATTCCCGAGGAGAACATTGTTGGTGAGCCCATGGGGAGGGACACGGCACCTTGTGTTGCGTTGGCGGCAGCTATAGTGTCTTCGCGGACGCGGGATCCCAACGCTGTGATGGTTGTTGTGCCGGCGGATCATGCGATTAACGATGTAGACACCATGGTGGCCACGCTGAACGATTGCGCCGACATGGCCATAGCTGGCCATATAGTTACGATTGGCATCACCCCATCCTTTCCAAGCACGGGCTATGGCTATATCAAATGCGGGGACAAGTTGTCCTCGGATTCCGGAACCGTTTTCTACAAGAGCTTGGGATTCCGCGAGAAACCCGACACCGCTACAGCAGAAAGGTTTTTGGAAGAGGGGCGTTACAAATGGAATAGCGGGATGTTTGTTTGGACCGTTTCCGCCATCATGAAAGCTTTGAAGGAGCATGTCCCCGATTTGGCTAAGGGCGCCGGGGTCTTGAAAAAAGCCATCCAGAATAATACGTTCGAAGAAACTTTGAAGGAGCAGTACGAACGGTTTGAGAAAATTTCCGTAGACTATGCGGTGATGGAGAAAGTGGACAATGTTGCCGTTGCGGAGTGTTCTTTCGATTGGGACGATGTTGGAACGTGGTCGGCGTTACGCAATCAAATTACGCCTTCCGATAACAACAACGTGGTCCAGGGGCGGCATATTGGCTTGGATTCGGAGGATTGTGTTATTGTCGGGGATTCCAAGCACCTGATTGGCACTATTGGTGTCAAGGATTTGATAATTGTCCATACGGACGATGCGACATTGGTTTGCCATTGCCAAGATGCCCAACGTGTCAAAGAGTTGGTGCACGCCATTGCCGAGGATGAAAGTCTCAGGGGATATTTGTGAGGGTTCTCGGATTGGATTATGGTTCTGTCCGCATAGGGGTCGCGGTGAGTGACGAAGGGGGTTCTTTGGCGTTTCCGCATGGCGTTGTTGGTGCGGTTCCGGAGAGGAAGTGCGTTGGTGAGGTGGCGAGGATTTGCTGCGAGAAAGGGGTTGGGACAATTGTTGTTGGTTTGCCTAAGCACATGTGTGGAGACGAGGGGGAATCCGCTGTCGCCGCTAGACGCTTAGGTGCGCTTGTCGCGGACGCTACCGGGATTCCTGTGAAATTCGTGGACGAACGGCTCTCCACCGTGGCGGCGGACAAGGCGTTGTCGGAGGCTAATGTGCGCGGAAGTAAAAAGCGTGGACGTATAGACGCGGCGGCGGCGGCGGTGATACTTCAAACCTATTTGGACAGCGAGCAATGCGCCCAATTCTAGTTGTAGACGTAGGAAACACCAACACTCGATTTGGCGTTCATTCCGATTCGGGAGTGGAGGCTGTGCAAGTGGTTCCCACTTCGGAGTTTGGTCCAGATTTGCTTCCTGGCGGTGGGCTGCCTCTTGCCGTGGCGTCCGTGGTGCCTGAAAAAACGGTTGAATTGGAGGGGGCGGGCGCGTTTGTGGTTACGGCGGAACGGGTTAGGGAGATAGATTTTTCTTTGGTTGACGCTGGAGCTTTGGGTGCGGATCGAATCGCCAATATGGTGGCGTTGGCTAAATACGCGAATCTTTCGGCAATATGCGTGGGGTGTGGCACTGCGATTACTTTCGAGGTTCTTGACTCCAACCGCGTTTTCCGCGGAGGCTGTATCGCCCCAGGCAGGGCGTTGATGAGGGAGTCGTTAAGCGTCAAGACTTCGAAGCTCCCTCTGGTATTGGATTTTAACGGCAAACGGCCTCCCGCTTTGGGGATGGACACGGTAAGTGCCATATCCGCGGGTTGCGATATTGGCGCTTTGGGGATGGTGGAAGGGATAGTCGCCGCCTTAGAGAACGAGATAGGAGGCGGAGTGAGGCAAATTATTGCCGCTGGAGGCGATGCCGAGTTTTTTGCCAATGGCATATTGAAGATCAGTTATGGAGGGGGTGATTTCACGTTGAAAGGAGTGGCTGAAATATGGCGGTCCAATCACGAGAATTCAACGGATTAGTCAGATTTTTTGTTTTCCACCAAGCGTTCCATGATATCTGCGGCTACCGAAGGCCTTCCGTATAAGTCGGTATTGTCGGAATAATCTCGTGCGTTGGTTCGCCAAATTTCCTTTTTTTCCCGTAAAGTCGCAAGCAGGTCGGACAACTTAGCGTTGAATTCGCCCTGCCGGAATGGGGAGCCTTCGACCACCGCTCCAGCGTCAGCCCGTTTTACATGGAACGCATAGCCGCAATTAGACGTGGTTAGTACGGGGAGCGTTGCCACCAATCCCTCTACTATTGCGTTGCCAGTGTTTTCGGATTTGGCTGGATGAAGCAACATGTCGGCGGCTGCCAGGTATCCGGGGACATCGTTAGTTGGACCTGTAAAATGCGTATTGTCGAGAACGCTTAGCCTGTCTGCCAGTCGCTTGTAAGGCCCAATAGTCCCTTTGCCCAAGATGAATAGCTTAACTTTGCTCCTTTCTTCGTTTTCAAGGGAGGCCAAGGCTTTGATGGAACGTTCCACACCTTTGCGTCGGAAGTCGGATCCGACCATGACGAGCATGATATCGTTGGCTTCGAGTCCCAGTCGCAAGCGTTCCTCGTCACGTCGGCTTAACGCGGATCTGATACGATGTTTTTCTATCCCGGGAGGGATGGGAAGAAACCTTTCCGGCGGGGTGCTATATTCCGCGATATACGCATCGCGTTGCACGTGGGATAGCTCCAGAATCATCGAGTGCGATTCAGGTGCGAATACCGCCCGTTCATAACGGCGGAACAATCGCTCCCGGGAAGTGAAGCCACGGAGCACTTGTAACTTCTTTCTCCTAGCTTCGGCGGCAAAGCAAACATCGCCAGCGTAATACAAATCCAATCCAGGCATCTGCTTGAAGCCGACTATCAGATCAGCCGGCCAATTATTGGCTACTTTACAAACGTTTTTAACGTATGACTCCCTAATGGCATGGTTTGAAAGCCCTCTGGCGGGAACTTCGACGATGGAACAGGAAGAGTTGTGGCAAAAGTCCGGTTCCGGACCTTCCCACGCCGCCACATGTATTCTAACGTCGTGCCCTCGGTTGACGCATTCTTCCGTTATTCGGAGAAAATTGCGCTCCAGCCCGCCGAACGGGTAATATTTGAAAAGCCTAAAATCAAAACGCATGCACTAACTATATAGGGCTTGCGGAAAAAGTCGAGAAGACGTTTGGCCGCTCCTTCGCTTGAACAGTCTTGTGGGGCTTGCTACAATGCGTTTCCGGCTTTCGCGGAATTGGCAAGTGCCTCAAATTGAGTAGAAAATATTAGTTGTCTCCAAGGTTTTTGGGGCGCTTGCCCCCAAAACCTTGGAGATGACACCGTTAAAAAGGGATTTAACATTATGAAAATAAAGCACTTTCCAATTATTCAGCAATCCCTTTTTAATGCATCTCTCGCTTTGCTGGGGAGCGCATATGCCTGTGTGCCTTGAAGATATTTTCCTATTCTGTTTTTTTCAGTAGGCTCTATAACTACTAGGGGGGGGCAGGCGGGCAAAAAAAGACGCCTCAAACGAGGCGTCCAGTATAGTTCGTCATTAGCGGGGAGTCACTCTACATATCGGTGTCATCCCGTCCGAAGTCATCGTCTTTCAAGTCGATGAAGAACCATCCGAGAACAAAGTCCGCAATTTCCACGGGATGGACGGCGAATCTAACCTCCACCAAGGCGGCGACCTTCGCACCAACGGCCCAAAAGTCCAATGCCCCATTGTGGTAGTCGTAGGGTTCCCTTTTCTGCACAGGTACTCCTCTCGACTCGAAATAGAAATGCTTAACGGTTCCAACTTCGTCGGTCCGTTCCCTAGTTTCAGCCGAGAGCATCAGGAAACTGGCATCCCAGCCATTGTCCAACGCAAATCCATACTGGCGATTAATTCCCTTAATCGCCTGAGCGGTGCATCCGACTTCTCCTCCCAACGCACAATATTCGGTAATCTGCGCTTGGGCTCCGATAGCCGGACCGAATCCAACTGTCAGAGAGAACATGTCTGCGAGATCCACAATACGATTGGGGATGTACAACAGAACAACTTCGCCCGCTCCACCTTTTGCCACTGGAACGGACAGAACCATCATGGCAACCACCATCAACACAATCATTTTTTTCATTTTTTCTCGTCCTTCCTTGATTGAACCCCCGAGATGATGGGTCCTATAAAAGCCCATAAGAAAACACGCCAAACGCATAAACGATAACACCATCCGATCATATTGCAAATGAAAAAACGCCAAAAAAAACTGAGGGGGCGATTCAGGCCACTGCTTGGTGCTGAAATCTACCACTTCAACGCTGGGTCTTTAAGTAGGGAATCGACTTTTCCAGCAACAATGTCGTCGCGGTGCTGTTCGCGTTTTTTCAAGGCCGATTTCAGCTCCTGGAGGCGTTTGGCGGCGTTTTTATAGCGCTTCCAGTTATCTTTCATGCGCCTGTCGAAGACGCTGGCGACCAATTTTTTTAGTTTTTGAACAAGCTTTTTCCTCTCGTCGCCTTTCGCCATTTTCGCCTTGTTAGCCAACTCTCTCAGCTGTTTTTGTTCCTTGTCCGTTTCGCGTTGGTGTCGTCGCACAAGTTTTTTTATTTCCTCTCTAAATGCCTTTGGGTCTTCTTGCTGCAGGCGTTTCAATTCCGCTCGTTCATTATCCGAAAGCCGCGGAAGCGGAGGGCGCGCCAAGGGAGCATGTCGGTTGCTTCGAGCCGCTGAAGGCTTTGTCTCCGGGGCCTGGGCGGACAGGGTGGCGGGCGCCAGCATGGTGGCCACTACGACTAGGGCGAGCTCCTTAAGACCATATAGGCGGGAGCGACAAATCATTTTGATCGAGCTCATTCAACACCTCCTCGACTTCTCCGTCGTCATCATTGCATGAGAAGCATATTGTTGCCATATCCAGTTCAATAGCGATCTGTAGATCGCATATGTTGTCTTGAACGTCTTTGTCCCGCTGATGATCCGCAATGTTGACGGGGGGGGCTTGGGGCGTGAGTGCGGGGCTAGCTCCGGAATCGATAAATTTTACGGCGATCCATCCTGCCAACAACACAGCCGCCGCCGCCGTCGTTATCCAGCCGAACGCTGAGCGCTTGAATTGGGGCTTGTCGATGTTTGGGATCGCCAATTGTTCCTTGGCTACCTTCCGGATGAGCGAATCAACGTGTTTCGGGGGTGGGGGGAGAGCTTTTTCCGCGGATTTCGCAGCCAAAAAACGTTCCAGTGCGTATTGGTACTTTTGGCATTCCCGACAATCGGCCACATGCCGCTCCGCTTGAGAGTCCAATTGCCCCTCGAGCAAGCGTCGCTGAATACTTGAGCAATCCATTTTGAATTTTAACGTGTCCATTGTTAGTTCTCAGTCGGGGGCTCGCCGAATACCTTTAATTGTTTTGTTCTTAGTTTTGTGCCGTGACTTTAGGGAGGGGGGGCTCCCGGCCCGGTTTCGATTTATTCACCACGCCTCATTTGGATTCGTCGTTCCATCCCGACATGCATTCTCTCAAATTCCTCAGCGCATACTGCATTCGCCCTAGGGCGGTGTTGATTGAGCAGCCCTGAACGGCGGCAATCTCCTTGAAACTGAATTCCTCCTGTCGTAGCACAAAAACCTCGCGTTGTTCCGCTTTAAGTTTTTCCACGCAATTCTCCAGTGCGGCCGCCAATTCCCTGTTGTCCAAAGTTTTCCAGGGTGTCTTGTCGCCGCCTGCGGTGAACGCCGCTTCCGGCATCTCTTCGCCCGATACCTCCTTTCTCGTCTTTCTAAAGTGGTCCACCGCCAAATTATGGGCTATGCGGGTCATCCATGCGAGAAACTTTTCGTTATGCTTATAGGCGTGCAATTGTTTCAGCGCCTTGATCCAAGTCATTTGAAATACATCGTCCGCTACGGCCGATTGGCCTGGCACAACTCTGTTAACATATGCGTACAAGCGTTTTTTATACTTTTCGTAGAGCTCGTCGAACGCCTTTAAATCGCCTTCCAAATACCTTTCAATCAATTTGGCATCTCCAGATGGACCGCCAGATCCTGGCGCACCTTCAACGCTCCCATCATGTAAACGTTGATTTGCCATATATTATTGCCTACGCGGAGTTATAAAACGAGTCGGATATTGTCCAGAACGAATACCACATACAACACAAATAGTAATCCCGATTGCCACCGATCCAACCGCCGATTTCCGCGTACAAAGAGTAGCAAGCCCGCTCCGGACACGAGCATTATCGGAAGCATTCTGGAACTCATGTCGCTGGAGACGTGGACGGGGGTTATGGTCATGGCAACGCCCATGACCAGGAGTATGTTGAACACGCAACTTCCCACGATGTTGCCTAGGGCCAAGTCCTGTTTTCCCTTGCGTAGACCTGTGACGGTTACGGCCAGCTCGGGGACGGAGGTGCCGAACGCTATTATCGTGGCGGAAACGAGTTCCTTGGGTGTTCCCAGTTTGTTGGCGGTTATAACTACTGTGTCGACGCTCATTTTAGCGCCGGAGAAAATCATGACCAGTCCAACTAGGAACAGCACTACGGCTATCCACATAGATTGTAGCGTTTCTTGTTCCGCTTCCTCGTCGTCGTCTGATTCGGAGGGAATGCGATTACGTCTGAGCAGCCACCACGAATAAAGGGCGCATCCCGCTAGCAGCAGCACTCCATCCCAGCGGGACAGAATGGCTTCCCCGCCGAGCCATGGAACGCACATGGCTCCAAACAATATGTATACTAGCATCATCGCTCTAATGTCGAGTTTGGCTATGTCGTCGGAAATGGGCAGAGTCCCGTGGAGCAGGGCTCCTATGCCCAAAACTAGTGTTATATTGGTTATATTGCTTCCAACCGCGTTTCCCAGTGCGACATCCGCCTCTCCCGAGAAGGACGCATACACGTTGGTCGCTAATTCGGGCAGGGAAGTGCCTATGCTGACCAGCGTCAAGCCTATCACCGCGTCGGATATGTCGAACCGTTTGGCGATGAAGGATGCCGAGTCCACGAACCAACCGCTTCCCTTGATTAGGAGGAAGATTCCGACAACCAAGAGCAGGATGTCAAATGGCAAATTGCCTGTGGCGAATAGCATAGCGTATTACCGTGTTCATTCGAGTAATAGTTGCCGACAAGCAATAAACCTACCGTCCTAAGACGGAAAATCAAAGGAGTCAATGCTCGTGGACCTTATGGGAGAACGCTTGAAATGCAATTGCGCTGGATTATCTTTTGGCTTCCGCGGAATTGGCAAGTGCCTCTAAGTGTTAGTTGGCTCCAAAGGCTTTCAGAAAAATATGCGAACGAGTGCTCCCAAAACCCTTGGAGACTACACTATTAAAGAGGCATTTAACCCAATGATTCCCATTATTCAGGAGGCACTATGCACAGGATAGGCTACGGATTCGACGCTCATCGGTTCGCTTCTGATCGTAGGCTCGTTTTGGGGGGAGTGGAAATCTCCTTCCATGCTGGACTTTTGGGGCATAGCGACGCCGATGTTTTGACACATGCCGTTATGGATGCTGTTTTGGGGGCGTTGTGCCTGGGAGATATAGGGGAGTGGTTTCCCGACAATGATCCGGCGTTCGAAAACGCTTCGAGCGTAAAACTACTCGCGGCGATTATGGATGATCCCAAGTTTGAGGGCTGGCGTCTTGGTAATCTGGATTGCGTAGTTGTGGCACAGCGTCCCAAGCTTGTTCCGCATATACGCGATATAAGAACTTCACTAGCATCTTGCTTTGGTGCGGACATCGGGCGGGTTTCCGTCAAAGCCACTACGACCGAGGGGATGGGGTTTTGCGGAAGGGAAGAAGGAATTGCCGCCTACGCCGTTGTTCTCATGGAATGCGAGTAAAATTGGCAACCCCGCCTGGATTCGAACCAAGACTAAGTGGACCAAAACCACTTGTGCTACCATTACACCACGGGGTTGCGCGATGACCAAGCGGGAAAAAATAACCGACTCTGGAGGAATTTCTACCCCTGGACCTCCCTAAATTAGGGCTTCCTTAAAAAGGGCTTCCTGAAAAAGTCGAGAATGGGTTAGTGGCTAGGCAATGAGCCGACGGCGTATATACATACTCCAAGGCGAAATTAACGCCGCCAATTGCCTATTCTCGCCTTCCCAGGAATTGACAAGTGCCTCAAATTGAGTGGAAAACATTCGTCGTCTTCAAGGGGTTTGAGAGGTTTGTACCCAAAGCCTTGGAGATGACACCATGAAAAAAGCATTTAACCCAATGACTATAAGGCATTTGCCAATTATTCAGGGCTCTTCCGCAGTTTTAGTGGGTAAAAAGGCGGAGTTTGTCGGAACCTCTCCAGAGTCAAGCTGTTTTCAGCATAACGGCTTCGCCGCCCTCCGCGTCGCTACGGGACTTATATGAAAACAGCTTGACT
>WFSE01000182.1 GCA_015486135.1 Lentisphaeria bacterium
AAATGAAACTGACTGTCAGAAAATCCTACGGGTTCAGGTCATTCAAAGTGATAGAAACAGCCCTGTATCATCAACTGGGAGACCTGCCGGAGCCAGAATTTACCCATGATTTCTGGTGACGAGGCATAAAAATCAATATGATTATTAAATATGCGAATACGTGAATGAGAAGGTGAAAAATAATCAGCATGCATAAGCATATTCACCAAAGCTTCACGAATAGCTTCCAAGCCTGGCGACAACTCCTGCCCAAATCCTTCTGCTGTCAGAGTAAAATCAATGTCAATTGTTTGCTTTAACCGCACAAAACATTCAAAATAGTATTCCCATAAATTATCATAGTCATCTAATCGAAAAGAATAACGTGATTTTGCATCCTTGTATGAAGAGCCCGGCACCTCCAATAAATCCACCCTAAAATCAGGGAAATACTTTTCTATACATTCTCTTTTCCCAAACATTAAAAGCCCACCATAAGTGCATTGCTCAGATTCAATAATTCTCAATTTATCCAAGAACTCATCTTCGTCATATCGATTATAACTCACATTGGGATTAAATCGGGACATGTAATCTCGATAACGACTTAACGATCTATCATTCAAACTCTTTCTGTTGGTATTTATGGCAATTTCGGAAGTTTTAGTTCCAAAAGCCTGATCTCTGTACATTGCCTCAATCTCTTCCTTAGTTGCTTTGCGATCACCGCCTCCACTCCTGACGTAAGTATTTGACAACGCATTAAAATAAATTGGTTTTCCTTTAGATATAGGGACATAAAAACCCAAAACGGTTCTACCATTAAAATCATATTTATATGAATCAACTCTAATTTTGGCATTGAATTTTTCACCATTGAGTGTATTCAGGAAGTCGTGTTCCAACTTTGCTGGATTAGAGACACCTAATATTTCAAATTGATTTCCCCTCTCCGAAATGCCAAAAATTAACCATCCACCACTGGTATTGCTGAACGCACTTACAGTTGCCCATGAACTTTTAGGTAGGCCACCTTGAGCGGCCTTTACTTCAAAGTCTTCCCATTCTATATCATTCAGCTTTTCGATTAATTCGTTTTTTGTCATAATACTTCTTTTTATGTTATTCAGTAAGCCCTATTTAGTGGGAACATCTTATGAATGTTGAATTTTGAATTAAAAATTAAGCATTAAAATTCAACATTTAAGATGCCGCTCCAGCATTTCCTATATGGCGAAAATCCCCTTTTTCCCGAGAAGAGATGCGATGCGCTCGACTGCGTCTTCCGGGGATATTCCAGCCATATCCACATGTAGCGCCGGGGCCGTTGGGGGTTCGTATGGTAGATCGATTCCGGCGACATTCTCGACTTCGCCTTTGTCCGCTTTTTCATAGAGGCCGGTTTTGTCGCGTTTCCGGCATTGGTCCAACGGAGTGTCGACAAAAACCTCTAAGAATCTCTCATCACCGACAATCTCTGCGAGTTGACATCGAATGCTGGCATCGGGAGAAATAAAGGAGCATATACATATTATGCCGTTGTCGTTGAGGAGTCTCGCGGTTTCCGCGGCGCGCCGTAGGTGCTCCGCGCGGTCGGGGGCGTCGAAATCGAGTTCGCCGCTTATTCCCGAGCGCAACGCTCCGCCCGAAAGGAGGACGCATACGCCTCCCGAGTCGAAGATTTTTTTCTCCAGTTTTCTGGCGATTTCATTTTTGCCGGAGGCGTGGAGTCCGGTTAGCCATATCGTCGCCGGGCGCTGTCTCAATCGTTTGGAGCGCTCTTCGAGCGAGATTAAACTAGCGGCGGTTGAGGATGTCGCTTTGCCAGTCGCGGCTCTCGCGTAATTCGCGGCCGGTTTGTCGATAGACTCGCTGTCGAGTATCATTCCCGCGCCAACGGTGGCGTTTGTGACGGCGTCCACTAGAATGAAAGCGCCGGTCGCGCGGTTTTTGGAGTAGGGATCCGCTTGGAGCCGTCCCGAACATGCGAACGCGACCCTTCCGATTTCGTTCAGGCGCAAAGCGCCGGTTGTCTCGCGGCTCAATGTGTTGACATCGATTTTGAACCTTACCGACTCAATAAAGGCCTTGGTGGTGCGGGTCGTGTGTTTCAATAGATAGGACCGTCCAGTCTCGAGGGGTTTCTCGTCCATCCACACCACCATTGCTTCGAGATGCCGCGAGGAGCTTGGGATATTGTGCCGGTGGCATATCATGTCGCCGCGGCTGATATCTATTTCGTCTTCCAATGTGAATGTGGCGGACATCGGAGGGAACGCGGTGTCCAGCTCCCCGTCGAAGGAGACGATGGACTTGACCCTTGACGATTGCCCCGAAGGAAGGACGACTATTTCGTCGCCGCGTTTCAAGACTCCGGACTCGACCTTTCCGCAATATCCGCGGAAGTCGGCGTTTGGCCGGAGGACGAGTTGGATGGGGAGGCGCAGATCTACTAGGTTCCGGTCGCTGGATATGTATAGGTTCTCCAAATACGACAGGACCGTGGGGCCGTCATACCAAGGGGTGTTTGAGCCGTGCTCGACAACATTGTCGCCCTTTAAAGCGCTAACTGGTATGAAGTGGATGTCTTTCACGTTCAACTTAGCCGCGAAATCCGCGAAATCGGACTTTATCTTGTCGAAGACCTCCTTGGAATAGTCCACGAGGTCCATTTTGTTGACGGCGATAAGCATGTGGGGAATACCGAGGAGGGATGCAATGAACGCATGTCGTTTCGACTGGATAACGACACCATTTCTCGCATCCACCAGGATTAGCGCGGCATTCGCGGTGGATGCTCCCGTGGCCATATTCCGCGTGTATTGCTCGTGTCCGGGGGTGTCGGCGATTATGAATTTACGTTTGGGGGTCGAGAAATAGCGGTACGCCACGTCGATGGTGATTCCCTGCTCCCGTTCGGCCTTGAGGCCGTCGGTCAGATGGGCGAAGTCTATTTCGCCATCGTCTTCGCTTTTGCCCGAGGAGCGCAGTGCGTCCAGGTGGTCGTCGTATATCGATTTGGAATCGTAGAGGAGTCGTCCAATGAGTGTGGACTTCCCATCGTCGACGCTGCCAGCGGTGCTCAACCTAAGTAGGTCTTTCTCCGCGTCTTGTTTCAAAAGTTCTTTGATGTTCATGGGGGGGGCTTGGTGGTATAGATTAGAATTTGATAGATTTGACCATTGATCTAAACACTTTTTTTAGCAAGTGGTTAATATGCCGGTCCACCCTTGAGAGAATAGATTTTTTCCTAGCGGTAAGAGCTCCGAACGCCAGGACTCCCAGTATCGTTGAATGCCCTGGCGAGTCTAGCCCGGATATCGCCCCGCAAAAATTGTCCGGCAATTCCGTTCCGGCAACCCTTACGGGCATATCGAAGACCGATCTCAGCGCCTCTCGAGCGGCGGGAATCTCCGCCGCCCCACCAGTGAATACAACTCCCGCTCCAGCATGGCCCAGTAGCCCCGCGGCCTCAATCCTGGCGCGTATGATTCCGAACGCTTCGCGGAACCTCACGTCAGCCACCTTGGCGATAGTCTCACGCGGAATGCGCCGATTGGCGTACTCCCCTGGTAGCTTAACAAAGTCGGAGTCGGCGGAAGTGTCTTCAAAAAGCAAATCCCTGGATATCGGCGAAAACGGCAATCCCAACGCTATCGAAAGGTCGTTGGCTACGTGGTCGCATCCAACGGGCAAAACACCCGACATAAGCACGCTGGGACTGTGCAAAAGAGAGTAGTCAGCCACCCCCGACCCCATGTCGATAAACACTACCCCCTTTTCGTGCTCGTCATCAAGCACGGATGGTATGGCGGAGCAAAGCCCGGCGCAAACAGGGCGGGGATCCTCCACCCCCAACGTCCGGAGCGGCGCTAGAAAATTGTCGGTCTGATTGCGGTTGCCAACCACCACCAAAACCTTCGCCTCCACCTTCCGCGCCACTTGATTTATGGGATTGTCGCAACGCCGTTTCCCATCCAGAATATACATCTCGGGAAAAGAGTCTATAACCATCTCGTCGGACGCCAAATCGGCGGACTTCTTCGCGGTAGTCTCAACCTCCGCCACATGGACTTCGGTGACAATGTGGTCCGGGGTGTCCACCAATACAATGCCCGTCCCCGTCCTAGACACCACATGCCCCCCAGTAACCGCCACGCACGCCGATCCGGGAGGAATCTCCATCCCGGCAGCCGACTCGGCCTCCACCAAGGTGTCGCGGAGAATGCCGACAGCCTTGTCCATGTCCATTATTTCGCCTTTAACCACCGAACCGTCGGACAACTTCTCGGCATAGCCCAGGATCTCAATTCTGTCGTCGTCGCAAGCTCCAATAGCCACGCGGACACAGGAAGAACCTAGTTCTATGGCGGAAACAACATCCTTGGATTTTGGCTTGTCTTTACGCAGCATCTCGACGTGCCCGCCCGTTCTTCAATCGCCAACACCTATGGCGGCGGCCAAGCTGGCCTTGGAGTTCTCTAAATCTATGACGGACCGAACATAGTTGGAGTCCGCCGTCACGAGATCCCGCTGCGCCTCGTTCAAACGCGTTATCGATGTGTTCCCGGCCTTGTAGGACTCTTCGACCAACGTGCGGTTCTTTTTGACGAAATCGAGCGTCTCTTTGTAAATTGCCACCTGCTCTATTCTCCGCTTCAAATCGGCGTAAGCCTGCCGGACCTCGGTCACCACCCCTATCCATTTCTCCGTCAAACGCTCCTTCTCCTCCGCCAACATCGCTTGGGCCTCCCTTAGTCTGGCAATACGCGCTCCGCCATTGAAAAGAACCCAATTGGCCTCAACCCCGTAGCTGAAGTCGCGGTCCTGCGTCCGTGGACGATATTGGTAGCGTCCCGAGTATCCAGGGTCGTTGCGTTGGTAGCCCCAAGACATGAAGAGGTCAATAGTTGGAGCGAACGCTCCCCACCTGGCATACACGTTGTATTTCGCCGATTCCACCGACTCCCGGAACGCTTTCAAGTCCGGACGGTTGCGCAAGGCAGTATCGAGATAAACGCCAACGTCCAACGAAAACTCCTCCGCCCCAGGCTTCAAGGGAGGAAAAACATCCGCGGGGACAATTCCATTCGTGAACCCCATAAGCTCCGCCAATACCGAACGAGCGGTGAAAAAATTGTATTTCTCCGTTATCACGGTGGTTCTAGCGTTGTTCACCCGGATATCGAAATTCAACACATCGCTCAAAGGCACCGCCCCGGCATCGAACTTGAGTTTCGC
Source organism: Lentisphaeria bacterium (assembly GCA_015486135.1). Lineage (GTDB taxonomy): Bacteria > Verrucomicrobiota > Lentisphaeria > Victivallales > JAADHT01 > WFSE01. The sequence continues at coordinate 5,221 of WFSE01000182.1, forward strand.
CTCGTCGCGCAATTGCGTGTTGAAGGTTTCGTCCGCTTCCGCTATTCGTATGTTCTCCCGGGCTAAAAGTACATTGTTGTAGGCAATAGTCAGTGTTCTGACGAGTAGCCTCTTGGCATCCCTGTTCAACGCTTCCTCCCCGCGCTTGCCATGCAGCGACGCCAGCATGTCCATCGTCCTCATCAAACCATTGAACACCGTCCAACGTCCCGTTATCATGCCGGTTTTCTGGGACCAACGATGCCCACCGTGATCCCGCCCTTCACCTCCACGGGACTCCGGCGTGTACTTGTGCTCGGTAATATCGTAGGACGCTGATATCGTCGGTAGATACGCTGACAATGACTGGTAGAACCTAGCGGAGGCCGCCGCCATCGCATGCCTGGTAGCCAAATATCCCGGATTGTTCGCCACGGCTATTTCACGAACCTTCGCCAACGTCAATTCCCGGCAATCCGCAGGAAGAGTTTTCTGCACGCTCTTAGGCGAGGTGGTAAACGTGTCCTGGGACACCGCCAGCGGCGGCGGAGCATAGGAGTAACATCCCCCTAAAAGCACCGTCACCGCCACGGCCACCGCGCACCGGGCGAACGAAAAGATAGTCCTGTCAGCGTTCTCGACACTCATTCTCTTTTTGCCTCCAATTCATGGAAAGAGAGAATATACACATGTAGCGCCAATTTGCCAGTCTCTAAACGGCGGGATATGTAAGCGGCAAACCGCCGAGGCCGGCACCGCCATTTCCAACCCCGGGAAAAGCGCCCCCCCAGGAAAATCATGAAAAATTAGGAACAGGTTAATTGGGACTTACTAAAAAAGTCAAGAACGTGTCCTTCTAAAATTATGCAGCAAGCCCTAAACTAGCGCCCACCTCCCCTTGTTTTCCTTTGGGTTTGGGTGTAGGATTATTGCGTTTTGCACCGAAAGGGCGCGTGTCATGGCCGTAGACAAAACAGTTATCATAGGAACAGACGGACTTCCCGACGCTGGAAGCCCGGAGGATGGTTCTCGCCACACGAATCCAACAACACAACGATTCACCACCATCGTGCAGGAGACGGCCCACGTCACTAGCGACAAAATCGTACTGGACGAGAAAGAGCTCGAAATTCTCCCAAAATTGGACGACCTCTACGAGCTGGGCAAATCATTCGCCGAGGGAGGACAGGGAGTCATCCATACAGGACGGGACAAATTCCTTAAACGATTCGTGGCCCTCAAGGCGCTCAAATCGAAGCTCCTGAGCAACAAACAGGTCGTCGCCAATTTCGTCGCTGAAGCAAAAATCACATCCCAACTGGACCACCCCTCGATAATCCCCTTGTACGGTATGTTATCGCAGGACGGAGGAGGGCTGGGCATCGCAATGAAACTTGTCCACGGACAAACGTTGAACGAGGTTCTCGACGACATTGATCTCTCATGCAGGCAACACTCTGGAAAGCCAGCATTGATAAAAGGCATGCTATCGCGTTCGCTCCGGGATAATCTGGAGGTTTTCGTGAAAACGTGCGACGCGGTCTCTTTCGCACACGAACGAGGAGTTATACACAGGGATCTGAAGCCGGACAACATTATGGTCGGCCCACATCATGAAGTATATGTTATGGACTGGGGGGTCGCATGTCTGGACGCGAACACCGCTAGCGCCACTCCCGACAACAGTGAAATCGAGGACGCACGGCGTTCCTCGGTATCGGGCACCCCAGGCTTCATAGCTCCAGAGGTTGTCGTCGGGGGATATCCCTCCCATTTTTCAGATCAATACTCCCTCGGAGTGATACTATTCGAAATAGCCACTTTACGCTCGCCGGTTGTCGGAGCAAATGTGCAGGAAGTCTTCGAAAACACGCGCGACGGCAATCTAGCCCCAATAAAACACGCATACAAAAAACACCACGTCAACAAAGACCTCAAAGCCATCGTGCGAAAAGCCATGGCGCTGGACCCTAAAGACCGGTACCCCTCCGTCGAAGATTTGGCGAACGATGTCCGCCGTTACATCGCCAACGCCGAAACAACGGCGCGCCCCGACAACCTCCCTAGAAAAGTAGCCAGATGGATGACCAACCACCGAAACAAAGCACTGGCCATATTCATGCTCGTTCTCCTCTCTATGGCTAGCGTGGCCATATACAACCTCATGGAAAAAAACAAAGCCATCGCCGAATCAAAAAAACGCGCGTTGAAACGCGTCGAAATCCACTCCTCCATAGAACGCGACGCTCATTTCATAGACACATCAATGCTTCATGTCGCTGGCGTACTTTCCCGAATCGCCGACCGGCTGGCCGACGCAATGAAAGACAGAACCAAGCCCGCGACCAATTATCCGGCAATATACGCCACATCGGCCTTCGCCACTCCAACTCCTCCTCCAGGCACCGTGTTCGCCCCGGCGTACAACCAGAAAGTCAACTTCAAGCTGGCAAACTACAAGCTGGCGCCAGGCTTGCCCCTAAAAGAGGCGGAACCAACCCTGAAATCCATATCCCCGCTCGTTCCAACTTGGTTCAAATACCTGGCGGACAGTAGACTCAAAACTTCAGATTCACTCCCCCCCCTCTCAAGAAGCGAGTTGGAAAAAATCGCAATGAACCAAGGATTCCCTGTCGTTTGGGCCTATTTGGGTACCGCCAAGGGCCTATTGATAAACTATCCGGGCAGTGGTAGCGTCGGTGGCTCCTATGACCCCAGAAAAAGGCCCTGGTACAAAATCGCGTCAACCTCTCGGCGTGTTTGCTGGACTCCACCGTATTACGACGCCTTCGGAATGGGAGTTATTGTTTCCGCTTCGAAAGCGATATGGGACGGGAAAAAACTCCTCGGAGTAGCATCGGTCGATGTCACCTTGAGTCATTTCAAGACGCTTATGCTCACAAAAACCATGTCTCGGCACGGCGTCCTCGAAGCATACCTAGTGGACCAGGCAGGCCGCGTCGTATTGTCTAGGGATGTCGGCCAACACAGCTTGGAAAAAGCAAAAAAAACCCTTGGCGAAGTCAAATTCGCGCCATTCCCCTACCCCGAGCTCAAAACCGAAATAAAACGACGGGATTCGGGACAGTTCGAAGTGACATCCGGAAGCAAAACCCTACTCGTGGGATATGCTCCAGTGCCAACTTTATCGTGCTATTTGGTGGAAGTGCTTGATTTCGACATATATATGAAGACAGACGAATGAGAACCACCCCAAACTTGGCATTGTTTCTTCGAACGCTCACGGTAGACGGAAAGCATTGGGTGGTTTACGCTCTGCGCCTGCTGATGCTCGGCACCATCGCGGTAACGCTTCTACAGTTTCTGCTCTCCTCCGTCCTCAGCGCGCAAAGCGCGGCGCCGGGCTTGGAGTTTTTCAGCCTCGTAGTGTCGACGAACCTCCTGTTCATCTCTATTTGCGGGATCGTAGTCTTCTCGACGGCGATAACCGAGGAGAAAGAGGTGGGATCGTTAGGACTCCTTATGATGACGGGACTCACTCCGCTGGCCACACTCCTCAGCAAAGGAACCAGCAAGCTACTGGTAGGGGCGGGCCTGGTCATGGCGCAATTGCCTTTCTCCATACTCGCCGTCACACTAGGCGGTGTCGGCGAACGCCAAGTCCTGGCGGCCTACGCGGCGATATTGGCTTATATGTTCTTCGTGGGAAATCTGGCGTTGTTCTTCTCGGTTGTTTCCGCCCGTTCCGCCAAAGCAATGACTCTCACATTCTTGGCATTGCTCGCATTCAACATCGCCGTCATCTCCTATCCTGCGACACGCTGGCTATCCTCGGCGGACAGAATAAAAGACATCCTGTCAACTGGATTCTCCGGCCCCACAGTAGGTCCCTTCGAGGCAACGATGACAGCGATTGGCCTGTTGTTCTTTCTATGCTCCCTGGTGATTTTCAACTCCCTTTCACGAGAAGTCGGAGACGGCACCCCCACCACTCCGCGAACCCCGTTCAGCATTCGCGGACGCAGAATCCAGCTATTCCCAGTGCCGAGGGCATGGAACAACGCTATCGCATGGAAGGAATTCTATTTTGTCCACGGAGGCCTCTTCGGGGTGCTGGGACAATTCATTATCCTACCGGGAGCCATCGTCTTGGGAAATCACATGGCAGGAACAACCAACATGCTTCCGCCATACACGAGCATCCCGACACTAATGGCCATCGTAGGGTGCTTAATCCTTTTCATCCAAGGAATCAGTGTAAGCTCAATGCTCTTCGGATCGGAAATACACGAAAAAACATATCCCCTTATCGCTCTACTGCCCCGCCAGAAACACCGCGTCGCCTATAGCAAACTGCTCGGAGCCTCGATATCAATGCTCCCGGCGTTAACCTGCGCCATCCTCGGAATAGCGATTATAATGGCCACTGAACCGGCAAACGTATCTGCGAATATGCTCCTCCTGGCAGCACACGCAATACCGCAATGCATTCTCTTCTACTATCTCGTCGTTTATTTCTCCTTCAAAATACGGTTCGGATCGTTTGTGGTGGCGGCGTTCGTCTTAGGCACCATTCAGGTATTCCTTGGAATTCCCATGGGCCTCCTACTCGCAATAACAAATGCGCTCACACACTCTATACAAGGCGGGCTTTTCGCGGAATTGGTGGCCGTGCTGATAAACGGAGCCTTCGCCATTTTGACTTGCGGCTCCATCGTCTTTTTCCTGCATAGGCTTATCGGAATTGAACTCGAACGAGCCTCCGGAACATGAATATAGATTTACAACTATGCTTTGCCCGAAAATTAGAAAACTAGGAATTAGTGCCTACTGAATAATTGGCAAGTGCCTTATTTTCATAGTGTTAAATTCCCTTTTAGCGGGTCACTCCTCGCGGAGACGCAGAGGCCGCAAAAACGAAAATCAGGGGGCATACAATAGGGCTTGCTGAAAAAGTCGGAAACGTGCTAATCCTCCAGGGCATCCGCCTAGGTCAAGACATTACCACAGCAAAAATTGAAATGACTAATGTATTTAAAAATAATCCTACATATCCATAGAATTTTAATTCTCTTGCTTTCCTCTCATCTAATCTGTCCTTATTCTGTTTTATCATCTCGCATCCTTTATAGCCCAAAAACAACCCCAAAAAACAAGGGATACCATAGAAAAACAATCCCAAAAGACTTAATGCAAGGCTTACATAAATATATCTTTCTATATTATCCAATTGTATATTTGTGGAATTTGTATTGTGTAAATCTATCTCTTTGCCTTCGCTTGTTTCCGTTTTTTCCGTCTTGTCATTTTTTTTAAACAGAATATTTGAAATAATTAGAATAGTTCCGACAGAGATGATTATGGTCATGTTTGAATTTTTTGAGATGCAGCCTCTATCGAGTAGCAGAATTGAAACAATCATTACTATTGCACAGCAACACTCAAATATTTCAAAGGCTTTCATAAATCATCACCCCCCTTCACAGCTTGCACTCCTATCCACCAACATTTGCAATGTAGTAGTGACAGCGCTTTTCATCATGAGGTTGTCTACGGGGCCTGGTTAATCTTCTCCTTTGTCCTTGGACTTTTCCCCGGGCTTTTTATCCTTCACATCCTTCTTTTAAAGAACGTAAATTGCAATATTTAGCGGCATCATACCAAGATACATCGACAACAGGATAATTGCCTCCAACTGGTATAAAAAAAAACTTCACGTTTTTTCCCTCATTAAGCTTTTTCGTTTGTTGGAGTCTTAAAGTTGTAGCAGTCGGATTTATTCCCATTAATTTTTTATAATCTCGTTGCGTTACTTCATATTTATCAATCCGCCCCTTGGGGTTCAGCTTCCCTTTTGGCACCGCGCAAGGCGCGCTCCAGCGCTTTGGCCACAACGGCGTGTCCATCCGGAGTCCAATGCTGGTCGTAACTGAAATAGACTTGCGTTCCCCGCTTCATAGCGTCCAGTAATGGTTGGGAGAAGGAGACGAATCCAACGTCCTCCTCCGCGCAAAACGCCCGCAGCGTCTTCTCACGCATTCCGAGGTTGGCGAATATATTCTTCTTCAATTCATCCGCCGGGGGCAGCCATTTCGATTTCAAGGAAACGTATTCCCGCAATCCTTCCGCGGGAATTTCCTCTGGTGGAATAAGGCGCAAAACCATCTCCTCCTTCGAGGGGACAAAACAGACAATCAACTTGGCGCCAATCGTATCGCACGTCTTTTTCAAACGCCTCAACGCCTCGGCCGCGGCTAGCCATCCTTTAGTATCTTTGAATCCCTTTCCCGCCTCGGCTATCTGCCATAATCTCCCCTCCTCCATAAAATAACACACTCCGCCCTCGACACGCACCACGGGCAACCAAGACAGTCCGCCCTCACTCTTCGACACCGAACCAGAACCGCTCTTAGCAGCCACCGCACCTTTTGCAGGCTCGCGGCTCAACAAGAGCCGCAGCCATTTCCTCAACGTCATTATCACCGGAGAAGTTTTCTTCAGTTCGCGCATTTTTTCGCCAAGGGTTTTGGGCTTTTGGACAAAGTCCATCTTTCCGTCGGCACCGCGTTTGATCTCTATCGATCGGATTCTCCCAGGAGCTAGCTTGTCCCGGAAATCATTCCCCTCGTAAATGGCGCAAACCACCGTTTTAGGCTTCAACGGGACGCCAAACCTCTCGAACGCCAACCAATAATCGACCGGGTCGCTTCCAGACATCCCCAAATTGTAGACGTTCTCCCCAAGCTGTTTCGCCAGCAACACGGGCCATACGCGATCGTCCGAAACGTTCGAACCCTCCGTGAATGAATCTCCAAGCGCCACGATATCGTAACGGGAAAGCAACGGAGAATGATTTCGAAATCCGAATTTATCGGTAGAAAGGGTGCATTCCGTTTCGGGGTAGGTCTTTATAGCCCCGCCAGCGGCCAACTCCTCCGGCAAAACGTCCCTCACCTTGACGGTATATTCCTCGTTCGGTGGACGATGATACACCTCCCCCGTTTTCACGTATCGGGCGTCGAAGCACCGAACAACCACGTCCACCACCACCAAACTCATCAAGGTGGCGCCAACCATGGTAACCGCGGCGAATATCCTACGCCTACGCGCCTTCCGGTCAGTAGTCGTGATAATCAACCCCGCCATCACCGACACCGGGACGGCAACAAACAGCAGGAACGACATCCTCTCCAAAGAATACATTCCCAAATAGATCGGATGGGACTTGAGCCGCATCTTCTCCAAGTTGCTTGGAACAAGCCACAACGGCAGATTCACCAAAACAATGGTGATCCATACAGCCCAAGCCCTGTGCTCACGGAAAAATTTAACGACTGCTCCAAGCATTGAGACCACTCCTGGGAAAAAGCATCACATCCTTTCCGCCACGGATTGGGCGAACTCGGAGCACTTCAGCTCCGTCGCCCCGTCCATCATCTTGGCGAAGTCGCACGTGACGACCTTGTCCTCTATCGCCTTCTCTATTCCTTGGACAACAAGGTCGGCGGCCTCATTCCAGCCAAGATGACGGAACATCATCTCTCCGGAAAGCGCCAAGGAGGACGGATTGAGTTTGTCCTGCCCGGCAAACTGCGGCGCCGAACCATGGGTGGCCTCGAACACGGCCAAGCCGCCCTCGTAGTTGATATTCGCTCCAGGCGCTATGCCGATTCCGCCAACACATGCCGCGGCGGCGTCGGAAATATAATCTCCATTCAAGTTGGTGGTGGCGATCACGTCATGCTCCTCGGGACGCGTCACGATTTGCTCCAGAAAAGCGTCGCAGATGCAGTCCTTGACTACCACCTTGTCTTCCGGGGGAGCGCCATCGAGATCCGACAACACCACGGCCTTGTCGGCAAATTCCCGCCGCGCCAGCTCGTATCCCCACTCCTTGAAAGCCCCCTCGGTGAACTTCATTATGTTCCCTTTGTGGACCAATGTCACGGAACGGCGATTATTCTCCACAGCGTATTTCAACGCCGCCCGGATCAGCCGTTCGGAACCCCGCTTCGAGACTGGCTTGACCCCGATTCCGCATTCCTCGGGAAAGCGTATGGCGTCAACCCCCATCTCCGACCGCAGAAACTCCACCACCTTGTCAGCCTCCGCGGAACCCGCGGGCCATTCGATCCCCGCGTAGATATCCTCGGAATTCTCGCGGAACACCACCATGTCGGTCCTTTCCGGATGCTTCACCGGGGACGGCACCCCTTGGAACCACCGTACCGGACGCAAGCACACGTACAAGTCCAGCGCATGCCGCATGGCGACGTTTATCGAACGGATCCCACCGCCAACAGGTGTTGTCAGAGGCCCCTTGACAGCAATACGGTATTCCTTTATGGCGTCCAATGTCTCTTGAGGTAGATGTTTCCCCTCGCCATACCGCTCTACCGCCTTCCCTCCGGCGAAAATCTCCAACCACGAGACACGTCGCCGCCCTCCGTAGGCCTTCTCAACCGCGGCGTTCCAGATTATCATGCTCGCAGCCATAACCTCGGGCCCAATTCCATCCCCCTCGATATAAGGAATCACCGGGTTGTCCGGCGCGGACAGGCTCCCGTCCGAGCCAACAACCACCCGCTCTCCGCCACCGCCTCCAACTTCTTCATGTTTTCCAGTCATTGCAACCATTCCCTTCTCACATCATGCGCAATCGCAGACACATCCGACATCACCGAACCAAACCGACAGCCATCCTCCCCGCCCTCCCATTCTAAACCCAGCCTCCCGTTTTTCAACCATCCCCAATTCCACATCCCCAAATCCAATTAGAACCCAATTAGGGACAGGTTAATTGTGGTTCTCGTTATGAAAACCCGCGGAATTTGAGGAGCAAAGCCAGAAGTGCTAATCCCGCCCCCGCCAAGACATGCAACGTCCTTCCGCAAAGCCCGGCCTGTCACGCCGTAAGTTTACTGAGGGCGGAAAGGGTTCACAGAGCGAACGGAGGGATATATTTCGCGCCCTCCTCCCCGTGTTTATCCGAGTCCATCCGTGGTACTTCTTCCTAGCCTAAATCAATCCCTCGGACTCATCAAGTCCCAACATGATATTGGCGCACTGGACCGCTTGCCCCGAAGCGCCTTTGGTAAGGTTGTCTATTGCGGAAGTAACAATTATCTGTCTGGAACGTTCATCGAATACATGGCCGATCTCGCAGGTATTCGTCATGGTAACGTGCTTCGTATCGGCGGTAGAGCCGCAAGGGAGGACGTTGACGAACGGCTCGTTGGAATAGGCGTCCTCCAGCGCTTCGCCGACCGCCCCTTTTCCGAATGTCGGCCCCGGAGTCAAGAACATGGTCGAGTTTATGCCCCGTCTCATCGGAGCCAAATGGGGAACAAAAGTAACTAGCGCCTCGCATCCAGCAGCAGCCGAAAGCTCCATCTCCATTTCAGGTATATGACGATGTCCCGACGGAGCGTAGGCTCTAAAGCTTTCTGCGCACTCCGGGTACAGGAACGCGTCCGCCAGTTTGCGTCCGGCTCCGGTAACTCCACTGGCGCTGGCAACCAATATTCCCTTCGGGGATATCACTCCGGCGCGTAGAAGCGGAGCCAAAGGAAGAATTACGCTTGTGGGATAACATCCCGGACAAGCGACCATGGACGCTCCCGCCACCTCGTCCCGATGCAGTTCGGGGAGGCCGTAAACAGCTGTTCCAAGCAGTCCCGGAGCTGGATGTTCGGTTTTGTAGTACTCCGCGTAAACGGCGGCATCGCTGAGTCTGAAATCGGCACTGATGTCAACGACCTTCACTCCCGCTTTTACGAGCGGGACCGCGAACTCCGCGGCGAGGCCATGGGGCAACGCCAAAAACGCGATATCCGCACTGTCGGCTATTTTTTCGACATCGGGCGCTTCGAATGTCGTATCGAGCCACCTGAACCGCGGAAAGACCTGCCCTAGCGGCTGGCCGGCATAACGGCGGGAAGTCACCGTGTCGATGGATATTGCCGGATGAGCCGCTAGAATGCGAATCAATTCCTCGCCAGAATACCCCGAAGCTCCGATGATGGCGGCTTTAAACATAATACCCCCTGTCGAAAAACGCCAGGAAAACACACGGCGGCCCGGCGATAACGCCAAGCCGCCGGAAAAAAACACAATTTGAAATCAGCGTTTGGAAAACTGGAAACGCTTTCTAGCGCCAGGCTGTCCAGGTTTCTTACGTTCTTTAACCCGAGCGTCGCGTGAAAGCATACCGCAATTCTTCAATACTGGTTTCAGCGTCTCGTCCCGTTTAAGCAACGCCCTGGCGATACCGTGCCGGAACGCGCCGGCCTGTCCGACCAATCCTCCGCCGCTAATATTGGCGTTGACATCAACAGTCTTCAAGGAGTCGGTGACCGCTAATGGCTGTTTTATGAAGCCAATCACCGATTCGGACGGGAAATAATCGCCGAGTTTCTTGCCATTGACCTTGATTTGTCCAGTCCCGGAGGACATGCGCACGCGCGCCACCGCGCTCTTCCGTCGCCCTGTGGCCCAAATCTCGTCTTCTTTCTTCAGTGCCATGTTTTTCCACCTCTATTGTGTTATTCGGCAGTGGAGATTATTACTCCGCCTTTTCCAGTTTCTGAGCTTCGTGTGGATGCTCCGGCCCAGCGTAAACCTTCAACTTCTTGAATTGGGCCCTGCCAAGCCTTCCATGTGGCAACATACCCCATACCGCGTCCTTAACCAAACGCTCGGGCTTGCGAGAGCGGATTTCGCCAGCGGTATGTTGCTTCAAACCTCCAGGATAACCGGAGTAATCGGAATAGACCTTCTTCTCCTCCTTCTCTCCCGTAAGCACTACTTTCCCCGCATTCACGACAACGACAAACGCTCCCGTATCGATATGGGGCGTGTAAGTGGGGCTGTCTTTTCCGCGGAGAGCGTTGGCGACTTTCACCGCCAATCTGCCCAAAGGCACGCCCTCGGCATCGAATAGGACATGCTTCCTCTCGATTTCGCCTTTCTTGGCCAAATATGTTCCCATAATTCCTAATATCCTGTTACTACGTTGACACGACATGTGCCGGCGCGCCGATCGGGAAGGCGCGTCGGAGCGAACGCGTATGTTAGCGCATATATGGCGCTTGTCAACCTAGTGGGAGGGCTTTTTTCAATCCCCCCATCCCACGCCGCGAATTTCGTCCGCGACGCGGCTGTTCCCTGGCTCACCGCCCCATCCGCTCCAACTCCCGTATTTTGTCCCGCAACTCGGCGGCCCGTTCGAATTCCAGCGCCTCCGCGGCGCGGAGCATATCGCTTTCCAATTCCAAGAACAAAGCGGCCCATTCCTCGTCGTTTTCGGGGTTGCTCCCCGTTCTTACCGGAGCCGACGCTATAGCCACGGCCTCCGGCGAAATCTCTGTTCGAATCTCCTTGACAACAGTCCTTGGTGATACGCCGTGGCGCTTGTTGAACTCCACCTGTTTTTTCCTCCTGAGCTTGGAGGTTTCGACCAGATGCCTCATGCTATCGGTAATCTTGTCCGCGTACAGGACGACCTTGCCGTTGACATTTCTGGCGGCGCGTCCCGCCACCTGCACGAGGGAACGCGCCGACCTGAGGAAGCCCTCCTTGTCCGCATCGAGAATCGCGACAAGCGCGACCTCCGGCAAGTCCAATCCCTCCCGGAGAAGATTTATCCCCACCAGGCAATCAAACCCTCCCTCGCGTAATTCGCGCAAAACCTTTACGCGCTGGATAGCATCCAACTCCGAGTGGATGTATTGGACTTTCAAATCCAACTCCGAAAGGTAGTCTGCCAGCCTCTCCGCGCTTTTTTTCGTCAATGTCGTGGCCAACACGCGCTCCCCGAGCGATGCCCTTTCGCGGACTTCGCGGACCAGGTCGTCCACTTGGGACTCCAATGGTCTGATTTCCACCTCCGGATCCAAGAGCCCCGTCGGACGAACCACCTGCTCCACGGGAGGAGACGCCAATTCCGACTCGTAGTCCCCCGGCGTCGCCGAGACGAATATGGTGTCGCCAGTCAACTTCTCGAACTCGTCGAAGCGCAGCGGCCGGTTGTCGAGAGCGGAGGGGAGCCTGAATCCATGCTCGACCAAGGTCTCCTTCCGACTGCGGTCGGCGCTGTGCATCGCCCGTAGCTGCGGAATCGTGGCGTGCGACTCGTCGATGATCGTGACGAAGTCGTCCGGAAGAAAGTCTATCATGCAATAGGGACGGCTACCCGGGGGGCGTCCTGAGAGATGCCTAGCGTAGTTCTCGATACCCTGGCAATGACCAATCTCCGCGAGCATCTCCAAATCGTATTTGACACGTTGGTGGATTCTTTGCGCCTCCAGCAGCATGTTACGCTCCTCGAACCACGCCACCCGCTCCTCGAGCTCCTTCTCTATCTCCCGGGTTGCCATTTTGATTCGTTCGCCTGGAGTGACGAAATGGCGCCTGGGGAAAAATATAGCCTTGTCCATATCCTCCACCAGACCGCCCGTAACAACGTCGCGGCGCGATATCCTATCCACCTCGTCGCCCCAGAACTCCACTCTGACAAACTCGTCGCGGAAGGGAGAAAAAACATCGATAGTATCTCCCCTAGCCCGGAACTCCCCTGCGGAAGGCGCGACATCGTTCCGGTCGTACTGGATTTCCACAAGTCTCCGCAAAAGCTCCCCGCGGCCCATCCTCCCCCCGGTCTCCACGGAAACGCTCATGAATTCGTAGTCTTCCGGAGATCCCAAGCCATAGATGCAAGATACGCTGGCGACGATTATCACGTCGCGCCTTTCGAAAAGAGACGCAGTAGCTGAAAGTCTAAGGCGTTCGATCCCTTCGTTTATGCTCGCGTCCTTAGCGATATACGTGTCCGTCTGCGGGATATACGCTTCCGGGAGGTAGTAGTCGTAATAGCTTATAAAATATTCCACCGCATTCCGAGGAAAGAACGATTTGAACTCGCTATACAGCTGGGCTGCCAAAGTTTTATTGTGGGAAATGATAAGAACCGGGCGGTCGAATCGAGCTATGACGTTAGCCAAGGTGAAAGTCTTGCCGGAACCGGTAACGCCCAAAAGCGTTTGGTGCTGCCGCCCCGAACGCAAACCGTCCGCCAACGCCTCTATCGCCTCCGGCTGATCCCCGGCGGGAGCGAAATCGGATTCCAATTTGAATATACCCACAATCAGCCACCATTGTCAGCCACGGGGGCGCCCCCGAAGCGTCTATTCCAGTATCCCTCCCCTTCTCCGCCAAAGACGCTAACAACGCAACGGAAGGTTCATCCCTTCCGCCTTCGTTGCCGAACAGCCTCGAAAAGCATCACCGCGGCGGCGGTGGCGACGTTCAGGGAATCCACCACGCGGCCAGCCATCGGTATGGAGACCCTCGCATCGGCATTGCCCTTCCAAAAATCGGAGAGCCCGTATTGCTCGGCGCCGACAACCAACGCCACGCCTCCCGCCAAATCCGCGTCCAGAAAATCCATTTCCGCCTCCGGAGTCGCGGCCACGACCAAAACACCCAACTTCCGGAACCAATCCAACGCCTCCTCACGGGACACCTCTGCCACGGGAAAGGAAAACACCGCCCCGGTACTCGCGGCTACCACGTTGGGATTGTATATGTCCGAACGCAGGCCGCAAAGAATTAAACCGTCGGCACCGGCGCCATCAAGCGAACGAAGCATAGCGCCCAAATTTCCTGGCTTCTCGATATCCTCGGCAACGAGGTACAAGCCTTTTGGATTCTCCGGCAAATCGGCCAATGCGCGTGAACGTATCTCGATAACCGCGACTATCCCCTCCGGCCTGTCGCGGTACGACATTCTTTCCAGCACGTCGGGAGACACCTCCACCGGCCTCCCTCCGGAAGACTCCACGGAACGAAGAAGCGCTCCCTCGTTGCCACCCAAAAACAGCGAGGGCGCATAGTAGCAAGTTTGAAACCGGACACCCGCCGACACCGCCCTGGAAACGGCCCGATAGCCTTCTATCACGGCCAGTCCGCTGGAGTCGCGCTCCTTGCGTGAGCGCAAAAGTTTTCTGGCGAATTTGACACCAGGATTGACGGCGCTTGTTATTATTTGACTCGCTGGCAACGCATGCCTCCCGAATTGATATCCTTCTTCAACGGAACTCCGAAAATACCATCCCGATGTGGCATATCAAGAAAAAGAGCGGCGTCAAGACTCATTGCAACTTCCGTAATTTGGACTAGTGTACCCGTTCGATTCGGCAACGCGCGCCGCGGGCTACGCGTCCAAGGAAAAGTTATGGGCAGATTTGACATTAAACAATTAGGAACGCCAGAAATTGGTTCGCCGTTGGCTACCCACGAGCTCTTAAACGTCATGGGGGATTACGCGTTTACCAGCGACCGGGAAAGGATACTTAAAGATATCTCGCTCCCCTGCCCTACATGCATGGACGCTAAGCCGGAGAGCTTCGAGAAAGCCGGCGCCCGGGAAACGATATATTTCGACCCCCAAAAAACGAAGGTGGGGGTTGTGACGTGCGGGGGAATATGCCCCGGATTGAACGATGTCATCAGGGCGATCGTCCTGACCTTGCGCTACTTCTACGACGTTGATGACGTCCTGGGTATCCGCTACGGATATTCGGGTTTGTCGAAAGAACCACCGGAGCCGCCAATCAAACTGACACCGGAAATTGTGGCTCGGATACATGATTTGGGCGGTACTATGCTTGGTAGCTCGCGGGGAGCCCCATCCGAAAGCGAGATGGTGGATTCGCTGGAAAAGCTTGGCATCGACATCCTATTCTGCGTTGGTGGTGACGGCACCCTCCGCGGCGCCCACGCCATACACGGGGAAATCGAGCGCAGAGGATTGAAAACAGCCGTGGTCGGCGTTCCCAAGACAATCGACAACGATATCGCCTACGTCTACCGCAGCTTTGGATTTCAAACGGCTGTGGCCGAAGCGAAGAAATCCATAGATTGCGCTCATGTCGAGGCTAAATGCGCCATCAACGGCATAGGCCTCGTTAAATTGATGGGTCGCGACGCCGGATACATAGCGGCGGCGGCGACAAAGGCCTCCGGGGATGTCAACTTCTGCTTGGTACCAGAGGCCAAATTCCCCCTTGAAGGAGAAAATGGGCTTCTGGAATGCCTCCACAGACGTCTTCTTGATAGAGGGCACGCGGTAATCGCGGTGGCTGAAGGCGCCGGAACGCATTTGATTGGGGAAAGTGGCGAGCGCGACGCGTCGGGAAACCTCCTCCACAACGACATAGGTGTTTTCCTGAAGGATAAGATAAAATCGTCGCTGGCGGAAAAGGGCATGAAGGCCAGCATCAAATATATCGATCCAAGTTACACTATCAGAAGCGTGCCCGCGAACGCCGACGACAGCATGTTCTGCGCGGACCTCGCGAGAGCGGCGGTCAACGCGGCGATGGCGGGGAAAACCGACATGCTGGTGGGCTACTGGCACGGGGAGTTCACTCACGTCCCCCTGCAAGCGGTAGCGGGTGAGAAGAAAAAGATCGAGACACATCAAGCTATTTGGAAAAGTGTGCTCGCCACCACCGGCCAACCTTCGGAGTGGGTATGAAAAAGCAAAACAACGACAAAGCGAAAACGGTTTCGGACTCCAACCCGATCGCCATTCCCGGCCCGAAGGCCGGAGAAGACAATCCACCAACCTCCCTGCTGGGTGTCGTGGTGAAAGTGGAAAACCTCGATATCGCCAGGGCTTTCTACCGCGACGTGCTGGAGCTGGGCGCTCCGGTGATGGATAGCACTTTCTGGGTCGAGTTCAAAATCGGCAACAACGCGTCTTTGTTTTTGGAACAAGCCCATCCGGAAGAAAAACTGGTTCCCACCAAGGGACGCGTGGCTTGGATTTGCGAAACATCCAACATCGATTGTATCGTGGACAAACTGCGCGAGCTGGGACACGAACCAGCGTCCACGTCCGCGGAAAGGGCGGGATACCAAGTCCTCCAGTTCCAGGACCCCGAAGGAAATCCTTTCTACATCCGCCCCGTGAAATAAAGATGCGGAACTCCGGCTTCTTCGATAAAATCATCGGCTCCCTCCCCCCATGCGACAGAAGTGGCGTGGAGGCTTTCGTCAAGCGGATAGAAAAAGAAAGAGCCCTACTTGAAACCATATTCAACTCTATCCAGGAAGGCATCGTCGTCCTCGATGGAGAAGGGAGGGTCAAATACGTCAACCAAGCGGCCGTGGACTTGCTGGGACTCCCGGAAAACGTGGAGGGCAGCGCTATCTTCCGACTTGTGAGGGGGGTGGATTGGAGTTCCGTGGTCGGCGAGGAGGGAGAATGGAGAAAAACCGCTAGAAGCGAAGTGGAGATATTATACCCGGAAAAACGAAATCTTCTCGTCTACATCGTTCCTCTGGACAAGGACAGGAACGACGCCGCCGTTATTCTGACCGACATAACCGAGTCAAAAAACCGATCACTGGAAGAGCTGGAAGAAGAGAGGGTAAATGCCATATCCCTCTTGGCCGCGGGAGTCGCGCATGAAATCGGAAATCCCCTGAACAGCTTGGACATCCACCTGCAGTTGCTGGAAAGGACCTTGGACTCCAGCCAGTCCGAGGCGTTGGAGCTACTAAAGGTGGCTAGACAGGAAGTCGCCCGCCTAGACCAGGTGACAAGCCAGTTTCTTCAAGCGGTGCGATCCGTCAAACCAGCCATGATTGAGACGGACATAAAGCCGCTGGTCATCGACACCGTTAAAACCCTCCAGGCGGAGATAGAGGAAAAACAAGTGAAGGTCAAATGCGAGTGGCCCGGCCACATTCCCAAAATCGCCGGAGACCCCACCCAACTCAGACAGGCGTTCTTAAACCTACTGAAAAACGCAATTCAAGCCACGCCGATAGACGGAGAAATCAAAATAGAATGCCGATCAGACAATGATACCGTGTCCATCTCCTTCCAAGACACCGGCCACGGGATATCGCAAAAAAACATGTCGAAGGTCCTAACACCGTATTTCAGCACGAAAAAAGGAGGAACTGGACTAGGATTGATGGTCGTGGAAAGAATTGTCAACGCCCACGGCGGAAAAATACTGGTCGAAAGCGAAGAGCACCACGGAGCTAAATTCACACTACAGTTCCCTAGAGCCTCTAGGCGGGTACGCCTACTACAACCCCCTCCGGAGGAATACTCGGAAAAGAAATGAGGCATGCCGACGCATGAAAGCGCCCTTGCTTTGCCGCCTTAGACGATATAAAGTTCATTTCAACTGCGACCCCGTGCGCCCCGTGGTGTTCCAAGCCCGGAGCCGGGTTCGATTCTTACAAGGAGATCGACGATGAGACACGATTTCGATTTGGACCGGCCACTGGTGTTCTTCGATTTGGAAACGACCGGCACCATGATGACCGATAGAATCGTGGAGATATGCCTGGCGAAATTCATCCCAGGTGGCGAAGTGGAACTTAAAACCAGACGGATAAATCCGGAGCGACACATTCCAGAAGCGGCGTCAGCTATCCATGGAATATTCGACGCGGACGTTGCGGACAAGCCAACCTTCGCGGCGATAGCCTCGGCGCTCCTACTTTACTTGGAGGGATGTGATTTGGCGGGATTCAATCTCAAACAGTTCGACATCCCGCTTCTCCAGGAGGAGTTCAAACGCGTTGGCCTGGAATTCGACATATCGCAACGCAGAATCGTGGATATGCAGGTCATATTCCACAAAAAAGAGCCTAGAACCCTCTCTGCCGCCTACAAGTTCTATTGCGGGAAGGATCTCGAAGACGCCCATAGCGCCGAGGCCGACGTTCTCGCCTCCGTGGAAGTCTTGAAGGGGCAAATGGAGAAATATCCCGACCTCCCGCATTCAGTATCGGAACTGCATGCGTTCTGCGACCGCAAGGAAGACCACTGGATCGACTCATCGGGACGTTTCCGCTGGATCGACGGAGAACCTACACTGGCATTCTCCAAGCACTCTGGAAAATCCATCAAGAGGATGGCCGAGGAAGAGCCGGGCTTCTTCAGATGGATGCTGAAAAGCTCCTTTCCGGAAGACACGAAAAAAATCGCGGAAAACGCGTTGAAAGGCATCTTCCCAACGAAAAAAGGGAACGCATCGAAATGACCCCTAAAACCGTCGCCCTGTTAAAGTTGCTCGAGGACTCTGATGCGCGGGTGTCCTCCTCCGCCATGTCGGAATTGCTGACCATCGCCGCGTCGTCGGCAGAAATCACCAATATTCTCGCGGAGCTCCAGGAGGCATCCTCCCCCACTCTGAGGCGCAGAACGCATCAAATGCAGGCGATCCTCCGGATGCGCGGGAGTCGCAACAGCTTGGCAAGCAGAATGTTCACAAAACATTCGAATCTCCTACAAGGACTGGCGGAGATCCACTCTATATGGAACGACGACCCCCAGTCGGCCTACCTGTCGGACATTTGGTCGGGACTGGTCGCTAAAACCAGGAAACGCCCCCCAGTGACCCCGCGAAAACTGGCAGCCGGGATGAAAAGCCTTGGATTCGCCGTCGGAGAAGGTCTGCTCGACCCTGATCTATATTGCCTGGGGGCCGTCATCGAGGATCTCGTTGGCTCGGATGCCCTGCTCGCATCGATAGCCAAAGAACTTGGAAGGATGTTCGGTCTGAAAAGCGCCGTGGCGATGCTCAACGGACATTTCGTTCTACTATTCGCCGTGACGCGGGCGGCGACACCGCACTCGAAAAAAGCCCTGGTGGGACGCATCATCTCGCCAAGCGAGGGATGGACGATCTCCGATGTCCCCCCTAAAGCCGACATCAAGATACTCTCCACCGACCAAGTCATCACCTATGTGGCGTCGGTTCTCCTCACAAACGCCATATACTCCGAAGAACCCAGATACGTACAGATACTCTCGACGTGCCTGACGGGACGCGACTCCCTGACGAATATGTCGAACATCCTGCCATACCCCTTCGGGCGCAAATGAAGCGGGTGCCGGCAACGCGTCCCAAGATGGACGAGCAATTGGCCGCTTTCTTGGATTATCTTAAAAACGAGCGTCAAGCCTCTCGGCACACCATCGAGAACTACGCCAGGGACGCGGAGCAATTCGCGCGGTTCGCTGGTAATGACGCGGGATTCGACTGGAGCTCCGGCGATGTCCACCACGCCAGAGCTTTCGTCGTCCACCTCGGAGAAAAAGGATTATCTAAAACGTCCATTTCAAGGAAACTGTCAGCGCTACGCTCTTTCTACCGCTATCTCGTCAGGGAAAACGCCGTCACTAAAAACCCCTTCACCGGCATAGTCTCCCCCAAAAGAGGACGCCCTCTCCCCAAGTACCTCTCAGTCGAGGAGGTGGGAGCGCTACTAGACGCTCCCGGGCGGTATTGGACCTTGCAAAGCGCCTCCCCATCCGTGAAAGACAAGGACGCCGCCCACTTCGCGGCGGTCAGAGACACTGCGATTCTCGAACTTATATACAGTGGCGGCCTCCGCATAAGCGAAGCGTTAGGATTGAACATGGGCGACATCAACCTGAGTCAGCTGGTATTCAAGGTCCGCGGAAAGGGCAAAAAAGAACGACTGGCGGCTATGGGACCTCCAGCGGCAAAGGCGCTAGGCGAATACCTCCTGGAGCGTTCGTCCAGAGGTGCGTCTTCCAGACATGACACCCCCCTCTTTCTCAACAAATTCGGGAAAAGGCTATCCCCGAGGACATTCCAAAGGAATCTAAAAAACTACCTCTCCATGGCCGGGTTGCCCAATGATATGACTCCGCACAAACTTCGCCATTCCTTCGCCACCCACCTCCTCGACGCCGGCGCCGACCTTCGGAGCGTCCAGGAACTTCTCGGACACGCCAACTTGAGCACAACCCAGATATACACCCACATCTCCGCCGAAAGACTAAAAGCCGTATACAAAAAAGCCCATCCCAAAGCGTGACTATACCCACATAGCCCCCCCCCGGGGGAGACAAGATGGACAAAAAAGCCGCTTGAATGACCGCAGAACAGCAACTAGAGTAAAAAAAGCCGCCAGAGCTTTAACAACCTACGGGGCATCTACAGAATAGAAAATAATGATTAATTGCTATTTATTCCTTCTTTGCGTATATTTACTGGCATGCCTTTTGTCGCCGTTAATAATGGCTTTTCTAATAAAGACGGCTTTTAAAAGTTGTTCGGATAGATTAGCAATATTTATTTGTGTGATTGTCAGTTTTTTCTATTCTATAATGGTTTACTATTTATATAATGAACCATCAAATAACGATATATGGTGGCATGTCACCCAGATAGTAATATACTCCGTTTTCTGTGGTGCTTACACATATTGTTTTGCCAAGTTGGGAATCAGGCTAGCAGGCTCAATCCATCCCCAGGCCATAGGCGAAAAGCGGGAGAAAGTCAGCGACAAGGACGCCATCTCGTAAGAAAGAAAAACTCATCCCCGAATAATTCCCGTTACTCAAGGCTCGGCAACACGCGCCTTGCGTTCTTTTTCTCTTGCATTAGTCCTCCTAGGCTTTTAAAGATGCCGGCGGCCGCCGGCATGGGAATTATGGGAAGCATGGGAATTATATGGCCGCCCATCACTCCCATCACTTCTGATTTTTCTTGCCTCTTTCGGTCAGCCTAGCACGGGTCATACGCTCGCGAAGCCCCCCTTTCTCGACAAAACTATTTTCCAAGCTTCGCAATTGCCGGTCAATCAAGTAATTGGTTTGATGTATCAGGCATATCGCAATATTCGCGAGAGTTTCCGCCGGTCTGGACTCTACAAACTCACGATATATTTCGTAGGTCTGCGGCGTGATGCGACCCAGCTTGCGAACATACTGTGCCTCTTCGCTATCTTTATCCCATATCCGCAATTCCCGCACGCGTAAAAAGTCGAGATAATCATCCAAGAGCTCCTCGAGACTCGCCCTGGCGACATTTGTGAGCTTAATCTCCGTTTCGGTGGAAGTTTGCGCAGCCTTGCTTCCTTCGAGGATATTTTTCTTTCCGGAACGAGCGGCTTGAACCATCTGATCAATTGTCCGGTCGCCGCTCCGCAGAAATTTTTTGGTGAAGCGGAAAGTTATATCGTAAACCACCTCGGCCTTTTGAAACGAAAGGAGGTTATGGTAGTCCCCTCGGGGAGGCAACACGCGCCTTGCCTTCTCTTTCTCTTGCATTAGTCCTCCTAGGCTTTTAAAGATGCCGGCTCCGCCGGTATGAGAATTATGGGAAGCATGGGAATTATGCGGCCGCAATTCGCGGCTATTACTCCCATTACTCCCATTACTCCCATTACTCCCATTACTCCCATTACTCCCATTACTCCCATCACTCCCATCACGCCAACGCCTTCTCCAAGATTCCGGTTTTCACCACCACAAGATATAGCGCGAGAAGTGCGGCCATAAGATAGGTGAGCCATCCCACCTCCTTGCCCCGTCCGCCAAGGGCCTTGACAAGCGGATAAGCGATAAAGCCCAAAGTCAAACCGTCGGCGATACTGTAACAAAGAGGGATACCTATGAGAACAAGAAACGCCGGCAACGCCTCGCTAGGGTCGTCCCATTTGATTTTAGACACATTCTCCATCATCAACGCCCCGACCACCACCAAAGCGGGCGCAACGGTAGCGGGACAATTCCCGACCATCGCCGCAAGCGGGGATATGAACAAAGCCAAAAGAAAAAACACTCCAACAGCGACAGCGGTCAAGCCCGTGCGCCCCCCATATTCAACTCCGGTGGCGCTCTCGATATAGCTCGTCACGGTGCTCTGCCCGCATACCCCCCCGGCGAGGGTTGCGATGGAGTCGGCGGCGAACGCGCGCTTGGCATTCGGAAGATTGCCTTTTTCGTCCAACATGCCCGCATGGGAGGCGACACCAAGCAACGTCCCCAACGTATCGAAAATATCCATGAAGGCGAATATGATGATATATGGCAGCAGTTTAAGAAAATGACTGAAGACATTCCCCAAATCGGCCTGTCCAAGCACCGGCGCTGGACTGGGAGGCAGCGAGAACGCCCCGGCGTATTTCGCCTCGCCAAGCAGAAGCGCCAGAATCGTGGCGGCCACTATCCCTATCAACACCGCTCCACGGACCTTGGCGACTCTAGCCGCGGCCGTGACCAAAAGACCGACGAAAAACACCGCGCCAGTCTTGGAAACAAACACACCGGCGTTCAAAGCGTATGTCTGGCTATGGGGATCGGTTGTGATAACACCACCGTTCCGCAGCCCGAGCAAGGCTATGAACAATCCTATCCCGGCGGCTACCGCATGCTTCATGCTTGGACTTATCGATTCCATCAGCATCTTCCGGACATTCAGAAAAGATAGAATCAAAAACAGCGCGCCCGAAATCAGCACCACTCCCAACACCGTCCTCCAAGCCTCGCCAGCGGTGGCTATTCCCATCGACGCGCAAGCCGCGGTTACCGAGACGAAGAAAAAATTCTCCCCCATCCCTGGCGCCAAGGCCACAGGATAATTCGCCAACACCCCCATCAAGATAGAACCGAAAGCGGCGGCTATGCAGACCGTCGTAAAAATAGCCTTGGCGTCCATTCCCGTCGGAGAATGGGAAATTGCCCCGGAAAGAACCAGCGGTTGGAGAAAAATTATGTACGACATCGTCATGAAAGTCGTAGCGCCAGCCAACAACTCCGTCGATATCGAACTGCCACGTTCGGAAATTTTGAAGAATCGATCCATTATCATTACCCCTTTTCAGTCCAAAAACGCAATATTCCTAGCGGGATGCGACACCATCGCCCGAGTCCGCGATTTCCGCGAGAATCTCCGCGAACCGTTCATTCGATTTTTTCGAAGACAACCTTCCGGCAACTTCCAACGCCCTACTCCGAATGCTCTCCACATCCTCCGCGGACATCGCGGCCGCGCGTTCCACGGCGGCGGCGGTAGCCTCCGCATCCCCCTCCGGAACGAAAAGAGCGAAATCCCGCATGTCGGAAAAGTTCTTGTAACTTGATATCCCGCTTAACACGCATACAAGCCCCGAGGCTAACGCTTCCAAGGCGGGCAGGCCAAACCCCTCGCCCTCGGTGGAATTGGATATGTACATGTGGCTCTCCCTTAGCAATTCCGCCAGTCGTTCGGTGGGAATGTTTTCGTGGAACTCGTCGACCAAAGAATCACCGCGCTCCGAGGAGGATATCGACGGCGCCACCCGGATAAACCGGACCGGAACGCCACGCCCTTTTAATTTATCCACCGCCGATAATGTCGTCCCGACCCCTTTGAACGTAACCTTGTAAGGCGCCACGTTTATTATCCTCAAGGGATTCTCCTTCGAAAAATCACCCCAGGAAGGAGGAAACGATAAAGGACGAAACACAGACAGGTCCACACCGTTTTCGCACAAGGCCACCTTTCGGTCGTAACGGCGCTCCAACTCCTCCGCTAGATGCTTTGAAACCGCTATTAGATTGGTGGGAAGGCGGTAAACAGCGTCAACGCGCTTGATTTTACGTTTCCAAGACATCTTCTTCCGCGCCAGTTTAGCGGCATGGAGGATCCCGCTCCCCTCGTAACGCGGCGGGAGGACCCGGCCATCCACGCGCTGCTCCAAATCGGTTATTTCGAACCCTTGGCAAAAATGCGCCACGGCGCCTTTTCCCGACCGCCACGCCAGCTCGACCTCCCGTGGAGTGGTCGCAACTATCACGTCGCAATCGGGAATATTGGCGGGAGAAAAATCGGGAACGACATCGACAGGAGTAACACCAGCCAAGGCCCCCTCGGATGTCTGGGTCAGGACGACGACATCCCACCCTATGGAACGTAAATAGGCGGCGCGCTCCAGCAAAAGCCTCCTCCCCCCGGAGAAATTGAGGCTATCAGTGAGAAAAACGCATCGGACCATATGTGGTAGCCCTTCGAATGGATACACCAGCTCGAGCCGCGAGTTAGAGGTTGGAAACGCCCGGTCCCCGCCTACAATTCGATATCACTTGCTGGACTTGACCGTGCCAACGGTCTTCCTCACGAATTCCCTGATATCACTGGCCAATTTAGGAACTGTATCCGTCAATATCGTCTCCGACTTGGCGGGATGATAGCCTATCTGCTCGTATATCCATTCCACACAACTCTTACTCATCACGAACTTATGGGTGGCCAAAGGCTTTATCGTCTTGCCAGGCGCGTAAAGGGACGCGTCCACTTCCAATGTCACGTCACCGTAGGAGACCGGCGCGCCCAAAACCCACAAAAACGTCCCAGGATAGGAGAGTCCGTACGCCGTAAGGTTCCTATGCCACACCGCATGCCTCAACGCCAAATTCAGGCGGTATGCACCACTCGCCCTGGCGTTGCCAAATTGCCCCCCGCCTCCACAAGCGAAAACCTCCCCGCACAAGCCGGACACCCGCAGGTTTTTCATTATTATGCGTTGCAACGCCTCGTCCAAAGTATTTTGGAGAAAGTTCCTATTGACCATCGGATTGACTTTTTGGGAGGAGTAAAAACAGAGTGGCAGCAATATCCAAGGATCATTGTTGGGATTGAACGGCAACGTCTCCTCCTCGGGACGCTCGTTGCTAACCCTGACCAAAAGAGACTCTATGGGCGGATTTTCGATGACAACACCAGGCTCCGGATTGTATTCCGTCATAGTGTCGGGGTCGAACGTCGAACACCCGCCAAACAAAAGCGTGGCGCCGGCGGCGCCAACAGCACAAGACAACATCCTTTTCCAACTCGAAATGATTCCCATGTCAACTCCTCCCAATCGTTCCACGCTTCCAACACCCGCAAGTGGCGGAAAACGGCGCGGCGTTGTAAGATAATCACTAATTCGGACAATACTCCGAACAAAGAGGAAAACAAGGACGTCATTGCCATGAATACGGGGCGAATAATAGTCATGGGGCTGGGAAAAAGTGGATTGGCGGCCATCGCGCTGGCCCGCGCCAAGGGTTTCTCCGTCGTGGCCCTGGATGAAAAAGCCCCCAACGAATCGACAATACGCCAAGCGGGGGACAACGAAGTGGATGTCAACACGCGATTCTCCGGTTCCGACCTTCCGGAAGCCGACTTCATCGTGATCAGCCCGGGAATTCCACACTCCTCCACGATGGCGACTCTGGCCGAACGCTCCGGACTCCCGATAATTAGCGAATTGGATTTCGCCGCGACTTTCGCGGAACGCCCCATAGCCGCAGTCACGGGAACAAACGGCAAGACAACCGTAACATTGATGACGCGGATGATTCTGGGGCGGTCTGCGGTAACCGCGGGAAATATCGGCCATCCACTCTCCAAGGCCGTCCTGAATAAAAACGCTAAATTCATCGTGGTGGAAGCCAGCTCGTTCCAATTGGAGCGAGCGCCAACGTTCGCGCCTTCCGCGGCGGCAATTCTCAACATCGCCCCGGACCATCTCGACAGACACCTCTCAATGAAAGATTACACCCACGCCAAGCTGAATATCTTCCAAAACATGGAGGAACGCCGCACAATGGTCATTCACCATGACCTGCTACCCGCCTTCCTTGAACGCTGGCCGGGAAAAAACGCACCTCCACCAACGACATTCTCCGCGACGAACAAAAACGCATCCATACATCTCGACACAAATGGACGCCTGGCCTCCTCCGAGTGGAAACTGCCTCGGCTCAAACTGCCTACGCCAAACCTACCCGGCCGGCACAATATCGAAAACCTAATGGCGGCGGCGGCATTGGCCGCTCCACTTCTCACCCCCGAAGAACTGGCGGAAAATCTCTCCATAACCGCTACGGAATTTTCTCCGCCTGCGCACCGCCTCCAAACCATCCTCGTATGGAACAATATCTCTTTCGTCGACGACTCCAAGGCTACAAACCCGGCGGCGCTGAAGGCCGCCTTGGACCAATTTGACACGCCAGTCAACCTCGTGGCGGGGGGGGTGGGGAAAAATCTCGACTTTTCCTCCTGCGTCACTAAAGCCGACAAAATCAA
Source organism: Lentisphaeria bacterium (assembly GCA_015486135.1). Taxonomy (GTDB): domain Bacteria; phylum Verrucomicrobiota; class Lentisphaeria; order Victivallales; family JAADHT01; genus WFSE01. The sequence goes on from WFSE01000182.1 coordinate 31,062, forward strand.
AAAAGCGTTCCTCTACGGCGACGCTCGACACGACATCGCCGCTTGCTGGAAAAGGAGCATCAACACTGAAACTTTCGACTCCTTCCGCAACGCGGTCATCGCGGCGGCGGACAACTCCGCCCCTGGAGAAACTGTCCTGCTATCCCCCGCTTGCGCCAGCATGGACCTCTTCCGAAATTACCAGGAACGAGGGCTGGCCTTCGGCAGAATCGCGGAAGAGTGGAAATCATGCGGAATCGGGTTTGAAAAAACACCTAGGCGCGTTTAAGATAGTCACATAGTCTTAGTATGTTGATTCTATAAACCGCTCCACTGGGAGGATTTTAAATATGAAACCGCGAGTTTTCTCTTCAATTACAGTCAACCGCATGCTAGTTACAGCCATAGCCGCGCTAGCTATTCTAGTCGGCGCGGCCGGATGCCAAAACAAACCTTTGCTTCTTAGAAACAGACCTAACGTCCCACCGCCACTCCTGGACCCGGACGACTCAACGGAAATAGCGGCGATGCCCGACGACTTCACCCAACCCCCTCCGACGCTGGCTCCAGAAACAAATTTCGTCGTCCCGCAGGCTCCCCAATCCCCCACTGCGAACGCAATACAGCCTCCAGTGATCAAGGCCGAGCCTCTGACATACACCGTCCTACCGCACGATACTTTCTGGAAAATTGCTAGAATGTATGGTGTCACACAACAGGAACTAGCATCCTGCAACAACATGTCGCTGAAAAAACCACTGAAAGTAGGCGTGGTTCTCCTTATACCCCCAGGTGGCTCCTTGCACCCGGAGCGGAAAATATCCAAGCCAACCACCCACCCCCATGTTTCCAGGAAGCCATCCCGAAAACCGGCATCTAAACCAGTCGCCGAACATTTGGCGGGCCCTGGAGGTACGTATGTCGTCAAACCGCACGATAACCTTTGGAAAATTGCCAACCGCCACCACGTCTCCCTCAAGGCCCTGGAACAAGCGAACAATATCGACCCCACGAAACCCATCCGCCCCGGTATGAAACTTATCATCCCAGGACATGGCGCCGCGACAACTACTAGTGCCCCCAGCGTGTCGTCCCACCTTACCCCACCAGACGAAATAAGCGTCGACATCCCGGCGACCAACTCCGGTAAAAATGCCATGCGCCCCGAAAATGATGACACCACCCTCCTGAAAGACGCTGCCAAAGCTGCGTCCGGACAACCCGAGGGGCAAGAAAATTTGGACGATGTTTTCGATGCCGACTCCGATTCCATCGACCTAGGCAAGGCTGCGAAAATAGCGGAGGAAGCGGCCCACCCGGCGAAATACACGCATATGCCTGTCCTGCCGGATGACACGTTGCAATCGATTTCCGACAGGTACAACGTACCGCCGGAAACCATAAAGAAGCTCAATCCAGATGCGTTCCAACGGGATGGACGCCTTAAACCATTCGCGACAATCAGGATCCCAACACAGTAGTTATAGAGGGAGGGTAAAAGCGATGGTGGAAACCATAAATTTCACCGAGGACGAACACCAGCAATTGCTTTCGATCGCCAGGGAGTCGATTAAGCGCGCGATAGAAAAGAAAAACCCAGCTGCCCCTCCGGCGCAAACGTCGGAAAAATTCTTGGAGCCCAGAGCCACTTTCGTCACGCTCAAAACAAAAAATGGCGCACTTAGGGGGTGTATCGGGAATATTGAGCCGTTCGAACCCCTCTATGCCAGTGTGGCGCATAATGCCAGAAACGCGGCATTGCACGACCCAAGATTCCCAGCAGTGACATGCGTGGACGAGCTCGATTCCATAGAAATAGAAATCTCCGTACTTTCCCCGCCGGAGCCAATTAAATCATACAGCGACTTTAAAGTGGGAAAACACGGCATCATCCTCCGGAAAGGCTCCAAGGGCGCCGTCTTCCTTCCGCAAGTGCCCGTCGAACAGGAATGGGATGCGGAAACAACCTTGACCCACCTCTCACTGAAAGCCGGCCTTTCCTCGGAGGCGTGGAAAGACGAAAGCTGTAAATTCAGGGTTTTCGAGGCGGTACGATTTTCGGAATGACACTTCCAATGAAACCAATCGCCATGCAAACAAAACAACGCCACACCCCAGAATGACAGGTTTCTTCACAGGAAAATGGTCGTCCTATCTCGCCGGAGGCGTGGTGGCGTTCCTTTTCCTCCTCTCGCTATATGTCCTCGACGACTCCATCGGCTTCAGTGATCCATACCTTATGATTTCCTCGTATTGCGAACGTTCGATTGAATCCGGCAGACTCGCTAATCCCCCTCCCATCGACTGGCAAACCGTGTTTTTGGGTGGGATACTTATCGGAGCGTTGGGAGCGGCGCTGGTCGGCGGGGAATGGCGTTTCAGAATGATCTCCGACTCGGAGGGCAAGGGATTTTTCCCCTCCATCGGCGCGACAATCGCGACGGGCATCGCCGGGGGATTCCTAGTAATGCTCGGCCTCCAGCTGGCGGGAGACTCCTTCTTGGGACAATGGTCCAGCGCGATACAGCTCTCCACCAGCGCTTGGGTGTTCTTCGCGTCTCTCCTCGTTTGGGGAATCGTCATCACCACGATAGCCAGCGCGATCAGGCGGCGCAACGCCGCGGCCGCCCCCTCGGAGTCCGAAAAGAAAAAGTAGAGGAACGCCATGCATCCGCTCCATCTAGACGGAACATACAAGGTCGTAGCCGCGGGACTTCTAGGAGTCGCCTTCGGCTTCCTTATCGTGAAATCCAAAATCGCTTGGCGAAAGACCCTCGTAGATCAATTATTCCTCAAAAACACCCATTTCATGAAGACCTTTCTAGCTTCCGTGGCGCTTGGAGCGATACTATTCCACTTCGCCCGCCAATGGGGACTGGTCAGCTACCACGCCCGACCGCTTTTCCCTTGGGGCGCCATCACCGGAGGCTTGCTAGTCGCCGCGGGCTTGGCACTATGCGGGCAAGTCCCCTCCTCCGCGATAGCGGCGGTCGGAGCGGGACGTCTGCACGCGCTGTTGGTGCTCGTTGGAATGCTTTTGGCGATGCCGGTGGCCAACGCCTTCTCCAGATGGTTCGCCGACACCGTGGCGAGATGGCCCGACCCCGTGAACCTCGACCCCACCTTGGATGCGATGTTCTCGAACGCCACACCGTTCTGGATTGCCGGACTTGCATTGGCCGCCTGTCTCTTTCTGGAATTCACCACTTCAGACTCCGACGACTCATGAATCCCCCTCAATCCCATTCGGCCCGCGCCTTCCCTAAAATCAACCTCTTGTTGACATTGAACGGCAAACGTCCGGACGGTTACCACGACATCACCACCCTTTTCCTTCCTATCGACGCCCCCTCCGACACCATATCCATCTCCCCAGCCACAAAAGGAACCATCGAGATATCCTCCGACAACCCCGCCGTCCCTTTGGACGACCGCAACACCTGCCATAAAGCCGCCGCGCTTTTCGCGGAAAAAACCAACACCGTTCCGGCGTGGAAAATCGGTATCGAAAAGTGCGTCCCAACCGCGGCGGGACTCGGTGGAGGCAGCGCCGACGCCGCGGCCACCCTAAATCTCCTGCGACAGCTCCATCCCGGAACGATATCCGATTCGGAAACCGCGGAAATCGCATGCGCCGTCGGAGCGGATGTCCCGTTTTTCCTCTCCCCGCGCCCAGCCATCGGCAAGGGTGTTGGCGAAATTCTGGAAGATTTCCCGCTGCCGAAACCGCTCCACCTCCTCCTGCTCAACCCACGTTTCCCCTCCCCCACAAGTTG
>WFSE01000183.1 GCA_015486135.1 Lentisphaeria bacterium
GCTTCTTTCTATCCCTATCGCATAGTTCCCATAACTCCCATAACTCCCATGGGGGGCAGCGGGGGAAGTGGGCATCCCAGCATCAGGGTGAAGAGTTTCAAAATCTCCCATTCGGTCTCCGAGACGAAGTCGTCGGCGCCCACGGCCGCCACGCAGGCGTTGAGTAGCGCCGATTTCTCGTCGGCCCTCAAGCTTGCCATAGCCGACACCGCTCTGGTCATCTCATCGGGGTCGAATGGGTTGAGGGAATCCAGGGATATTGCCGCCGCGGTGGTCGCGGGGAGTTCGGCTCGTCCGGCCTCGAAGGCCTGTTCCGCGTCTTTCGCGGTTTCGGCGCCCGCCCAGGACATGACGGAGAGTAGCAGCGCCGCTTCCCTTGTAGCGCCGCGTAGTGTCCGGCGCGGCATTGGATGTTGCTCGTCCATTCCGAAATAGTGGTTTAATCTCCGTTTAAGGAAGGCGGTTATCGAATATTCCAGGAGGGTTATGATATCGTCGGCGAGCACTAGGGAGCGGCATGTCGTGACTAGCCTGTCGTATTCGATTGGCTTCAATCCGCGGAGAACCGACACGGCGCGCTCCAGTCTCAATATGCGTTCCACTGGCGAGTCTTTGGCCCGTTTCTTTTGAACCGCGGCCACCTCCGCCGCGAAAACCGCGTTGTAGGCGGTCTCTATATCCTGTAGTTGGCGGGCGCGGATGTCGCCTTCCCGGTCGTCTAGGAGAAGGGAAAACACGTATGCGGTGGCGGATTCCAGCGACATGTCGGAGGATGTTAGTCGTTTTCTCGTTTGTTCGAGGCCGGCCAACGCGGCTTTGGAACTCTCCAAATCGCCGGATCCGAGCATCGCCACAATGGCCGCCGCCCGCGATTTACGCGGAAACGGTATGGCGGGGGTGATACCGGACTCCACTAGATCGTCGGGGGCGATAGGTTCGCGGATTTCGTCGCGGAGTTCGCGAATCTCCTTCTTCAGCGCGGGGACATCGATGTCGTCTATTTTACCATCGAATTCGGGAAGGAGTTTTTTAATCCTTTTCAGCACGGGGGGATGAGCCGCCACGAGGAAGGCGAGGGGGGAGAGAAGAGGCTCGTGGAAAAAGAGGTGGTTCGCCTCGTCGCCGTTGTCGGTGCGAATGGACTGTATCGCGGGAATCGCGGCTATTTTCTTCATGGCGCCTGCCAATCCCGCGGGATATCTGGTGAATCGGGCGGCGTTGGCGTCGGCCAGATATTCGCGTTTCTTGAAGAACGCCGCTTTGACCACTTTCCCTATACCGCCGAAAACCAAGTCGTAGAGCCAGAGCCACAAGGGCAGGAGCAATAATATGGCTAGGATTTGCACCACTAAAAACAGCATGTCGCGCAACAGACTGCCCGATACTCCCGACGAGATATCCAGTCTGATTCTTAGCTGACGCGAGATGAAAAAGCCGTGCATCAATCCCAAAGTCGCCGTGTGCGTGAGCATGTCGCCCGTCAAGATGTGGCTGAATTCGTGCGCTATGACCCCTTGAAGCTCGTCGCGCGTCAGAAGCTCCATAGCGCCTCTCGTCGCGCATATCACGGCGTCGTTTCCGGAGAATCCCGCGGTCATCGCGTTGATGCCGGGTTCGTCCGGGAGCAGGTACACCTGCGGCGTTGGCGTTCCCGAGGCGATCGCTATTTCTTCCACTACGTTGAGCAGCCTCCGCTCTAGGAAATCGCCGGTGGATTGGGAGAGCGCCTCGGCGTCCAGCAGCTCGGCCACGGCCGCGCCGCCACGTCGGAGGCGGATGAAGAAACCCGCCATCCCCCAGACCACCGGCAGCAGCACTACAACGGCGACGAAGGGGAAGTAGGGGTATCGCCAGAATCGCCATCCATCCAAAATCGGGGCGATGAACTCGGAGGGGGGAGGTAATCCCTCGGGGGTGCGGGCCAATACTTGATACGACACCACCGCCGCATGGATGATGAAGTAGGGCGCGAATACGCAGAGCGTGACAACCACGACAAAGCAGACCAGCAGTAGCCTGCTCCTCCGCTCCGCCTCTCTTTGTTCACGCCAGAAATCCATGTGATACTATAATTCATATTATTGACAGTGTCGATACTGCCAGTTTTTTCCCCAATGGCACTATTCAATCCAGCGGTTTATCTCACTGCGTTTACGTAAACTCCAAGTGGACAAAATCAAGGTGTGGTAAACCGGGATTGTTTTTTCGCTGATATTGGGGGGCGTCCGTGTTGTATCCGGAATTTTTTTCGATTTTTTTTCCGCGGAGGGGTTGAAAGGTGCATCGCCGCCAGTAAGTTAGTGAGTGTTTACTAACATGGAGGCTGTGTAATACGGCAAAAATGCTCGAGGAGTTTGGATTTCGAGCATTTAAATTTTTGGAAATTCGGATTTATCCTGCTTCGCAGTTGCGTCGCATTGCTCGGCTAGGTTTCGGATTTAGGATTTCTTATTTCGAGTTTCCGGACCTTGTTGAGGATGTTTAATCAGATGGAAAATAAGCATTTGCCAATTATTCAGGAGATCCTGACTGGAAGGCGGTTGGAGATCGTCGAGGTGGCGGTGGAGTTGCTGGCGTCGGGCGGCGCCCGTTCGTTGACGATGCGCGCCATTGCCGACCGTGTAGGTGTTTCGGAAGCGGCGCTCTATCGTCATTTCAGCGGCAAGTCGGCGATAATGTCGGCGGTGTTGGATGTTTTCGAGGACGTGGCTTCGGATGTTTTATCCGGGGCGTTGGAGGATTCGGACGCCGGGGTGTTGGATCGGGTTGGGAAGTTTTTCGAGGATCGTTGCGCGAGATTCGCGGAGAATCCAAGTTTGGCGAAGGTGATGGTGTCGGAGGAGAATTTCCAGGAGGACCCGGAGTTGGCGGAACGGCTTTTGCAAATGATGCGGTCGCACAGGCGCGTGATTGGCAAGATTATCGCCGAGGGCGTGGAATCGGGAGAGATCCGGGGAGATGTCCCGGAGAAGGAATTGTTCAGGATTATTTTCGGCGCCCTGCGTCTTTTGGTGAGGCAGTGGTGCTTGGGCGGTTTTTCCTTCGACCTCAAAGGAGAGGGAAAGGACTTGTGGAGCGTGTTGAGGAGGATGCTGTCGCCGCCGCCGATGACGGCGGGCGGGAAATCCGAAATGAGAAATCCGAAACAAATTCAAAATGCGAATGAGTCAAATTAAAAATGGGCCCGAAATAAGGCGGGAAACGTGCTTGGTGAGTTTGGGTTTTGAGCATTTGAATTTTCGAACATTCGAATTTATCCTGCTTCGCAGTTGCGTCGCATTGCTCGGCTAGGTTTCGGATTTCGGGTTTAGATTTTCGGATTTGTTATCTTTGCTTCTCCGCGAGGGGAAGAGAAAGATGAAGAGATTGCCTCGCAAAGATGCGGAGGCTGCAAAG
>WFSE01000184.1 GCA_015486135.1 Lentisphaeria bacterium
GAAGCAGTGCGGGGGGAGAAGGCGATATAAACGACGGGTACAGTATGGATAGCTCTTCTATGCTTGATATCCCGGTAGTTGGTCCGAAACGTTCCATCGGAGGAGGGGGCGGAAGCGGGAAATCGGGAAGTGTCGGGCGCGGAAAAGGACGCGGGAACAGTAGCGTGCAAATCAAGTCGGATGCGCAGGAGAAGCTTTCTAAGGCAGGGGGAAAAGAGGCTGAGACTGACAGTATCTCTATCGATGATGCACCATATAAATACAGGGATGCGGTTAAAAAATATTTCAGTGAAGAGAGATAAAAAATAGAGAGGATTTGAAAGATGAGAGCAAAATGCTTAATTTTGGCACTGCTGTTTTCTGCCATGTCAATGCAGCTGCGGGCAAAAGATGATGTTGTGCAGTGCGGAAACCTTATATTTGCCGGCAATAATACTTCGCGCTGCTTCAGTGATGAATTTCTTTCGGCGCTGCAGAAAGAGACCTCTATCGCGACTGCGCGTCGATTCAAAAGCGTCAAACTCAGTTCCGATGAGCTTTTCAGGATGCCGTTTGTTGTGATGACTGGAGAGTCGGACTTCCATTTTAATCATAAAGAGTCGGAAAATTTTAAAAGATATCTAATCAGCGGGGGGTTTATGCTTGTCTCCGCCGGTTGTTCGAGCAAAAAGTTCGCGGATGCGTTTCGGCGTGAAGTTGAACGGATATTCGGGAAAAACGCATTGAAGCCTATCCCTATGGATCATGTTATTTTCCGCACCGTTCACAAAATTGATAAATTGGAGCTGACTCATGGGAAAAGTGCGATAAAAGCGGAATTGTTCGGCCTTGAGCTGAATGGCAAAATTGTGCTGGTATTTTCCCCGCATGGCCTTAATGATACCGCTCACACAAAAGGGTGCTGCTGCTGCGGAGGAAATGAGATAGGAAATTCGATGAAGATAAATGTCAACATCTTAACGTATGCATTAATGCATTGATTAAAATGAATATTACCATGAAATTCAACATTTTGAGTTTGCTCTTGTTGTTTCTGCTTGCCTCGCGGGTTGCCGCGACACCAAGTATTGAAAAGGGGGAGGGGGGGGCGGCGCCGGCCCCTATGTCAAAACCTGTTTCCAGTAACGACGGAAGCGAAAATGGCGACAAACTTATATGGTTTGATGATTTTGACACAGCACTTGCAAAAGCATCTATGGAGTATCGTCCGATTCTAATAGAATTCTTCTCTCCGCAATGTCCGTGGTGCAGAAAGCTGGATATGCATGTTTTTTCTTCTCCAGATGTGAAAGCATTACTAAAAGAGTTTGTTCTTGTGAGAATTGATGTCACGCAAGATAGAAAAACTGCCGCGATGTTCCAGATATCGTCTATTCCTGTTATATCGTTCTGTTCCGCTGATGCTGTCGAGATGCTAAGGCTTAATGGATATGTCGATAAAGCGGCGGTACTTAAGGCGATGAGTGCGGTGCTGAATAAAAAAATTGTCGCGAAAAAATCATCGCAATTGCATATAATGCTTGAGCAGTTAAAAAAACATAGTGTGGAGAAGGATGCCTGGCCTGAAATCATGATGGCGCTTGGCAAATATCCTAATGTGCGTAAAGAGATTATTGAGATGATCAGGGGGATATCTCCGTTTCCGAAAAAAATATTTGTAGATATGCTGAAAGATAAACGTATAGCTGTTCGTCTCGGCGCAATTGAAATTCTTGAGGAGCAGACCGGTAACGATTTTGATTATGACCCGTGGGAGAAGGTGGAATCCACAAAAAATCAGAAAGCTCTCAAAGAGTGGGAGAAGTGGGCTGAAATTAAAGGAGGGAGTCAAGGCAAACTCTTTTCAACTCTGACTCGGAGACGTTGCGACATTCTCATATTGCAGAGTGTCTGCGGAGATCGCAGGCGTGAACTCAGGGCATTGCGGCTTCTTAGGGAGGGAGGTCCGGCAGTTGTCAGTGCGATTGAAAAATTCCTGACAGATAATCCGGAGATTTCCGAGGGTAAACGTAATAAAATAAAAGAGCTTCAATATTCTATTCTTATTCCTGCATCAATAGGCCGTGACCCTGTAATGCTTGCGCATAAGCTTATTTTTGGAAAACTCGACTCAAGAATGCAGGCCATTCTTGAGCTCAAAAAGGCATCTCCTTCTGTTATCCCTATTCTAGAGGATCTGCTTCATGATAAAGATTCAATGATTCGCGAAACCGCAATTGACTCCCTTATCACAGTGGGGGGCAAAGATGCTCTTGATATAGTTGGCAAGCATCTGCTGACTGAAAAAGACGAGGATGTTGTATTTGCGGCCCTACGTGGAATTTCAGAAATAAAAAGTAAAAAAAGCGGAACGATTTTTGCAAAATATCTTCAGCATTCCAATGAGGATCTCGTTATTGCCGCATTGAACGGAATCGCAGCGACAAAATCATCTATATCAACTACTCAGCTTCGCCAAAAGCTCCAGGATAAACGTTGGCGTGTGCGGGTTGCCGCACTGAATGCGGTTGAGAGGCTTGAGGCGAAAAATCTTGCTAAAGATGTTGAGAAAATGCTTGCGGACAAAGATCATTTTGTCCGCTATAAAGCGGTTGAAACTCTCAGCTGTATCGATAAACCTCATGCTCCCAAAAAGCTGGAAAAGGTTTTTCTCAGCGACGACTCTCTCAAAGGCGCTATTGTCGCCGCTTACGGAAAAATGAATAAGAAAATACCCTCATCTTTTATCGAGGCTCTGAAGGGGAAGAGCGAACAGGTGCTTATGGATGTCGTGCAGGGAATGGACGAGTGCGGTAAAGGCGCATTGCCGCTTGCAGTATATTTGGCCGGAAGTAAGCGGAAGGATATACGTCTGCCGGCGATAAGTTTTATAGCGAAAAATGGAGTGACAAGGACGGCATCAAAAAATAACGCGATTCTTGTTCAGAAGCTTGAGAGCGGCGACGACCAGGATGTTCTGGCGGTTCTCCACTCATTCTCGTCACCGATGAAGAAGCAACCGATATACATTTCATCCGATGGCGGACTTGATAATCTTTTGCTTGAAATAGAAGAGAGTTCCGACTCTGGAGACGAAAAGCAGTCCGATGGCGATATTGTGGACCTTTTTGAATCGTTTGAAGACTCCCCGGAAAAAGAGGAGCATAACCCCAATTCCGCGATTTCTGGGAAATCAACGGTAAAAGAGAATTCGGCAAAAGATATTATGGATCTTTTTAACTCATTCGAGAATGAGAAACCGAAAGCCGCTCCAAAGGGGAAGGTTGAAGGGGATGCGGGCGTTAAGGTGTCGGAGAATGCGGAAAAAGGCGGTGAGGGTGCTGATGGTAAGGCGCGGGCAAAGCCGGAAAAAGGCAGGAAAAATCTTAATGACATCAAGAGTGCGGTTAATCGCTGTTTCAATCGGAGCAAGAACGAGGAGATAAAGCTATATGCCGCCAGCGTGCTTGTGCTTCTTGGTGATAAAGATAGCATCCCGTACCTTAAGGAGCATTTTAATAGTCAGACAGTTGAAATGAGGACAACGATCCTTGAGCTTATGGAAGACGCGCCTAGGGACGATGTTGTTGAAGTCGCATTTCTTGCGCTGGATGATCCGGAAGATGCTATACGCAAAAATGCGACGGAAATTATTCTCGCAACCAAAAAAGGTAAATATATCAGCAGACTCCTGAGAAAAATGGAGGATACTGATTCCCCGCTCAAACCTTATGATCTTGACGTGTATAGGTTTAGAAATATTTTCGATTCACTGCCGGCAAAAAAGGCCGCTAGGAAATGGGCCGTGCGTATACTGAAATCTCAAGAGTCTGATCAGCTTCTGAAATCTCTTGCACTTTTTATCTATGATAAATCCTATTTGAAAGGTGACGATAAAATTATAGAGCCGTTTGCCCGTTCGGAAAACAAGTGGCTGAGGAGAGCCGCCTATCATGCATTGGGGCAGAATCGCAGTTCAAGGAGCCGTTTTTTTGCTCTTATTCCCGAGTTGATGAAGGATAAGGCAAAAGAGGTCAGGATTGTGTTACCTAAAATTATTCAGAAAAGAGCGGAACAGTTTACCAATAGCTGGGTTCACTTTTATGATGCGAAACATTTTGTCAAAGATTACTATTGGAGCGGAAATGGGTCTGTTTCTAGAAAGCTTGGGCCGGCGGTTGAAGAGGCCCTTAGGAAGATGTTGGATGATGAAGATCTTGCAATACGTATGGAGGCGTCTTTCGCATTGCTGAAGTGTAGGAAATCTATAGACCTTAATAAATTCACCGCGGTGCTTGAGACATTCCCTGATCAGAACGCCATAGGGCGGAGAGTAAAGCAGTATCTTGAGAATAACTACAAGGTGCTCGGCAAAAGTTTCGATATCCTCCTCCAGTTTATCAATCGCGAAGATATGTCTGATTCCGATGTGAAAAATATTTTTAAACACTTCAATGTTGCTGGAAATAAAATCAAATCCATGCGGTCAACTCTTCGCCAAAGCAGAAACGAGGAGGTTAGGGCAGCATTTATCAAGCCGAAAAGCGGGAGGGCGGATAAAGAGGGGATGGTTCCGCCTGAAAATATGCGCCTTGTCTATTTCAGTAAAAAAGGGTGCCAGGACTGCGCTAGAGTAAAGAAAGAGCTTAAAAAACTTAAAGAGATATTCCCGGACCTTGTCATCGAGACTCACAATATCTCCAAGATTGACTCGATGCGCCTGAATGAAATATATTGTGAACGTTTCGGTGTGCCGGCAAAAATGAGACTTGTCGCTCCCGCTGTTTTCGCGGGAAAGGGATTTCTTATAAAAACTGATATTACAATGGATAAACTTATCCCGTTGACTGCGAAATCGGCAACTGTTCCTCTTGCTGAATGGTATAAGGTGACTGAAAAGGATGTGCGGGTTTCAGAATCACGAATAAAGGAGCGTTATAGCAAAACAAGTATTTGGCTAATCCTGCTTGCCGGTTTTCTCGACGGTATCAATCCATGTGCGTTTGCCACTATTATTTTCTTTCTTTCGTACCTTCAGATAACAAGAAAGAAGCCGCGTGAAATTATGATGGTGGGCGGATCATTTATTGTGGCTGTTTTTATTTCGTATATGGCTTTTGGGCTGGGGCTGAACGAGATTATAGGTAGGCTTTATATCTTTGATGTCTTCCGCCTCTGGTTCAACCGCATAATGATGCTCGCCGTGTTTGTGATAATGGTAATGAGTCTCTATGACGGCATTATGTGTGCAAGAGGAAAAATGGAGAGCATGGCGTTGCAATTGCCCGGTTTTCTTAAGGAGCGCATCCGGAAGACCATCAGAACCAGCTCCAAAAATTCAAAATACGTGATAGCCGCGTTTATTACAGGTTGCATCATATCTTTTCTTGAACTTGCCTGTACGGGGCAGGTTTATCTCCCGACAATCGCTTATATGTGGCAGACAGGATCGGATTACTCTGGTGCGATATTCTATCTCCTCGTATATAATCTGATGTTTATTTTTCCTCTTATTGTGATTTTCCTAGCGGCGTATTATGGTATGAAGAGTGACCGCTTGACAACCTTGTTCAAAAAGCATGCGGCACTTGTTAAGTTCTCTACCGCCCTGCTTTTTCTCGTTCTACTTATTTTTCTTCTTAGTAGCTCTATGGTCCTTTGATGAAAAGGACTTCACTGATGAAATTCATCGTACAATAGGGCTTGCTGAGAAAGTCAAGAACGGGTCAGTAGCTAGGCAATAAGCTGATGGTGTGCTCCGCACTCCGAGGTGAAATTAACGCCGCCAATGGCTTGTTGTTGGCTTTCGCGGAGTTGGCAAGTGCCTCAAATCGTTAGTCGGCTCCAAGGCTTTTGGGAGGTATGCTCCCAAAACCTTGGAGATGACACCATTAGAAAGGCATTTAACCCAATGACAATAAAACACTTGCCAATTATTCAGTGAGCCCCATTTAGTAAGTCCCAAAACGCCCCTTGGAGCGCTGGATTCCAGCGCTCCGAGGGCGTTTTATCCAGGCACCTCGGAAGTGCTTTTTATGAGGCGTCCGTGGTTGGATCAGCGTCCTGATCGTGGCGGATAAATCCGTCGTCGCTATCGTCTCTAACCTGGGTTCTCAATTGTCGGAACATGTTGCGAATATCGAGGATGCTACCGATAGAGAACCATATGGTGGTGACGATGGCCATAAAGAAGAGGATAACGAGGTATAGGTGCCAGAATTTGGCCCAATCGTCTTCGGTCGGATGCTTGATTTTAGCGTATACCATACCGACGCAGAAAACTAGGAGCCAAAAGAGGAACCACCCGACGATAAGATATGCTATTATCCTGTCGCCTCTGGTGAATTCCGGAGTGATTCCGAATATTTTCTTGAACCATGAGACGGATTCCTTGGATTCCTTGTGCTCCTCGCCCTCCACGGCGTATTTGCCTCTATGGAGCATTTTATCCATGTTGAAGTTTTTGTTTTGAATCAACGAGACCAGTACGTACGCCACAATGCATAGAGCGAGCGTGTCGAAGAACCACCACTGGGGATTGATGAAGAATTTGTCGCCGTGATGGGTGGCTGGCCACGCCAAGGCGAAATAAATTCCGAGGGCTCCCAGGATGAATCCCATCGCCATGGATGTCCAAGCGGCGGCCGTGGTGCCTTTCTTCCAATACAGTCCCCCTATTATGACGGCGCCACTCCCGCCTAGCCAGAGGTTGTTTATAAGTGCGAAATACATCAGGATGTTTTCGGGGTTGGGGAAGTAGAGGCTGAAAAGGAACGCGAATATCGCGACTCCTAGGATTGAGAGTCGGATAAAGAGCATATGCTGCTTTTTTCCAAACGGCTTTTTCCGGAATGGCATGACGATATCCTGCAGGAAAACCGCTCCCCAAGTGTGCATGAAGCTATCGTAAGTACTGATAAGCGCCGCGAGCATTATAGCGCAGAACACTCCCGCGAAGCCGATTGGGAGGATGTATGGAATGGTGCTGCTGACCCGGAGCTGGCCTATTAGGGCGTCCCTAGCGGCTTTGTTGGGTTGACTCGCCGCCAGTTCGTTCAACCTGGCGTTGATTTCTTTTGCGGTGTTCTGGTATTCCGGGTGGTGCAGGACCACCATGGAGCAGAGCACGAGCATCATGAAGAACACGAGCAATGCCTGCCAGCGCCACTGGTTGAGGGTGGCGCCCATTCTGAATTCATGCGCGGTTTTCGCGGAAGCTATGTACGATTGACTTTGAAGGTTGGATAACAGGGTGAAGAAATAGCATATGATTGTTATAATGAAGAACCACGGGGTGAATCCGCCAGCCTGATCCCATGCGTGTAGCGGGTCGAGTAGCGATTTCCCTTTTGCCGGATCCCCGAGATGCTTCAGGACGAAGAGCACTTTGTCCCAATTGAAGACGGTGAAGAAAAGGACCGCTACAATCGCCACGGCAGCTATTTGCGTGAACATCCCCTGGAGGCAGTCGGTTATCATTACCGCTATTTGTCCGCCTTTGAAGACGAAGAATAGGGACACTCCGAGCAGGAGAGCCATAACCACGGGGAACGTGTTTATTGTCATACCCGCCAGATGGAAGGAGAGTGGCAGGTTGCAAAAAGCCATGAAAAACCGCGCGCCCACGGCGGGGAAGAGGCCGAAGTTGATGATTCCGGCGATCCACGCCATGATTCCCGCGGTGACGCGGACGTTTCTAGTGTAGCGGGTTTCCAGAAACTGCGCCACGGTTAGAGCGCGGGTTTCGCGGAACCGATACACACCCCACCCGGAAATGCATATATAGAGGGAGACTGGCGTGGTTAGCATGACCCACCACATGGCGTTGAATCCGGCGCTGTAGTATAATTCGAACATAGCCACGACGTTTATCGCGCCGATCCAGACCATGCCGGAAGCCATTGTCATCATGTATCGTCCGCCGGAGCGTCCCGCCGCCAGGAAGTCCGAGACGTTTTGCGTGAACTTGTTGCTGTACATGGCGGCGGCGATTAGAACCGCCAGCATGATGCCTACCATTGCCCAATCCAACATTGAAAATGTCATAATCGTCCTTTTTGTTGAAACCCTATTGTCCCGTGGTGACGTTCTCTTTATTGACACCATCCTTTATTTCGAGGGTTGTAATTCCCTGTTCCGCTATTTTCCTAGTGATGGGAGCTTGCAAGCCTTCCGCAAACACGTTGATTGTGCCTGGCGAGTCACTTTGTGTTTTGACGAAAATGGTGTTATTTTCCTTTTGAATGTCCAAGATGGATGTCAGTGGATTTCCGGGCGCCGCGGCGACACCATGGGCGACGTATATGGTTTTGATCGTTCCCGACGGGACGGTTACTTCCCACTCGGAGTTTCTGAGCAGGAGTTTCGCTTTGGCGTCTTTTCCATCCACGTTTGTGTTGAGAAGGAATATTCTTCTCAAGAAGGATTTATCGTAGCGTTTTTCGTCCCACGCGGCGAATTCCACCGAATCTGTTCCGGCTACCCAGCCATTTTTTCTTTGTTTGGCGACCGCTTGCTTGCCCAGCTCGGACATCTCTTTGGCGTACTCATCCCGAATCGCGGAATCCGCGGGATACTTGTCCGTGTCGAAAATCATAATACGCCCGGAGCCAAACGGGATGACATCGGGACGCGTCTCTAGTTTCGACGCCTTCGCCAGTATTTCCGCTAAAACACCACCGTTTTCTGGCGTCTTGACAGGGCCGCCATGGTCCAAGTTGGTGTTGAGATGGGCTTTGGAGAGTAACAACGTTCCTCCGCCCTTGACGAATGCGAGGAGTTTTTTGAAATCCTCGTCGCTGTAGGAGTTCCAGCCGAGGAATATGATCGCGTCGTATTTTTTCAATACGTCCAATGGCGTCTCCACAGGTGTGAGGTCTATTGGACCGTAGGGGGTTCCTCCGACGGAGAAGTTTTTCAAGGATTTTCTAGGATAGAACACCTTCAACAAGTCGAAGGATGCTTCCGGCTGGCCTGGTTTCCATGATTTTCCTTTTTGCCCCCAAATCGGTTGTTGCCCGAAGCATGGCCAAGCGTCGTTTCTGCCGAGCAGAACAGCGATGGGGACCACCATTTCGCCTCGGCGGCGATGTGTGTCGATAAAGTCGAGGAATTTTCTTTGCGCCTCTATATGCGCTTCCGCCCAAGAGGTGAACCGGTGCTCGCAGTTCTCCGTAGTCCATAGCGCGTCCTCGGTGTTTATGTGCGAGGAGCCATGCATGTACGCCACGGCGTGGGAGTTGAATTGGGCTAGTACGTGCCGCGGGGATTTGTACCCGCCCTCACTCCACATGCCCCATTGCGTGGCATGATGGGAGCCGAAACTTGTTTTTCCGTATGCTTTGGACGCCCCGCGCAGAGCGGACATTATCACTTCCTCGGGTCCGTAGCATTGCTCCGCACCCAACCAATCGTATCCTACTTGGTAGAAATAGTGGAAGAGCACCGATGGACCAGTGTGACGGGTGCTTTCGTGTTTGGCTTTTTTGATGTTTTTCATGAAGTAGCGCGCGCCATCAGCCATGTCCTTGACCGCGTTGTTCTTGTATCTGAACTTGGGGAAGATCCCTCCTCCGTCCAGAAACCGTTCCATTAATTTGCGGACGGTGTCGTTGGGATATGGTCCCCAAGGGCCCCAATAGTAGTAGGATCCGTCATCTTCGTGGGACTGTCGGCCAAGATAGAGGTCTCCCTTGAGCCAATTGTCCAGCGGGTTGATCCGCGCTCCCGGAAGACAGCGGCCTTCAACCATTAGCGCGTATGGCATGTCCAGTTTTCCGCATAGGTCCACGACCCACTCGTAAAGCTCCGGCTCGCGGGTTCTCGTTCCGTTCCACTGGTAGGACGGCCGAATCACCAATGCGTTGGCGATATTGTTCGAGATTGTCCACTCGAAATATTCCGGAGTCATTTCCTTGTTGATGTAAATCCAGTCGGAGGTTGAGAGGAGGACGTTGTCGGTGGGGCCGTCCGTGGCCATTTTCACTTGGGCGTCGAAGTCGCGGGTGCCATCGGAGATATGGAATTGGCATGGCTTTCCCGCGTTTCCGGCCTTTAGAGTCAATACATGGAGGCCCGGTGTGTCGTATTTGATTTTTGTTTTCGCGGTTTCCGCGTTGTCGAGCGCTGATATTGTCAACTCCACATCGGGCTTGTTGGTTTTGACTAGTATGTGGAAATCGGAGTGGGCGGGGACGAAGCGAGGGAGTCCCACGAGTTCGAACGCGCGGGCGGTTTCGCAGATAAGTCCGACCTTCTCCAAAGTGTAGTTCCGAGCGGTAGGCCAATCGCTTGCCAAGCGTATAGTTAATTCGTGTTTTCCCTGAGTCGTGACATCTGGCAGGGCGATCTCGAAATCGACATCTTTGTTGCCGGCGCGTTGGAAGCAGGGCCCCTTGAAGAATTCCTTGCCATCGAGCGAGAACGAGAAAACCGGCCATGCCAGACGGGAAAGATTCATGTTCGCCCAGCGCTTTTCCCGAGGGGCGAAAGGAACAACGTCCACGTTCTTGCCACCGTCTAGTACTATTTCCGGCGATTGGACGAGCGCGGTTCCCGCAAAGCGTTTCCCTCCGATTGAGAGCACTAGGGTTTCGAGATATGGCGGAATATCGAATGTCGACGAGTATTTTTCCCAGCCTTTGACATCGGGTTTGAAAGGAATGAAAATCGTCTTGTCGGGGGAGCGGTTGATATCGCCGTATTCCCTCCCGGAACTTTTGACGTAGAATTCCAATTTCAAGCCAAGCTCCCCGTCGGGGGATATGGATACGCCCTTGGTTGACGCCATTATGCTGATGGTCGCTTTAGACGCACCTTGAAACGCGCCACCGGAGACTAGTTGGAACGCGGCTCGCTGGAAGGAGTCGTTATCGCCATGAACCATCAGTCGGGCCGGTGTGTCGTTTTTCGCGGGGATGACGGCGTCTTGCAACATGGCTTCGCGGTATCGGAACCCGCCTTCCCCTTTTCCGGTGCCGTCTACGCGTCCTTCCACCCTCAGGCGGAACTTAGCCGGGATGTCCAAACGGGGAACCTCCAACGCCAACGTGGATGAATCTCCAGGCGCCAGTTTGGCTGGAAGCTTGTCGCCTCCATCCAATTCCTTGTATGCGACTTTGAACAAAACACTCTTCTCCAAGGCTTTCCCCAGTGGACCCGAGTCTGCTAGAACTGGGCGCCAAACAAGCGCCACGAACATCACCGTGGCGGACAATCGTATCATATCATACTTTGTTTTCAAGGGGCCATGCCTCCAATGTGCCCTAAAATGCATTTGGTGTTTGAACTGTCAACTGTGCGGACGCAATGGGGTGGCGGCATTGGGTTGGATGGTCTCATGGCGTTGTTCGTGTTCCTGTAAAGCTTGTTGCCGAGCGTTTTCCTGTTTTCCGGATATTCGCGAGGGAAAGTAGACTCGTTTTTGGGGAAGTTCAAATGTTGGTAGCGCCAGTAGGGGCGGAAGCAATACGTTTGACCTTGGGGGGAGCGCTGAACTGACCCCGTATATTATCCGGCGGACCCCACGCTATTAAGCGAGATGCGTGGATTACGACTTGCCGAACGTGGTTGAAGGTGCTAGAGTCGGGCTCTTGGTTAACCATTTATTGTGGCGGAACACCCGCGGGGAAAACTCGCCGGGAGATTGTCTATGCGTGATGAGATGGGATATCTGAAAATATTGTCCGCGGTTTTCGCGGTTTGCCTTTCCGTATTGACGGCGGCCCCCCTCTTAGGGGCCGGTGCGTCCGCCCCAGCTGACACGAAAGAGGTGGTTGCGGCACCGCCGGCCAAAGAGGGAACGCAGGATAAATCCTCTATTGCGGCTGATACTTCCACCAAGGCCGGGGGGACGGAATCCGAGCCTGCCGCGACCACCAATTCCAAGGAAACGGCTCCAGCGTCGCTGGCCAAAGGGGGAACGCCGGATAAAACCACCATGCCGACCGCCGCCAAGGGGAAGGGAAACGCGAGTTCCGCGGAGAAAGACCCGGTAGGGGATCTTGTCTCCGATCCCATGGGGACCTTTAGCCGCTTCTGCAAGAAACTCGTCAAAGACAATATCCGTTTGGAGGAATTCTCGTTCTGGCGGATCATATATTTCGCCATTGGCATAGCGTTGACGTTGGCGTGTTCGCGGATAACGCGTTGGCTGGTCGAGCGCTATGGGATGAAGCTGGCGGGGAAGACTAAAACCGACGTGGACGACCTCACTTGCGAGGCGTTGGGGCGTCCATCCGGACTTCTGGTCTTCGCGATAGGTCTTTATATCAGCACCTATCCCATGATGAAGCTCTTGTCGCCGACACTCCAGGTCGTGTATGGCCGGATATGCTTGGCGTTGGCGGCTTCCTCGGTGGCTTGGGGGCTCTACCGCATGGTCACGGTGGTGGACCATGTGCTGACCAAATTGGCGGCGAAGACCGATACGAACCTCGACGACCTCATCGTCGCCATAGTGCGCAAGTCGCTGAAAGTGACCGTCGTCCTTTTCTCGGTGTTTTTCATCGGGCAGAACATATTGCATCTCAATATCACGACACTGCTGGCGGGGGCCGGAGTCGCGGGGTTGGCGGTGGCGTTCGCCGCCCAGGACACCATTTCGAACTTCTTCGGGTCGATAATGATAATCCTGGACCAGCCGTTTACCGTTGGCGACTGCGTCCAGTTCTCGAATTACAAAGGGATGGTCGAGAATGTCGGCTTCCGTAGCACTCGAATCAGGACGTTCGATGGCCATCTGGTTTCGATCCCAAACAAGAATGTCGCCGGAGCGGACATCGAGAACATATCGGCCAGACCGTTCATCAAGCGCACGTTCAATATCGGCTTGGTGTATGACAGCGGGATTGACAAAATAGACCGCGCGGTGGAACTGCTACACGATATCTTCGACAAGCAGGAGTGTATGGTTGACGACAGGCCGCCCCGAATCGTATTCGATAGCTTCGGGGATTGGTCGTTGAATATAAGCGCCACAATTTGGTGGTACGACAAGGACGAGGACGGCGAGGTGGTCCCGCCCGATTTCGGCAAGCACATGAAATGGGTCCACGAGACGAATATGGAAATTTTGCGTCGGTTCGACAAAGAGGGACTCGAGTTCGCATTCCCGACGAACACCACCTATCTGGCTAGGGATGCGGCGAGAGCGTTTCCAGCGTTGGAGGCCGGCCGCGACGAAGCGAAACGCTAACACCTGGGCTCGGGACCCCTTCCGCAGAGCCGGAACGGTGCCTAAAAAGATTGCCTCGCAGAGACGCGGAGAGAGAAGATAATACGGAGATTTAGCTAGTTTATCCCGCCGTGTCGGCATGAAAAATTAGCGAAATACTCTACGGTAGAAGGGAAGAATTTACCATGTAGGAATGTAGGGGCTGTAGCTAGACGGTTAACTCAGTGACAGGTTAAATGGTATTGAACCACAAATGTCATTCAAATGGGAAGACTTTTGTCAACCACGGAGGACACGAAGCCCACGAAGTTTTTCCATCTCCGCGGAGATGGAAAATGCTTGTATGGAAGTGGAAGAGATAGTCTAGACTGGAAAGAATATGAAAAGAAGCCCCCTCCGTTTTCGCTTTTGCCCGCAAAAGCGAAAACCTTCGTGCTCTTCGTGAGCTTCGTGGTGGGATTAGAAACAGGTTAAATGGTATTGGCTATGCCCGTGAGCTTGTCCGGGGTGTCTTCTCCGTGTCTCTAGCGAAGCGGGTGGTAGAAAAGAACGAAAGAAAATGCTCGACAAGTCCAGATTTCGAGCATTTAAGTTTTTGAATGGCGGGGTCGGGACCAGCACTTCTGACTTTAGGCAAAGTGCGGGACTGACCCCAAACATCTAAAATCCGGTTTAGAGCTTTTGATTTTTAAAATTTGAATTTGTTTCGGATTTAGGGTTTAGGATTTCGAATTTCGAGCTTCGGCCGGGCCGATGCGAGCATTATGTCTTCCTTTGAATTACATGTTGGAAATGTGAGAATCGGCGGCGGCGCTCCGGTGTCGATACAATCTATGGCGGATATCGACAC
>WFSE01000185.1 GCA_015486135.1 Lentisphaeria bacterium
CCACACGTCCGTGTGATTCAAGGGCGTCCCTGTAAAGCGAGGGACGCCTATATTCGGCGATCTCTATGTAACCCCTTGGGGGGGGGGGGCACTTACAACTTTCGAAAACCCCTGGCCCATTTCCCTGGTCCTTCCTTTCCCTATTTCCCCGCTACAAACGCGGAGAGAACCCGTAACACCGGCGGCGGAAAATTTCAAGCATTGTCGCGGAGAAAAAATCAAAACCGCCAAGACACGCTAATATCTTTTCGCATGCCGTACGAACGGAGGCTGGATACAGTCCATATTTTTCCGAGACCCCTTGAGTTTTTTCTTCAGGACTTTACCTTACGCGTTCCGAAGAGGTCGGGGCCGTGGCGACACAACTTCGCCAAGGCACGGTTTTGTCGGGCAAGAACGAGTTAGGAAAAGACCTCTCGTCGCACATGCGCTGGGACGGAGAGGGTTAGGACGATAAACACAGGAGTGTGAAATGACAGTTTCGGCATTGCAAAAAGCCAGATACGCGTATTCCCCCAAACTGCCTCCGGCGCTTGCCGAGGGCGCCGTGATTGAAATCGAGGAAGGCGCCGCCACGACATCAGTGGCGGACCAAGAGGCCGTAGCCAAGCTTTTTCCCGAAAACTACGGAAAGCCCAAATTGACGTTCACCCCCTCCCCCCGTGAGCAACTCAACGCCCCGATCAACGTTGGCGTCATACTGTCCGGCGGGCAGGCTCCTGGCGGCCACAATGTCATAGCCGGCATATTCGATGGCATAAAATCCCTCCATCCGCAAAGCCGTCTTTTCGGCTTTCTCGGAGGCCCTAGTGGAGTCACCGACAACGAGTACATGGAGCTGACAAAAGAGATTATAGACGAGTATCGCAACACCGGAGGGTTCGACATGATCGCCTCCGGACGCACCAAGCTCGAAACCACGGAACAATTCGAGCAGGCGCGGGCCAACTGCGCCGCGCTCGGGATTACGACGCTGGTGGTCATAGGCGGAGACGATTCGAACACCAACGCCTGCCTGCTCGCCGAATACTACGCTCGGACCAATGCCGGCATAAACGTGATCGGCTGCCCGAAAACCATTGATGGCGATCTCAAAAACGAATATATCGAGGCGTCATTCGGGTTTGACACCGCCTGCCGCGTGTACAGCGAGTTGATAGGGAACATCCAACGCGACGCGAATTCCGCGAGGAAGTACTGGCATTTCATCAAGCTAATGGGGCGCTCGGCGTCCCACATCACTTTGGAATGCGCGCTCCAAACCCATCCCAACATCTCGCTGATTGGCGAAGAGGTTCTCGAGAAGAAGCAGACGTTGGACGAAATAGTCGAGGAGATAGCCTCCATCGTGGCAAAACGTTCGGAGACGGAAGGGGATTTTGGTGTCGCCATTATCCCGGAGGGACTTATTGAGTTCATCCCGGAGGTTCGTACCCTCATAGCCGAACTCAACGACATTCTGGCGAACGAAAGCGCGGCGTTCGCGTCAATGAAGGGACGTTCGGAGCAACTGGCCTTCATCAACCACCGTCTGAGCAAGGAGGCCTCGTACACGTTCAGCTCGTTGCCCGTGGCCATCCAAACCCAGCTGATGCTCGACCGCGACCCCCACGGCAACGTCCAAGTTTCCCTGATTGAGACGGAAAAGTTGTTGGCGGAACTGGTCGGGCTCAAACTATCCGAGTGGAAAGCCGAAGGAAAATACAATGGGAGATTCTCCGCTCAAGCCCATTTCTTCGGTTACGAGGGACGCTGCGCGGCGCCTTCCAACTACGACGCCAACTACTGCTACAGCCTCGGCTACACTGCCGCGGCGTTGGCGGGATCCGGGAAAACCGGGTATATGGCCTCCGTGACAAACACATACAAGCCCACCTCGGAATGGGAGTGCGGTGGTGTTCCGATAACGATGATGATGAACATAGAGAGACGCCATGGAGAAGACAAGCCGGTAATCCAGAAAGCGTTGGTCAAGCTCGATGGAGAACCTTTCCTGGAACTTTGCCGAAACCGCGAGAAGTGGGCGACGACAACCGACTATCAATACCCTGGCCCGATCCAGTATTTCGGTCCCACGGAAGTCTGCGACCAAATCACCAAGACTTTGGAGCTAGAAAGAACGCGAGGTTGATTCACCCCGACACCCCCAATCGCCCCCCCTTAGCGGCATTGTCCGCCAAGGAGGAGGGCGATCGCTGGACACCCTCGACAGTCCGAAAACATGACAAAAGGTCCAAGTATGGAAAAAATGATGAATCCCGAGATCGACCGTGGAGACATGGAATGGTGTTACGCGGCCAAATCAACGACCGTCATAGGCAAGCCGTTCATGCGCAATCCCGTTCAAGTCACATACGATGGCGCTATATACACGCGCCGTGCGGAGCTGAATTTCTTCCATGGGGCCGATCTGAAGCCGTTGATGGCCAGGAACAAAACATTTCTGGGAGGTTGGATGCCGATTGTAGGCTATTCCTGGACAGGGGACGACGGGTTGGAATACTCCGTGGAAATATTCTCCGACGAACTTCCGGGGATGGGGCTTGACAACCTCGCGCAATTCGCGAGAATGTCCGTCTCGAATCCAAGCGATTCCGAAAAAACGGGGGTCGTGGCGGCAGCCACAAAACTGATATATCCGCATTTCCGCAAAGGGGACCCCTACGATTCCATTGACGAGACAACGCGTTTCGCCATGGGGAACGGGCGTTTTTCGCGCGATGGGGCGGTGGTTTTCACCTATTCCGGCGCTCCCGCGGAATTCGCGGTGCCGGGAGTTCCATACGAAAAACCTTTCTTGGCGAGGGAGCATCTAGTGTCCTACCGTTCCGAAACGGGCTTGGTAGTTTACGAGAAGAAACTCGCCCCTGGCGAGACTCTCTCGGCCGACTTCAAGATGCCGCGGATTCCCGTCGAGAACGCCAAGGAGATAGAGGCACTGATAGCCGCGGACTACGACGCGCACCGCGAAGCCACGATAATTTTTTGGAAAGAGCTTCTGGAACGCACCGAGTTCATATTTCCAGAACCCCGGGTCAACGCCTCGGCGAAAGCCGGCATGGTTCATTTGCTACTGGCGACAAGGACGCGCCAAGGACAGCGCGTGCAAGGCAGCGGACTCCCGTACGACATGCTATTTCTGAACGATTACATCGATATGCTGGTCGTTTACGAACGATTCTCCTTGGACGACTTCACGGAACCCAATGTGGATTGGCTTTTGAGCAAACAGCATGAATCG
The DNA here is from genome assembly GCA_015486135.1 of Lentisphaeria bacterium. Taxonomy (GTDB): domain Bacteria; phylum Verrucomicrobiota; class Lentisphaeria; order Victivallales; family JAADHT01; genus WFSE01. The sequence continues at coordinate 3,242 of WFSE01000185.1, forward strand.
GGAATGTTCATAGATTACCACAACCGCGGTAACGACGACATCGTGACCTCGCACGGGCAAGGTCTATTCGCCCTGGTTTACAGATATATCATGACTCGCGACGCGAAATACGCGGAAAAAGTCTATCCAGCGGTCCGCAAGGGTGTGGAATTCATAATAAATGACCATCTCCACAACAACGAACACGGCATCCTGCGTCCATCCATTCCATACGACGCGCCAATGGTAACAGGATATCATTCCTGCCACAACCTCCACGCCCTAGCCGCCATGCGCATCTCCATCAGGATGGCGGATATGCTAGGAGAGAAGGACGACGCCTCCCACTGGAGGGAAATGGAGCAAAGCTATCGCAAGGCGATTTTAGACGCATTGGAGGACGCGCGTCGGCGGAACGGCTACGTCACTTCGGGATTGTTCGACTGGAAGCCGGGATTCCGCCAAAACAAGCCCGAACTCGGGGAAAACAAAGAGCCCAACCAGGATTGGGAGAACAACCTGCTTATTTACCCGACCGAACTGTATCCCCCCGACTCCGACACCGTGAAAGTCACTGTCGACACGATCAGGCGCCGCAAATACCGCGAAGGTTGCATGACATACAGAAACAACCGGCACATACACCAGTACATCACAATAAACCAGGCGCATCAATATCTACTTATGGGAAAACACCGCCAGGCGTTGCTCGACTTCTACCACGTCCTCCTGCACAATGGTTCCACCCACGAGGGATTTGAAAATCTTGTCGAGCCCTGGACCAATCGGACCCCCTACGAGGGCTGCCCCCCCCCGCACGCGTGGGCCGCCGCGAAAACCGCGTTATTCGCCAGAAACATGTTGATTTTAGAATATGGCGGGGAACTTGGAATGCTTCCTGGAGAGAGGGAATTGCTCCTCTTCTCCGTCGTCTCCCCGGCTTGGGCGAAGCCCGGCCAATCACTGGAAGTGAAAAACGCCCCTACCGAAATGGGAGACGTGTCGGCGTCGATGAATTTCAGCGAAGCAGGAGCCACTGTCTCCGTGTCGGCGTCCTTCCATATATCCCCCAAATGGATACGGGTGGCCGTTCCATATTTCGTCGAACTGAATGGATTCGATTCGGACGCCTCGGAATCTTTCGAACGCGACGGCTGGATATTCCTTTCGCCCGACGTCACGCGCGCTGACATACGCTGGACCGTGAACGAGGACTCCTTGTCCGGGGAATTCCAGCGCATTCTTCAAACGTATAGGAGCGAATATCCATTTGTTCCGGATAGCGACTATGAAAAGACCGTCCCGATGACTCCGTTCCTCATGGAGGATGAGCAACCGCCCTCCACCGAGCCATTGAGCTTCGAGTTGGTTCGGGACGCGTTTCTCAAGGAGTTCGCACGCCGTTTCGAGGAGTACGTCGCCAACGGAGGCGAGCCATACGAAGTGGCTCCTCCCGAAATGCTACGCACCCCCGAGCAACGAGCGGAATTCTTTGGCACCCAGCCACCAAAAAAGAATATGGCGTGGGAAGACAACGTGGAACTGTAGCGTCCCGCCATGTCCCCCTCATGAAGGGGGCTGGCGAATCCATTTTTCGAGTTTGGAAGCCACCTCGTCCTTGCGCATTGGCTTGGCTATGTAGTCGTTCATTCCGGCCGCGACGCATTCCCGCCTATCGCTTTCCATGGCGTTCGCCGTCATCGCCACTATCGGGACGTCGCATACGGGGGCAGGCAGTTCCCGAATCAAACGGGTGGCTTCGCAGCCGTCCATCTCCGGCATCTGACAATCCATCAGAATCAGATCGTACCCCCCGCCACGCGCCATTTCCACGGCCTTCCGTCCGTTGGTGACGAAATCCACCGAATACCCTAGGGATCCGAGAAGTTTTTCCGCCAGCTTGACATTCACTTGGTTGTCCTCCGCCACAAGCATGCGCCCTTTCTTTCCGGAAGACGAGGTTTTTTCTCGTCCCCGCTCCTCGACGACTGGAGCCATCCTCTCCTCTTTCGAGGCGCTCGGAGCGGAAGCGCCCGTCCCTCCCCTTCTATTCGTATTCTCCAAAGCCGACTTGAAAGCCTCCAGGAGACGGTGTTTCCTCGTTGGCTTGGTTAGCTTCGCCTTGAATAAATCCGGCGTGATCCGTTCATTTTCCCCAACGGAACTTAAGAGAATCAAGGGCATTTCAGCACCTCCCTGTTTGATCTTAAGCTCCCTAGCGAATTCCCCCCCATCCTTTCCGGGCATACGCATATCCACAACAATCAAATCAAAATTGTCGTCGCCATCTACAATTGCCAACGCCGCGTCGGCGGAATCAGCCTCCTCGCAAATCATCCCCCACCCTCTGGCGTGCAACGCCACAATTTGGCGATTCGTGGCGTTGTCGTCCACTATAAGTAAACGTTTCCCTTTCAGCGCCGAGGTGTCCTCGACCAACTGTTCAGGCAAGTCCATGTCACTCTCCCGCAAGGGAATTGTGAAGAAAAAAGTCGAACCTTTTCCGACCTCGCTTTCAAACCAGATATCCCCGCCCATCAAGTTGGTCAACCGCTTGCAAATAGCCAATCCCAATCCCGTTCCTCCATACCTACGGGTGGTCGAGGAGTCCGCTTGAGAGAAATCCCTGAAAAGCTTCCCGGAAACCTCCTCGGGGATACCAATTCCCGTATCTTTAACACTGAATTCCACGCGCTCGTCGCCGGCATTGCTTCTAGAACGACGTTTTGCCGACACGAAAACTTCCCCTTTCTCGGTAAATTTTATCGCATTCCCAACGAGGTTGACAAGGATTTGGCGCAACCTCGCGGAGTCCCCGTTGACGAACAACGGGAGGTCCGGATCGACGAGGCAGACAAGTTCCACATTTTTTTCCGCAGCTTTGGCGGACATCAAGTCCACCGCATCCTCAACCAACTGGTGGAGCGGGAAAACCCCATCTTCCAAATCCAATTTGCCCGACTCTATCTTGGAATAATCCAATATATCGTTAATAACCGCCAAAAGAGCATCTCCACTAAGCTGTATAGTCTCCACAAAATCACGCTGCTCCGGAGTGAGTTCGGTTTCCGCCAATAATTCCGTCATTCCAATCACGCCGTTCATAGGAGTCCTTATTTCGTGACTCATCATGGAAAGGAACGCGCTTTTCGCTTCGTTGGCGGCTTCCGCCTGCTCTTTAGCCTCCTTCAAGGCCTTTTCCGCCATTTTCGCATCGGTTATGTCACGGAATGTGTGTATTATCTGCGACACCTCCCCCTCGGGATCCTTAACCGGAAATGCCCTCGCATCTATCCAACGCCCACCAATATGACGCTCGAATATTTCCATTTCGGCCATCTCCCCGGACTCGAACGACCTCCTCCCAACGCATTTCCCCACGGGCGAGCTGGTGCCATGAACAGTGGCAAAGCAATAATCCCCCGTTTTCATTTCAGGAAACGCCTCCCGCATCGCTTTGTTGCGGGCTACGATTTTCATGTCGTTGTCAACAACCGCGATCATATCCTGTATAGCGTCGAAGGTCTCCTGCCATTGCCTCGCCGCTTTTTCAAGCTTATCCCGGGCCTCCTTTTGGCCTGATATGTCCATGAAAGATTCGACTAGGCATTTCCGTCCCTTCAACACCGCCTTGCGCACGGTTTTAAGCACACTTGCAGATGACCCGTCCAGCGTGAGGACAGTTCTTTCGGAATTATCCACGCTCAGTCCCAAATCGCTTATCGGGCATTTCCCCTTTTCCGCCGGGCATATAAAGGCGTGGCATTCCTTGCCTATCGTTTCGTCCCTGGTGGATCCGAACAGATTCAACGCAGCTGGATTCACCTCCAGTATCTCGTGAGTTTCCTCGTCCACCACAACAATTCCGACGGAAACAGTGCTGAGAATCGCCCCAACGAAATCCATCGTTTCCTGGAGGGAATCCTCCGCCTTTCGGACTGCCGAAAGATCAACAAAAGACTCGAGCATCATAAGTTTGCCATTGAAAGTGATTTCGACAGCCGTTTTCAGTATCGGCACCTCCCGTCCGTCCAATGTTTTGAGCGTCATGCGGATGTTGTACTTGCTTTTATTGGACGTGACAAACGGGCACTGCTCGATTTCGCCTTTGTCCACCCCGATCAACTCGCGACAGGTCTTCCCGAGCATCTCCTCCTCGGAGGAGGCTCCAAACAGCGCTATCGCCTCCTCGTTGACCCCCTGGACAACATTGTCATCGTCGATTAGAACAACGCCAACTGGAATCGAGTTCAGCAAGGCGTGGATACTCTCTGAAGATGCGGCCAGTCTCTTATAGCTGCGAATAATACCGAAGATTATGGAGACCACCGCCACCGTAATACATCCGGATACTAGCACCAGCCCCACCAAGGAAATCGCCACATCGCCGGTTCGTACTCCGTAACGCAAAAACAACGCCCAAGTGACGAACCACGCGAGAGTGAGAATCAAAAGCGCTATCAACTTGGGCAAGATAGGCTTGGAACGTTGCTTCTGTTTGGGCATTGTTAATTTTTCCGCATTGTTTGTTCTGCTAACCCCCGTCAATCAGGGCCGCCTGGCAGGTATAATTGCCGACAGCTTAATTTCTATTGAGCCCAGTCTGAATCTCGTGTAGCACTGGTTTCAAGTCTTCCGTCTTTTCCTGCGAGTCCAAGCCACAAGAACTCAATCGGCATTGAAAAAATCGGGGATGAACATCGCCTCTGGCGCACTCTCGGGATTCTCCGATTCTCCGTTTCCTCCGCACCTTTCAGAGGCCGCACATTCGGCCGCTTTTTCGAAATCCCGCACCAAAGAACGGAGTTCGTATTCGACCGCCATCTCCCTCAACGCGTTCCAATCGGGCTTAGCCCGCCTTAACAAGGCCTCCGAACGCCATTCATCTGGCAACTCCAAGTCGAGTTTGACCAACTCGACATTTCTCCGCAAAAGCCCCACCGACTCTTCCAAAGATTTGCGCGTCCTTTCCCGTTTTACCGAAGACAACTTAGCAATAATGCCTTCTACGGACCCAAATTCCGCAAGAAGAGCGGCCGCGGTCTTGGGGCCAACTCCGGGCACCCCGGCTATATTGTCCGACGAATCGCCTATCAGCGCCAAATAATCCACAATCTGACTAGGGGCAACACCGAACTTCTCCCGCACCTCCTTGTCCCCCCGCACCGACATGCCCCCGCCCTTCCGGTCGGGAACAAGCATAACCACGCGGTCGTCGACCACCTGCGCCAAATCTTTATCCGAACTGATAATCTTAACTTCAAACTCCTTGAAGGCCAGAGCCAAGGCCGCTAAAATATCGTCGGCCTCCTTCCCCTCCTCCTCAAAAATAGGATAGCCAAACGCCTCCACCATGCGCCGAACCCCCTCCAACTGCGCGCGCAAATCGTCCGGCATGGGAGGCCGCTGAGCTTTGTATTCCGGGAGAATCGCTGTCCTAGCCTTCGGCTCGCCCAAGTCGTAGACCACTGCTCCGTACTCGGGGTGGAAGTCCCTCTCCAACGCCAAAAAAAATTTGGCAACCGAAAACAATGCGCTAGTGGGACGCCCGCGGGCATCGCTCATTGGTGGAAGCGCATGGTACCCTCGGTAAATCCTGGAATAGGCGTCAATTAAAATCATTTCGCACCGCATACTGGAATACTACCTCGACAACGGGAAAAAGTCAATCTCAAGCATGGTTTTTCCAGCGGATGCCATTATAGTCCTCCTTTCCCGAGAGATGGATTTTCAGGAGATATTGGCAATGACGAATTTGATAGCGGCTCTGGACACGCCCTCCCTAGAGGAAGGGTTGGGTTTAGTGGACAAACTCGGCGATTCGGTCGAGTGGTTCAAGGTGGGGAGCCGCCTCTTTTGCCTCTCCGGCCCGACAGCGGTGCGCGAGCTAAAAAAAAGAGGCAAGAAGGTTTTTCTGGACCTTAAATTCCACGACATTCCCAATACCGTCGCCAACGCCGTGGAGGCGGTGGCGGGCTCCGGAGCGGATATGGTCAACGTGCATGCTTTAGGCGGTTCCGAAATGATGCGAGCCGCCGCTGGCGCGGCAAAAAAATCCAATCCCGAGCCATTGATCATAGCCGTCACGGTCCTCACAAGCATGAACGATGACTCCTTGCGCGAAGCGTTGGGCTCGGAAGCGCCATGCGCCCCGGAAACACACGCTCCCAGACTCGCCGAAATGGCTAAAAACTCAGGCATGGACGGTGTCGTATGCTCGGCTTGGGAAATCGAGGCCATCCGGCGTGTCGCTGGCGACGACTTCAAATTGATAGTCCCAGGAATACGCCCATCCGGAACGGATATTGGCGACCAAAAACGCGTGGCAACCCCCGCCATGGCAACAGAAAAAGGTGCCGACTTCATTGTCGTGGGCCGCCCGATATACGCCGCACGGAATCCAGCCGAAGCAGCCAACGCCATAACCGCGGAAATCGCGAGGGCCACAAAACAATGAACTCCCTCTCTTTCACAGAATACCTGGTCGTCGCTCCTTTTGTCATATTTTTCTTTGGTTTGTGCATCTTCATCCATGAGCTGGGGCACTTTTTGGCGGCAAAGTGGCGCGGTCTTCACATAGTGGCGTTTTCTATCGGATTCAAAAAAATATGGGCATTCAAACGGGGTGGAATAGAATATAGGATAGGTTGCATCCCTTGCGGAGGCTACGTCGAACTCCCCCAAATAG
>WFSE01000186.1 GCA_015486135.1 Lentisphaeria bacterium
CCCGCACCCCATCCCCTGAGTCCACTCCCCTCCCATGTTGAAAGCGTTCCGCAAGCCAAACGAATCCAAGGCCGAGGAGTCGGTATCCGCCCCCCCCAGGCGTAACCGCTTCGAACCGGGAACCCCCGCCAAAGCCGAAACTACCTTCAAACCCGCTCCACCTATCCCCAAAACGGCGATCTCGTCTGCCATAACACGGCCATCCTCAAATTACGAATGAAACTTCCCCATGTGGGAAAAGGATCCTATGACCCGGAGAGAGTCGCAATGCTCCTCCGCCTTCCCCAACGCCTCCTTGACACTCGGGTCGTTGGCGTTCCCCTTGATATCAATGAAAAACGCGTACTCGTTTGGAACACCATACACCGGTCTGGAAATGATTCTCGTCAGATTGACACCGGCATCCCTGAAAGGAATAAGGAAAGAGCAGAGACTGCCAGGACCGTTTATCAGCTCCACAGCCAAACTGGAACGATCCCCAGAAACATCGCCCCCGCGCGTCCCCACGCTAGTGACAACGATAAACTCTGTCTCATTCACGGCATCCTGGGCGATAGGATACGCCAGTACACCCAATCCATACAAATCGGCCAATCGCCTGGACCCCAAGGCCGCCGCTCCCGATTCCTTGCGAGCGCGGATAGCGGCCTCAGCTGTACTTGTAACCTCGCGGCACTCGACGCCGGAAAGATTCTCGCGAATCCATTTGGCGCAATGCTTGAACGGAGCAAAATGGGAATACAACGTTGTTATATCTTCCCCCCTCTTCCCCAAAAGCGCCAAATGCACAACCAACGTCATGGATCCCACAATTGTCAACGCCGGATCGTTCAGCAAAAGATCGACGGTGGAAGTTATCTGCCCCCCGGACGAATTCTCTATCGGAGCGACGGCACGCGAGCCGGAGCGCACCTTCACATGCTCGAACGCGTCGAAAATAGTGGAAGCCGGCACCAACTCGCCGTCACCGCCGAAAACCATATCCGAAATTTGATGCGTATAGGTCCCTTCCGGCCCCAAGTACGCCGTCTCCGTTATATTCATTCCAGGCATCTCCAAATAATCCGAGAACAAGCGTGGAATATACACTTTGACTCCGTTTTGTAAAACGGAATCAAAACCCAAAAACACCATGCCCAACCTCGGCCACAAGCCCGGAAGTTTCAGAAAATCCCCGCCAAAAACCTTGAACCCTGCACCGTTAAAAAGGAATTTAACCCAATGAGGATTAAGCACTTGCTAATTATTCATCAACCCCAGGGGCATTAAAGACTTGAAAGTGGCATAGGGCGGATGCATATTGGCGAGGTGCATTATTGAACATTTCCGTCGCATAGTGTGGCGGCAAGGATTTGTGACTATGAAAAGGCTTGTGTTTGCCATAATGTGTTGCGCCGTCCTAGCGGCAGCGAGGGGATTCGCCGACGACGAAGCGCATGCGAAGCGCTTTTACGCGGGTAAAGTATTGATGGCGGAGATAAAACCCATATCGTCTTCAGACACCCCGAAAATAACAAACATCTCCGAATTCGCCCCGCCAGTACCAGGCGATGAATATGCGTTAATCACGGTGAAACTGGACCCCAAACGTAGTATCGGCGTGTACGACTACGTTCTCACCGCCGGCAGCGACGAATATCCCTGCGTGGCGATAGCCGAAGACGGCATCCCTCCGGGAGGATTCGATGCCAGTGTCTGGGAAATCAAAAACACCAGCGATAAGAAAAAATACCTCCTCCTATTCAAATTGAGCTCTCCCGTCCACAAAAAATATACGCTTAAATTCAAGCTGCGCCCCAATGCCGGACTTGATCCCGAGTTGACATTCGTGAACGTCAAAGACAAGCCGTTCACAAAGGCGGCGAAGGTTCCGGACGATGGCATGCTGGGGATCAATCCGTACGCCGCTAAACCTAAACCAAAAAAGACCGCCGACTCCAAAAAAGCGGCTTCGGAAAAAAAGACCGCCTCCAAAGCCAAAGAACAAAAAAAGAAAACCGCCACGAACAAGAAGAAGGACAAGCACGCTGCCGACAGGGCCGCCTGGGAAGCCTTCATCAAGGGCGATCCTCTCAGTAATAAGAAGGAAGGCGGGGGCGAGTGATGCCTGATGTGTTCGAGGTGGAGATTCAAGAAGAATTCTCGGCGGCGCATTTCCTCCGAGGCTACCCCGGGGACTGCTCCAAACTTCATGGACATAACTGGCTGGTGTCGGTAATGGTCGCGTCCAATGGGCTCGACGATTTGGGAATGGCCATCGACTTCCGCGTGTTACGCGCCACGGTGGACGAGGTATTAGGAAAACTCGACCACTCTTGCCTTAACGAGCTAGAGGCCTTCGCCGAAAAAAACCCCACCAGCGAGAACATCGCAAAATACGTTTTCGACGAACTCGCAATCCGACTCGCACGGAAAGGACTCCCAAATCCAACGAAAGTCTCCGTAAGGGAAAGTCCGGGAGCAACTGCGACATACTCGCCTAATCCCTAAGACGCTCCCCACTATTAACCTGTCCCCAAGCCGGACTTCAGCAGACTCACGGACTCATCCCGCCGTTCGCTCCGCGAACCTTCGCGGAGTTGGCAAACCCTATTTAGGGCTTCCTGAAAAAGTCGAGAACGTGCCGATCCTCCGTCGCCCTCCGGGCTATGCCCCCCCCCTACCGCGAGAATCGCGGCTATAAATCCATCGCAGAGGGATTTAAGCACTTGCAAATTATTCAGTGAGCCCTATTTATGTTTGGGAATAAGGAGCTTCTGCCCTATACGAATATTATCGTTCTTGAGATTGTTGGCTCGTTTTATAGATGCTATCGAGACCTTGTACGCCTTGGCTATAGCCGAAAGTGTGGCGCGAGGCTCAACAACGTACTCGAAAAACTCTCCCGACGCGGTGGAGGTTCCGGAAGCCACGGGAGGAGATGGCCTGCGTTGCGACGCACGAGCGGCAGCATTAACCGCCGCCGCTATTTGAGTGGCTACCCGCTTCATGAGAGCGTCCATCTCGCTATGTCTAGCGACGCTCTCCGAATTTATCTTCGCCTGCAACGCCGCATTCTCCCTTGTCAGACGTCCCACCTCCGCTTTCAGCCCGGCGAGTTGTTTAGACATGACCTGCGACTTCCGCGTCAGCACAGTATTGTCGTCCTTCAGCTGATTGACCCGAAATGTCAATTTGGATATCTGTTCGTCATGAAGCCGGGTCGCTGCGGAAAGCACCGCGCTGGAGTCCCCCTCGGCGCCACCACCGCGTGTGGAAACACACCCGGTAGCGGCAATCAAGACCAATACCAGCAACGCACCCCACATCTGACACGATAACACGGCGGTCCTCATTTCCCCCTCACCTCCTTTTCCAACATCTCGACAACTTTTTTGAATCGATCCACGTTCCCCTTGTCGGCGTCCATCAACGTTTTGTGCGCCTCGAGCACGGTCTCGGCGGTAGAGGAGGAGGCCAACGGCTTGCCCCCCCCGGCATTTCCGCCACCAACGCCGGATTCGGCATCACTTTCCTCGTAATCAAATAGCCCCCCCAACCCCAAACCAACCAACAGTTTTTTGTTCACTTCTCCCGCGTTCAATATAGTGATTGTCATGCCATGTCGCTTGGCATGCAACGCGAACATCGCAAGAATTCCCATGAACGTGCTATCCATTCCATCGCATTTGGAAAGATCGAAGATAATCTCGCCCCATTCGGAACGCGATTCGAACGACTTGATGAGATCTCGAAGCTTGGGACACACAACCAAGGTCGCCCGGCCAATAACCTTGATAACACATCTGGAACCATCACGGGAAACAAATAGCTTGGCGTTGTTCATAACGTGATGTCACCCGGAAAAACTGGAAGAGTTGCGCGACGAATCATTCGAGAACCGCCTTGACACGTCTCACTCCGCGTCCAACGCTCTCCTCCTTTTTGATTTTAAACCGACCCAATCCTCCAAGACGGGCGATGTGCGGCCCTCCGCAAATCTCCCGACTGAAGTCGCCAATCGAATACACCTTAACCCGGTCGCCATATTTGTCAACGAACAAACCAATGGCTCCGGATTCCAATGCCTCCTCCTTAGTCATGTCCTCGCATACAACCTCGATATCCTGGGCAATAACGGAATTGACCATCTCCTCGACGCACTGAATCTCCTCGGGTGTCATCTTCTCTGGATGCGAAAAATCAAACCGCAACCTCTCGGCGGTAATATTCGATCCCTTCTGGGCCACATGCGGCCCCAAAACTCTGCGCAAAGCCTCGTGCAGCAGATGCGTGGCCGTGTGCAGAGCGCTCGTCTTCTCCGAATCGTCCGCCAAGCCCCCCTTAAACCGACCGGAAGCCCCGGCCCGAGACTTCTCCTGGTGTTTTTTGAAGGCCTTCTCAAAACCAGCCACATCGACCGAGAATCCCTTCCCGGCAGCAAGCTCCATCGTCAATTCCAAGGGAAGACCGTAAGTGTCGAAAAGCTTGAACGCACTCCGTCCACTAACAACCTTGCCTCCAACATGCTCGGGCACGGATGCTATAATCCTTTCAAACTCCCTAACCCCCCTCTCGAGAGTTTTCGCAAACTGCGCCTCCTCGCGTTCGACCTCCTCGTATATGGTGTCGGCGTTCTCTCCCAGCTCGGGATAAACATCCCGGCACGCCTCCACGACACTTTCAGCCATGGATGCCAAAAACGCACCCTCCACCCCGAGCGAGCGACCTTTCAGCACGGTCCGACGCAGAAGCCTGCGGACAACGTAGGGACGATCCACATTGCCAGGAACCACTCCGTCGGCCATGATGAAGACGGCGGCCCTCATATGGTCGGCCACAACCCTCTCCGCCGAAGTTCGTTCGGAAGTGGACGCAACACCACGGGCTCGGTCCAACGCGTCGAATATCGGACGAAACAATTCCGTGTCGTAACAACTCGCCTTGTTCTGCAAAATAGCCGTCACGCGTTCCAGCCCCATCCCAGTGTCGACATTGCATTGGTTCAACGGCTCAAACCGTCCCTCGGAGGTCTTGTTGTATTGCATAAACACGTCGTTCCATATCTCTACCCAACGGGAATCATCGGGATCAAAAAAGTCGGGAGCAGGAACATCGCCAGTCCAGTAGAACATCTCCGTATCGGGGCCACACGGCCCAGTCTTCCCAGCCGGCCCCCACCAGTTGTGTTTCTTGCCAAGCTTGGCTATTCTGGATTCCGGCACACCGTGCGAACACCACGCGGCGAAAGCTTCCTCGTCGAACGGCGCATCCTCGTCTCCGCTGAAAACCGAAACGGCCAACCTATCCAAGTCCAATCCGAGCCATTCGCTCGATGTCAGGAATTCGAAACTGAATGCTATGGCCTCCTCCTTGAAATAATCCCCCAGCGACCAATTGCCAAGCATCTCGAAGAAAGTCAGGTGTACTGCGTCGCCCACCTCGTCAATATCCCCAGTTCGAACGCACTTCTGGCAATCCACAAGCCTCTTGCCCAGTGGGTGGGGCTCCCCTAGCAGATAAGGAACCAACGGATGCATTCCCGCGGTGGTGAACAACACCGTGGGGTCGTTCTCCGGAACCAAAGGGGCGCTTTTCAGGACAGCATGACCGCGCCTCTCGAAAAACTGTATGTACTTCCGCCTCAATTCTCCAGCTGTCATCTCGCCTCCAGCGTGTCCGTTTGGCAGTTCGATATCCGAGAAACCACGGAATCTACGCTATGAACGCGCACTTTCAAGGACAAGCCAACGCGCTTTCGGACGAAAAAGCGTTTATTAGCGCTTGTCATCCCGGCTACACACAATATATTCCCCGCTCTATTTGACAAATAACGGCAACAGTTTGGGTGTCGAGATTCGTCTGGAATGCCCACGGGCGCGGAGGAATTGGATCTGAATTTGGAAAAATATATCCGCCTGGCATGATGACGTATGGCATCGCAAAAAGGAGAGAATGCAATATGCGCGCAGTGATAGTATCTGGGGGAAAACAGTACATAGTCAACGAGCAGGACACGCTCGACGTGGAGCGGATTCCCGGCGAAGCCGGAACCAAGGTCACTATTGACGAGGTGCTACTCGTGGGAGAAGGAGCCGATGTCATCTGCGGAACCCCTACGGTTCCAAACGCCAAAGTGGAGGCAACCATCCTCGAACAGTTCCGTGGGAAAAAATTAGTCGTCTTCAAAATGAAACGCCGGAAAAGCTATCGGCGCAAACAAGGACACAGGCAAGAACTGACCAAGATTCAAATAACAAAAATTTCCGTCGGCAAGAGCGCCGGGAAAAAAGCCAAATCCGTACAGGAGCCGGCGAAAAATGATAAAGCGGCCGATGGCGACACCAAATCCGCGGAGAAGAAAAGCGCTCCCAAGGCGGAAACATCCAAGAAAAAGGCATCCAAATCTTGACTCCAGCCATGCCCCCGGCGAACACGCATCCCGGGATGCGAAGCCGCTTTCCCGAGGAGCTGGATGTGCGCATAGTCTTGGATCGCTTGCGTAGCGCGCACAATACTGGAAATATATTCAGATTGGCCGATGCGGTTGGAGCAAAAGAGATTGTCGCATGTGGCTACACTCCCGCCCCGCCCCATCCTAAGTTAGCTAAAACCGCCATGGATACCGACCAATGGGTCGCATGCCGGACTTTCCCGGACACCCCCACCGCCATAGCCAGACTACGAATGGAGGGTGTCAGACAAATCGTCGCCGTTGAAACGTCCGAAAACACCCCCCCCCCATGGGAATTCAAATACGAATTCCCATTAGCCTTGGTATTCGGCAACGAAGCACTAGGAATCACTAACGACACAGTCAAACTGTGCGACGGCACCGTCACTCTCCCAATGCTCGGACGCAAGACATCAATAAACGTCGGCAACTGTGCTGCCGTGGCGCTTTACTCGGCTCTTGCGTATATCAGTCGGCGAAACACAGGAAGAAGTGATACTCCCCAACACTGAGAATATCTCCCGCGCGCATCAAGCGCTTCCTTACTTTCTCGTCGTTCACGTAAGTGCCATTGCTACTGTCCATATCGGTGACAAGCACGCTCTTGGGATACATTATGACGTGAATATGCTCTTTGGACACCGACTTGCCAGGCAAGACTATATCCGCCTCGGAAGAACGCCCTAAGATCGCGGCCTTACCCGCTCTGGGCAAGCGCACGTTCATTGGCGTGGCACCGTCCGAGCTTTCATCGAGCATTTGCAGAAACACGAATTTACGTTGCCCAACTTCGGGTATTTCCAAATCTCCCGTGCCAGCACCCTCACGCGTACCCGGCTCGAAAAGCAAATCCGCACCTCCGACAAACAACGGAGTCTTGGAGTTCAGCGGAGTTGGCTCATGGATAGTTCTCCCGGCAACCTCCACCTTTCCGGAAATTGGCGTGACATACAATCTACCGTCACGATCGCCAATACACGCCGCAAATGGTGGCGCCCCGGTATCCTCTATCACCTGAAAATCGCATGCGTCGTCGGTACCAATCAAACATAGTTTCTTGGCGTCGAAGCGAATCGCACCACCACTCATGGTGGCCAATGAAAAATAGTCGTCAAAATCTTTGCGCTTCTCTTTCCCCTCCCCGCCTCCGAAAAGCAATACTATGGGCGAACCACCAATCTCGACCACGCAGGTGTCTTGGCTACTCAGCACGGTCTGCACTTCCGGGAACCCATTGACTTTCATAAGGTACTCGTTGCCGCGCTCCATGACAAACCAATGCCCACCTATCCTTCTAACGATAGCCTGCGCCTTGTCCACCCCTTCGCCGGAAACGACAATTTCCGACTCTTGAGTCTCACTTCCAATTTTGATAACCGACTTGCTTGCGGCAAACTCCTTGCGACGCCATTTCCCCTTATCGAAAACACGGAACGTGGCTCCAGCCAAAACCCCAGGCCCACCAACAATCGTTTGCGACAATTTTCCCGTTCTGGACTTAGGCGAACCGCCCTTGCCAGCGGGCTTGGGAGCAGACAACGAGGAAGCAGGGGGTCTTTTCCCCAACGATTTCCCCAAAGGCTTCTTACCTAGTCCAGGCTTGAGTTGTGGCCCTTTTATACTCGGAGCCGCACCAGCGCCACCACTAGGTGCGCCAGGAGCAGCGCCAGGAGTATCAGCCGAGATTGCGGGAGAAGAAACAAGAGGTTTGCCCAATGGCTTACTTAAAGGCTTGTTCAACGGTTTGCTCAAAGGCTTCCCGAGCGGCTTTCCCAAAGGCTTCTTCAGGGGTTTGCCCGGAGGCCTCCCCAAAGGCTTGTTCAGCTGGGGCATACCCTTTCCCGCAGGCCCCCCCCCCTCCTTCTCCGGCAAATTCAACTTATCCATGATGACCCCCATGAAATTTGAACTTTGGAACCCCGTTAAACCAGGCGACACTCCTCGTCGCCACACCACGATAATGGCTCCTACGAATTAACCGCATACCATAGACCAATCAACCTATTCGTCAAATAGGGCTTGCCGAATAATTGGAAAACACCGCTCGTAACTCGTTGAATAATTTAGCCCCCCCCTTGGAAAAAAGGGGTAAACACCTGTAAGGTTCCCGTGCGGAATCCGGGCTTCGCTCGAACCGTGGAAACTAGCGGACGAAGGAGCGTCGAACATGAATGAAAAGCATTTAGAACACAGCCCGCTCTCCGAAGAGCATGCGGCACTAGGCGCCAGGATGACACCATTCGCTGGTTGGAACATGCCAGTCAATTACCCCGGAGGCATCATCGCCGAACATCTCCACACCCGGCGGGAAGCGTCCATATTCGATATTTGCCATATGGGCGAGTTACGCATATCGGGACACGGAACGGCCGAAGCTCTCGATGGCATATTTCCGCGGCGCCCCTCGAGACAATCAATCGGATCTTGCAAATACAATTTCCTCCTTACCGACTCCGGAACCGTCATAGACGATTTGATAATTTACCGCTTCGACGAAAACGAATTCCTAATCGTGGTCAACGCCGGGACGAAAAACGCGGATGTCGCGCAATTACGAAAGCTCCTCCCAAATGGAACGGAGCTCGTCGACGAGTCGGACAAAACGGCGAAAATAGACCTCCAAGGCCCCTCCAGCGCCAAGGTATTGGAGAAGCTAGATGTTGAGAAATCCTCGCTCCCGGGCTATTACAAGTGGACATACGCGGAAATAGCCGGCATCGAAACTCTTCTAAGTCGTACCGGATACACGGGAGAGCTTGGCTTCGAGCTCTACGTTGGAGCCGGCAACGCCCCCACGCTATGGAACGCGATTCTAGCCACAAACAATGTCAAACCCGCCGGACTAGGCGCCAGAGACACCTTGCGGCTGGAAATGGGATATCCCTTGTACGGGCATGAGCTCGACACGGATACGACCCCGGTAGAAGCAGGATTCGGCGCTATGCTGGAACTCGACGACGAACACCGGTTTCCCGGTGCCGAAGCGTTGCGGTCGCGACTCCCACGAAAACAACTGATAGGCATCCTGCTGGAAGGCCGCAGAGCCGCCAGGGCGGGTTCCGCGATTTACGCGGACGGCAAAAAGGTCGGTCAAATCACTTCCGGAGCATATGCCCCGTCCTTGGGCCGGGCCGTGGCGATGGCGTACCTGGATGAGGAACGCCAGCCCGATGTCGGAACGCCATTGGAAATCGAAGCGGGGCGAGCGACCATCCCCGGCATCATAACGGCAACACCTTTCGTTGAAAACACCTCCCTGAGAAACCCAGTCTAAAAAGGGCTTACTCAGGGCTCACTGAATAACCAATCCTCCTACAGGAGCACCGAGAAATCGGCAAAGACCGCGTAAATCGCTATCACGATAAGCAACAACACGACACCAGCCAGCTTGGCATGTTTCCAAGGTGTCATATCCACCGCTTTCACATCCTCTTGAATAAACTCCCCCTCGCGGGGATTTTGAGCGCCCAAAACCAGCATCTGCAGGAAGATAAAAATAAACACGCCCCCGACGAAGTGGAAATTCGGGATGAAATCCGTGAAGACAAGGGTTCCCGGAGCCGGAGCTTCCGCCGCGGCCAATTCCGCTTTCCGCACAGCTTTCTCGTACTTGGGCTTGTTCGGAGCGTATTCAACCTCGTCGATTATCCGGCACGCCGCCGTGGCGCCATGGAACGAGCCGTAACCATTGACAACCTTGATTCCAGGCTTGCCAGTCTGACAGACGAAAAACGCTTTCCGCCTGAGCTGTGGCATTGTCTCCTTAATCTTGTCGTTAGGTTCGAACTTCAACGGCACGGTGAATGTCTTGTGCGTTACTCCAGGTCCAAAGACAACCTTGACATCCTTCTCGGGCAAATAGTTGACCCCCGCCTTGGCCGTCCCGTCCAACGTGCTGAATGTCAAGGTCACAGCCTTGCCCACTGGTTTCGTCAGGAAGACATTGAACTCAGCCGTTTTCGCGTCCTCCAAGACCAACGCGTCCTTGACCACCACCGACACCGGTTTCGTCCCCAACGGCAGGAAATATCCCAGCAACAAGAGGAAGATACCCGTGATCAAGCCAATCTTAGCCGCCCTGGCCGGCACCCTGGATGTCAGCATCCCCACAAGGACAACTGCGAATATGGGAATGAAATAAAGGCAGTTCATCGTCTGCAAATAACCGAAAATGCTACCGGTCTTGGCAAGAAGCGGAGCCACTGCCATCGTGACAAACGCCATTATCCATCCGAATATCTTCCCCGAACGCACAACCTGCTCGTCGGTGGCCTCCTTGTGCAACATCGACTTGTAAACCCCCAAGCTGAACAATGTGCACGTGCTATTCAACGCGGAGTTGTAGCTGGAAAGGATGGCGCCTAGCATAACCGCCGCGAAAAACCCGGTAAGCGGCTTGGGAAGAACCGTGTGAACCAGCGTTCCGTACGCCAAGTCGGCTTTAATCGCGTATTTCGCAAAAAGATAAAACGCCACGATTCCCGGAATCACAAGATACATCGGGCCGAGCAATTTAAGCAAGCCCGTAAGCAAGACACCCTTTTGCCCCTCGGCCAACGAACTCGCTCCAAACGTCCTTTGGATTATCTGCTGGTTCGTACACCAGTAGAAGAAATTCAATAACAATATCCCCGTGAATATGGTCGAAAACGGAACCGAAGAGCTGTTGGAGCCAATGGAGTTGAATTTTCCAGGCATGGATTGATGCAGTATCTCGACCCCCTTTACCACGCCGGCTCCACCGCTAACATATTGGAGAGCGAAATAAACGATCATAAAGCCGCCAACCAAGAGTCCAAACCCATTTAGAGTGTCGGATACCGCTACCGAGCGCAATCCACCGAAAAGCGCGTATATCGCACCGATGATTCCAACTACCCACACTATCAACCATAGCGTGGCCGTGTCGTCCATGCCCAACATGCCTTGTATATCCAGTATACCTATCATGCCCGTGGCACCGGTATACAGAATTATGGGAAGAAGTATCACCGCGTAGGCGATTAGAAATACCAAAGTGACCATAACACGGGTTTGATGATCGAAACGCGTCTCCAAGTATTGCGGCACCGTGGCTATGCCACTGCGAAGAAAGCGCGGGAGGAAAAAAAGCGCCATGGAAATTAATCCAAGCACCGCCACAACCTCCCAAACCATGACGCAAAGACCATCGGTGAACGCCGCACCGTTCAAGCCAACCATCTGCTCCGTGGAGAGATTTGTCAACAATAACGAGCCAGCGATGAAAGGAAACGTCAGTGAGCGACCTGCTAGAAAATACCCGTCGCTAGTCTTGTGGTTGTCCTTGTGGGTGATCACCCACGTGATAAGTCCAACCAACCCCGTGAACAGCAGAAACGAGATTATGCCTATCATCTCTCCCTCCGGTGACAACGCTCAAGACCGGAAAACTAACCGACCACATCAAGCGCCGATAGAAAAACAACCCAAATTAATATTTAATACAAGCGTTGGAAAAAGCAAGCCGCCGCCCCCCCACTAGCGCAAGACTGGAATAGAAACCCCAAACAAGGACGGAAATCCGGCATTTTATCGACTTTCCCAGAAAACCTTGACGCATCTCTCCCTTTGACGACTTGAACCTCTCCCGCTTCGTATTATATTCGCGCCATCCGTCCGGCCTCTTGCAATAGCATCCAAGGGGGCGATCGACGCGAGTAAATCATAAAAACCGGAGAGGCGCACAATGCAACTAGCATCACTTGACTGGGGAATTATCCTCGGATTCTTCGTTTTGGCCTTGGCCATAGGATTGTGGTCCGCGAAATTCGCGGGAAAGGACACGTCGTCGTTCTTCCTGTCAGGGCGCCACATGCCTTGGTGGCTCCTAGGCTTCTCGATGGTCGCCACCACGTTCTCAACCGACACCCCCAACCTGGTCACCGACATCGTGCGCAACAACGGTGTGGCCGGCAACTGGTGCTGGTGGGCTTTCCTCATTACGGGAATGCTCACAGTGTTCATCTACGCCAAACTGTGGCGCCGATCAAGCGTGTTGACAGATGTTGAATTCTACGAATTGCGTTACAGCGGAAAATCAGCCGCTTTCCTGCGCGGATTCCGCGCCATCTACCTGGGATTGTTTTTCAATGTGATGATTATGGCTGGCGTGACTTTGGCGGCAGTCAAAATCGGGGGAATAATGCTAGGATTAACCCCGATGCAGACAATATTGGTCGCCAGTATTGTAACCGTTGTATTCAGCGCTATCGGCGGGTTCCACGCTGTTATTCTCACCGACTTCGTACTATTCATCATCGCCATGTTAGGTGCGGTCGTGGCCGCGGTCTACGCCGTGGACGCTCCCAACGTGGGAGGCTTAAGCGGTCTCCTCTCGAGTCCCGAGGTCCAGGGAAAACTCAGCATACTCCCCGAAGTGATAGATAAAACCGACAACGGGTTGTTCATTAGCTGGGACAATCTCAAGCTTCTCATGACAATACTGCTGATTCCCATAATCGTTCAGTGGTGGAGCGTGTGGTATCCTGGCGCCGAACCCGGAGGAGGCGGATATCTGGCCCAACGTATGCTCGCAGCAAAAAACGAGAAACACGCCACCGGCGCGGTTCTCTTCTTCAACGCCGCGCATTACGCGTTGCGCCCATGGCCTTGGATCATCGTGGCGCTCGCATCTCTCGTTGTATTCCCTATCGATAGCGACAAAAAACAGAAAGAAGCCACCGCCTACCTGGCACAACCCGCTGTTAAACAGGAATTTGCTTCTTTGTCCGCCAAAAAAAGCGATGGGGAACTAAACCCCGTAGAAGAAAAACGGCTAGGCGCACTTATGCAGACATATGCCGTCTCCAAGGGATGCGGCAAAATATTCAAGCAGTTCCCAAAAACCCCGAAAGACAAGATAGGACACGACTTGGGCTACTCCGCCATGCTGACCTACGTCCCGACCGGATGGATCGGATTGATAATGGCATCGCTGATAGCAGCCTACATGTCGACGATATCCACGCACTTGAACTGGGGCTCGTCGTACATCGTCAACGACTGGTACCAGCGATTCGTAAGCCCCGAAGCGTCGCAAAAATCACTCGTGATGGTTGGAAGAATTTCCACCGTGATATTGATGGTCCTAACAGCGGTCATGGCGCTATGGCTCCAAAACGCACTCCAGCTGTTCGGCATATTACTGCAGGTGGGAGCCGGAACGGGCCTGCTATTCATTCTTAGATGGTTCTGGTGGAGAATCAACCCCATGAGCGAGATAACCGCCATGGTGGTCTCTTTCATCGTGGCCGTGTTGTTCCAGTTCAAATACATCGACCTTGGCATCTGGGATTGGCTGCAATTGCCCCTAGGCGTGCTCATAACAACTATCGCATGGGTCCTAGTCACCCTCGTAACAAAGCCTAGCGACGACGAGACGCTCAAACGATTTCTCGAAAAAACGAACCCGGGCGGCCCTGGCTGGCAACCCGTTGTCGATCGCTTGAAAAACAAGGGAATGGAGCTGACCCCGGAACACGACGCCGTCAACATCCCCGCCGGAATAATATGCATGGTTCTCGGTTGCCTCGCCGTCTACGGCGCTTTGTTCGGCATAGGCGAGATAATCTACGAGCAATGGTCCATGGCGGCCATACTTCTAGCCATAGCGGCGATGTCCACAGGAGCTATTCTGAAGCTTTGGGACAAAGTCATAAAATAAGACTGGCTGGAATTTAATAAACTTGCGCCAGGGTCGGGACCAGCACTTCTGACTTCAGTCGAAGTGCGGAACTGACCCCTGCCGCGAGAATCGCGGCTATAAATCCATCGCAGAGGGATTTGGAGGAAGCAAAAGCAAAGAATCCACCACCCGCTTCGTGCCTTTAGCGAAGCGGGTGGTGAAAAATGGGTATTCTTGCCAATTCCGCGAAAGCCGGAATTAAGCATTAAAAATTCAACATTTGAGATGCCGCTCCTACATTCCCTGCAATTACTACATGGTAAAAAAAGTTCAACCCAGTTTAACGCCCGCCAAATTGGCGCGTTTTTTCACGGAAATCCCAGCTTTCCGGAGTGAAAAAAACGCCCCACGCACTATATTTAAGAGTAGTTGGCCACTACGCTGGAAAAAGATGGCCTGAAGACGTTGTCAAATAGTAAAATATTGGAGAGCTGAATGCCTGACGAGAAACTCCCTGAAAATGCTCGATCCGAAAATAATAGCGGCATGTACAATGCCGACGATATAACGGTTTTAGAAGGACTGGAAGCCGTCCGAAAACGGCCCAGCATGTATATCGGCGACACGGGCCAAAGAGGCTTCCACCACCTTGTCTACGAGGTGGTCGACAATAGCATAGACGAGGCCCTCGCGGGATTCGCATCCAAAATCGAAGTCGTCATACATGTGGACAATAGCGTCACCGTCAAGGACGACGGACGCGGCATTCCTGTGGCTATCCACGAGGGGGAAGGGAAACCGGCGGTGGAAGTGGTTATGACCGTGCTTCATGCCGGTGGAAAATTCGACCATAGTGCGTATAAGGTCTCCGGAGGGCTCCACGGTGTGGGCGTATCCTGCGTCAACGCCTTGAGCGAATGGCTCGAAGTGGAAGTCCACCGCGACGGCAACGTGCACCATATGCGATTCGAACGCGGAGACACCGTCTCCCCCTTGGCAAAACTTCAATCCGCCGATGACACCGGCACCGTCGTGTCGTTCAAGCCCGATTCCGAAATCTTCTCGGTCGATGAATTCAACTGGGATATTCTCGCCAACCGATTAAGAGAGTTGGCGTTCCTCAATAGCGGAGTCACCATAACCCTTGCTGATGAGCGTTGCGAAGAGGAACGCTCGGAAACTTTCTTCTACGAGGGAGGAATATCGGAGTTCGTTACCCACCTTAACACCAACAAGCAACCACTACACGAGAGTGTCATATACCTGAGAAAAGAGCGCGATGGTGTCGATGTCGAATTGGCCATGCAATACAACGACAGCTTCGCCGAGACCATCTTTAGCTACGCCAACAACATCAACACGATAGAGGGCGGAACCCATCTAACCGGTTTCCAAACGGCCTTGACACGTACGATTAATTCCTACGCCAAAGCAAACAATATGCTGAAAAACGAAAAGGGCATGACTGGCGCCGACGCCCGAGAAGGCCTTACAGCCGTTATAAGCGTCAAGATTCCAGACCCCCAGTTCGAGGGCCAGACCAAAACCAAACTCGGCAACGGCGAGGTCCGGGGAATCGTGGAATCGGTGATAAACGAGGGATTGGGATCGTTTCTGGAAGAAAACCCCTCCGTGGCCAAAGAAGTGGTCAACAAAGGCCTCACCGCGGCCAGGGCCCGGGAAGCGGCGCGGAAAGCGCGGGAACTAGTCCAAAGAAAAGGCGCGCTGGAAGGATTCTCCCTGCCGGGCAAACTCTCCGACTGCTCCGAGAAAGACCCGTCGAAATGCGAATTGTACATCGTGGAAGGGGATTCCGCCGGCGGTTCGGCCAAACAAGGGCGCGACAGCTCATTCCAAGCTATACTTCCCATCCGAGGAAAACTACTCAACGTCGAGAAGGCGCGATTGGACAAAATCCTCCAAAACAAGGAGATACAATCGCTTATCGCGGCGATAGGGTGCGGGGTCGGCCAAGACGAGTTCAACGTGGAGAAGGCCCGGTACCACAGAATCGTGATAATGACCGACGCTGATGTTGATGGTTCCCATATCAGAACTTTGATCCTAACGTTCATGTTCCGCCAGATGAAACCATTGCTTGAACACGGCTACGTGTACATCGCCAAACCTCCGCTCTTCAAGGTTAAACGTCGTAGGAAAGAGCGCTACATCGACACGGAAGAACAGCTAGACAAATATCTTATCGAACTGGGATGCGACGATATAAAAGTCACAATTCTTCCAGACAACAAAAAACTCCACGACGAGGCCCTTAAAGAGGCCATAAATTTCGTTTCGGACGCTCGCCAAATTGCCTTGGGACTCGAAAGACATGGAATTCCTCCGCAGGAATACATGGCCCAACAAAACCCCGACGGCAACTTCCCCATAGCTAGAATTATCGTACGGGAACCGGATGGGACCCGTACCGAGACCTACGTGTACTCCGATGAGGAAGAAGCCAAGGTGATAGCGGAAGCCGAGGCCAGACTGGCCCCGAAAGTCGAGGAAAAACAAGACGGTGGCCAACAATACAGCGTATCGGAGGAAATGGATGACACCGCCAAGCCCGCATCTTTAAACTCGGCCATCGACGTCCTTTCCATAATAGAGGCGAAATCATGCCAAGATCTAGCCGAGCGTATGGCCACAGCCAATTTGAACATAGCCAACCTCTACGGCGACAACGAACACGAGCTCTTCGAAATAATTTCCGGCGACTCCTCCCCGAAGCGCACGAACTCGCTCCAAGACCTTTTCGAGGAAATCAAGAAAAACGGGCGCCAAGGCATTCAAATACAGCGCTACAAGGGCTTGGGCGAGATGGATGCGGAACAGCTTTGGGAAACCACGATGGAACCCGCTAACAGAAAAATGATCCAAGTCACGATGGAGGATGCCTTCGAGGCGGAAAGAATCTTCTCCCTACTAATGGGAGACGATGTCGAGCCTAGGCGCAACTACATCGAAAAACACGCGGCCACGGTCAAGGACTTGGACATATAGACCGTTCCGTCAATATTGGGTGAAGCCAAATGCCTAATCCGGATAGCACTTCCGCCACCTCTGCGACGGAAAATTCCCCAGACCAATCCGCAATGGAGCCAGAAAAGGCACAAGAGCAACTGGACACCGTTTTGGCAAAACCCAAACCGCCGCCGTTCACGGCTGTATGGCAGGCCGTGCTAGCGATAATGGTCATGCTGGCTCTGGAATTCTCCCTCGGCTTGACAATGTCCATTCTTCGCTACTTCACTCAACACTTGTGGAACGGATGGTACAACTTCTCCATCATCGCGATAATGATAACGGTGCCAGTTTCTCTAGCCGTGGCTATTCTGCTTCTTTCCAAACGCCCAATATCATCGCTATGGAACAGGGGAGGATTCCAAGTATCGCTCCTCCCCCCCATTCTCCTGCTAATCTTCGGTGTATCAATACTCAATTCCGAAATGGATAATATCACCCGCTACTTCTTTCCCATGCCGGATTTGATAGAACACATACTCAAAAATGTCAACCCCGACCCGCTGACAGGTATGTTGCTAATGGTTTTTGTCGCACCATTTGGAGAGGAAATATTCTTCCGAGGAACGTTGCTGGCGGGATTTCTACAACGCTACTCAACTAAAACCGCGCTTCTAGTGTCGGCCTTGCTCTTCGCCCTCGCCCACGCCAATCCCTATCAATTCATCTCGGCCTTCGTGGCCGGTATAGTCCTAGGGGCAATCTATATCAAGACAAAATCGCTGTGGCCATGCGTGTTCGCACACGCTGCGAACAATCTCCTGGCATGGATGACAATGAACCAACTTATGCCTTTCGCCATCCCAGGCTACTCCACACTCCCAAACGATGGCCTCGCCTTCCAACCTTGGTGGTTCGACATCATGGGGGTTGCATTGACCATGCTCGCGGTATTCGCGCTATCCAAAATGTTCCGCAATCCCCAAACACCCACCCCAAGCAATAATACCACCTCAATTAGGGCTTACTGAAAAAGTCTCTTTCTTGCTATTTGCCGAAAAAACAACCACTGCCAAAGGGGCTCTTTTCCAAGCATCCCAACCATGGCCGCTGGAATGCGCCGTGAAAACGAGGCATGGAAAAGGGACAAAAAAAACTCACACCATTTGTCGAGGTTCATCACTAGGATTAGGCAATATCCCATTTTTTGTTAAAATAGCCTTGGAAGGATGATGGCTTCCATTCAATTAAGATGTCAAGCAATTAGCATCTAAAAAGAAGGAGGCCATCATGGTTGAACCTAAAGTGCTTGAGGCGCTTCGTCAAGCGTCGCCGAACGAGATTGGGGAAATTTTCAGGGATTGCATGCTCGGGATCGTCCGCGAGTCCTTCGCGAGGCTTCTTCTCGCCGAAGTGGCGGAGCTATGCGGGCCCTTCTATCGGCCGAGTCCGGACTCCGAGTTCAAGCG
>WFSE01000187.1 GCA_015486135.1 Lentisphaeria bacterium
CCCCGCGTCACATTCAACAACATTTTGAAGCAAGTCCCCCCGTTCTTCCCCTTCCTCAACGAGGACGAAGAGACCCGTAAACCAAGTCCCTTGAGTTTCCCAGCCAGTTTCGCGTGAAACGCGGACAAGCTCCTCTGCGAAACCGCATTCCCCGACATCTCGATCTTCCCGTCCGAATACTTCAACGCGTCAAGCACCACCCCCGATGGAATGGATGCCGCCACCGCGCTCAAAGCGTCCAAAAACAGCTTGTCTATCCTCCCCCCATTCGACAACATTTCCGCCAGTTCCACCCGCTTCTTCAATCGCTTGTTCTCGCGCTCCAAATCGGCCACGCGCCTATGGAACGACTCGGCTACGGCCTTGCGCCCGCTCAATCCGGAAATCTCCCATCCCAGAGCGCTCGCCCAGATCGCCGGGATAATCACCGCCAGCGCCACAACCGCCGCCAACGCCATGTCCAAAAACAATTCCCCGTCGCGGCGCTTGGCCACCCCCATCGCCACCGGGCATGGCGACGACAGTCCATCCGCTGGCGCGGCCGCCACTATCCCGGCCAACTTCGGCGCCAAATCCTCCGTGCTCCGCTCCAACGATATCTTCCCGGCGACCCCTTCCCTCACCACGTCCAACACCTCCGGCGCCACCCGCCCGGAGACATACAACACCACCTCGCCTCCCACCAAGTTCAAACCGCGCCTCATCTTCCTTTCCAACCTGGCTAGATCGCCCTTGTCGGAGGAATCCAAAACGATTCCGCGGGTCACCGGCGCTCTTCCCGGGCCCGCCGACGGGGAATATGCGAAAACCGCGTCGCGCCCGACAAACAACAGAGGCCGTCCCGCCGTCTCGGGGGAAGACGCATGCGCCGCCATCAGCGCCAGTTGCAAGGACGCCACTCCGGCGAACATAAGGCCGGCTCTCCGGCAATCCTCCACGATTCGATCCAGCTCCGAGCGATTAAACGCCGCCGCCAACAATCTCTTTCCGGCGACCCCCTCCACGCCATACGACGACAATCGGGTGGCCGAATACACCATCTCGTCGGGAGTCCCACCTCCCATCGCCGCCATCTCCCAAGCCACCGCGGAAATCGCGTCCGAAAACGGCATATCGTCGGGAATATCCAATTCGAGGTTATGCACCTCCGACGGAATCACGACTCTAACCCTCTCCGCCCCCGCGGAACGCGCCAGTTCCAAAAGCGCGGAAGGCGGAGACACGGCAGAGACACCATCCACGCGCTCCACTCCAAGCGGCGCGTGCCCGTCCGCGGCAAACGCGTACCACCTGTCGGAGTCGAATAGAAGCGTCGCCGGAGGCGCGCTTGGCAATCCACGATTGAACAGCGGGAATCTCATCACAGGGCCTCCACCAAGTAAACGGTCGCGAGATTCGCGCCGGGCTTCAAATCCACATCAATCAACCGCGAACCGTATTTGTTCGCTGCGGACGTCCCCAGAAAACCGTACACGTAAATCTTTTTCGGGCCCGGGGCGAGCCCACGCAGAGTCACCGAGTGATACCCGCTCCACAGTGCGGGCGTGGACAGCTCCGCATGGGGAAATCCGGGGTCGGCGGAGGGCGACACGCTCAACGACGCGCTTCCCACGTCATTGACGGCTAGAATCCTCTTGAGGTTGTCGCTGGAATCGCCGTCGGGAGTGACATACGGCGCGAAAACCGCGGCGCGCACATGGTCCATAAAGCTGCTATCGACCGGGACATACGCGGAAGGCGACGCCGACGAGTCAAGCCGCTCGATTATGATCGTCAATTCCGCGGACACCGCGCCCCGTTCGAACTCGAACGCCATATCCCGGTTTTCCCACTTGGCGCCGGCACCGTCCGTCTGTCCGTTTTTCCCCAGCGAACGGATACCGAAAATGGTCTTCGACAACGCGGGCGACCCGGTCCAAGAGACGCTTCCGGCCCAAGTATCGTTGTCCGTGGTTTTGATTTCCCAATCACCACCCCAACCATCGCTGAAAGTGTCGGAGTGGACGGGCACATAGGGACCGCGCCAGCCGCAGGGAAGCTCCACCCGGCGGGTCGCGGAAGAAAAATTAAACGTGGAGGAAGAAGCCCCGCCCCAGTCGGTGTTGGGATTGTCGAACCACGCCACCCGCCTCAACTCGCTCGCGTCAATCGCGGAAAACACGTCGCTCGAATAAAACAATTCCGCGAGTTCCGCGCCGCGCGCCGTGGCCGCCACCGCCGGAAGACGCCCCATATCGGCGACAAACGCCCCCGCGACGCCTGGCGACGACCCGTTCACCGCTTCCAGCACCATCCCGCCCCGGGAACGCGTCTCGGCGTAACGGGAATCGTCACCCAAACCGTCCAGAGACACTATCGCCACGCTCGTAAGCGCGACGAGAATGGACAGCGTGACGACAAGCTCCACCAATGTCATCGCTTGTCCGCGGTCGCATCTTCTCTCCGTCGTTTCGGTTTTCATGGGTGGGCCTCCTCTTCCGTCCCCTCTCAGCGGTTCGGCAAAAGCCTGACGACCATGTCGTCGCCACCAGCTTTCAAATTCCCGAACGAGTCAACGTCGTCCGGCGTGGTGTCCAGCGTCCCGTCGGGACCAACGCACACAAGCGCGATTCTCGAAGGTTCGCCGTTCCTTGGAATCAGAACCCGGTAGTATCCCGAGTAGGGATCCTTGAACACGGGCACATTCACTCCGGCCGACGCGTCCTCCGGCTGTCCCGGCGCGCTGGAATCGACCGCTACTTCCCCCTCCTCCTTGGCGTATGGGCCACGCCATCCGCGCCCACGGTCAGGATCATATGAGGGAATATCCTTGGATGGGTCGTCGGGATGATTCCGGCGGGACAACATCCAAAGCCCGTAACGGGACGCGTCCAAAAGCGAATCGTCGCTCAACACGCAATCGGCGTCCAACTTCTCGAACGCCTCCCTCAACCTCCCCATCTCGTATTTGACCACATTTCCGCGGGATTCATCCTCGACACCGCCCAAAATCGGCACTATGAACGATGCCGTCGCCGCGACTATCGCGATAGCCAGCAACAACTCCATCAAGTTGAAGTTGGAATACCTTCCCTCCGGAAAGTTCCTTTTGTTCTTCATGCCAATTTCCTCCATCGAGAAACGCCGACGACAACCCGCTCTTCCCGTCCCCCGCATGGTGAAAAGCAAAAAACGCCAACGCCCCCGCCGACCTGGCGGGGAACGTTGGCAACCAACATCATCCCCTACGAGCGCCGTTAGGCAGGGACTCGTTGTACTGGTCGATCGTGTAGTTCAAGAATCGGCCGTAGGAATCGATGACTCCAACCAACGAAGCCCGTTCGCCCGTGCTGTAAACCATAAATATCGCCACGTAATGCCCGTAGTAGTATCCGTCGCAACCAGGATAGACCGGCGCCTGCAACGATGTCGTGCCAAGCGCGCTGTTGGACGGGCCGTATCCAAACGCTACGAGTTTCGCTCCGGTGGGAATTCCGCGCGGACCGAGAAGGCCTTTGATGATCTTCTGCGCGTCGCTGTTGCTGGGATCGGGATCCACCGTCGCCGCGTAAAATGTCTGCCCTGCGCTTTTCCCGTTCGGCAGCTCATAGTAGAACACTCCGCTGTTGTTGGAGTCGCCTACCTTGCTCCGGTCGTGGTTCATAACGCATTCAAATCCGCTTCTAGCCAAAGAACGGAGATAGGTCCCGGTTCCATAGCTAGTCGTGCCGATGTCCTCCATAACCAACGCC
Organism: Lentisphaeria bacterium; assembly: GCA_015486135.1. GTDB lineage: Bacteria > Verrucomicrobiota > Lentisphaeria > Victivallales > JAADHT01 > WFSE01. The sequence continues at coordinate 3,732 of WFSE01000187.1, forward strand.
CTGTCCAAATGGGGGCCGCTGTCGGGAAGCCCGGTGTCCTGCTCGCCATCACCATCCGAGTCGTTTGGCGTGTAAACTCCCGTGGGGTCGGTGTAAGACGCCGTGGCGACCAAAAGGGAATCCATATACATCGGATAACGTTTCTGCAGCACGAAATAAAGCTGGACATCCTTGGCTATATCTCCTTGACACTTCGCCGACGCCGCCATATCCGTGGACCTCCCGATCTGCGATATTTGCGGAATCAGAAATCCCGCCAGAACCGCGATGATCGTTACCACGAGCACAAGCTCCACCAAGGTGAACTCGTTCCTCCTCCTCGCTGTTTTCGATTTCGACATCTTTAATTCTCCTCTCCGGACCTTTTCTGTTAAACTCTTTTTCCCAAAGGGGCCTTGGCATCGTTCATGACCGCCAATTACCGGATTCCGACAGGGCCATATGCCGGATCCGAACGGATAACCATCGGCGAGGCAGCCCGAAGGCCCAACGGACGCCACGCCGATGGCGCCAATACACCGTGGAAAGGCGTCGACTCCAGTCCGCGACAATCGGCGCCACCCCTTTAGCAATCAAAATGCCAAACCCGCGCCAAACGGAAAAAATCGCCCTCTTCTGAACTCAAAAATTTTTTCCACACCACCATCTACCCTTGGATAACGCCCCCATGCGAATCCCCCGATTTGGGCAATTGTTGCCCAAATCCCCGTAAGACATCGGCAATTCCTGCCAAGCCACCGCTCCCCGCTGGAAGCACTAAACTCTAAAGCCGAAATTAGAAACAAATTAAAAATCCTAATGTCTCAAATCACTCCTTCCGTCAAACGCCACACCGCAGATAGGAGAAATCCAGCATTAACCTGTCCCTAAGCCGGACTTTTATCCGCGGATCACGCGGATTGCGCAATAGGGAGCATGGGAGTTATGGGAATTATGGGAGAAAATAGGATTGATGGAACCACACCGCATCTTCGTCCTGGGGCCTGAGTCTTGAGTCGAACCCCTGCCTGCCCTGCCTGCACTGAACCTGTCGAAGTGAGTTAATCGAAGGATCCCCCTGTCCCACTGTCCCCCCTGTACGACTCACAGATTCACCGACTCACGGACTCACGGATTCACGGACTCACGGATTCACGGACTCACGGATTCACGGACTCACGGACTCACGGATTCACGGATTCACGGACTTATCCTCCCCCCCATCCATGTTTATCTGTGTTTATCCGTGGTCCCACCCTTTAGGTTAGCCGGTATTTTTGCAATCTGCTGTTCGGCTTGTCCGGAATAGTCATTTCTATCAAGCCGGCGTTCAACGCGGGCACTAGGTAGGCCTTCCGGAAGGACTTGCGGTCTTTGAGGTTGAGCTTGGCCATTATCTCCGCCGCGGACATCTCCCCGGCCAGCACGGATAGCAGCATCTCGACTTGGGGGGTGACTTGGGGGGTGACTTGGGGGGTAAACTCCCTGACGGCATCCAGTATGGCCGTCATCATGAATTCAACAAACGGGGTGGCTTCCCCCGCCGATGAACTCGCGTTTATCGCATTGTAATACTCAACTTGACGCTCCCTCACTATATTTTCGACAGGCATATAAAGAAAGACGGGCAGCCATTCAGCGAGCATCAAGGTTTGCCAAAGTCGCCCAAGCCTTCCATTCCCGTCCGCGAACGGATGAATAAACTCGAATTCATAATGGAAAACGCAACTCTTTATCAAGGGATGTTCATCGCTGCTTGACAACCAGGCGAACAAATCTTTCATCAACTCCGACACGCGTCGTGCGGGTGGCGCCACGTGGATGACCTCCCCATCTCTCATTATACCCACACCGCCAGACCTGTAGCGCCCAGCGGTGTCAAGCAGGCCGCGCATCAATATTTCATGCGCCCCCAAAAGGTCTTTCTCGCTAGTCGAGTCCATCCTTTCGAGCGCGTCGTAGGCGTTAAGAGCGTTTTTCGCCTCCGCAATCTCGCGCTGGGGGGCAATCACCGCCTTCCCCGACAGAACGGCCGTTATTTGCTCCTCGGAGAGGGTATTGCCCTCAATCGCTAGAGAGCCTCTAACCGTTTTAACGCGGTTCTCCCGACGCAGACGCGGGTCGATGGCGTTTTCCCTCAAAGCACCAATACGGCCCGCGATTTCCGCGACCTCGGCGACCAACGACACAATAGCGGACGTTATCCTATACGGGGGATTGTACATACCATGCCTTTTTGCCATACCTCAACGTGGACGAACCCCTAGGCGGAGCCACACACTCCTCCAGCGACCGGAAAAACATACCATGCACGCCCCCTCTTTTCCAATTCCCGGAATGGCGCCCCAAAATATTGAACCACTAATGGACACTAATACACACTAATAATTTTTGTTTTTCTAGTTCAATCCATTCCTGTACTGAACCACGGACGGACACGGATAAACACGGATGGGATTCATAATACGATTCGCTCCCATTCAAGCTTGGGGTGTTTGAAATTCAATATTACCCCGACATTCAATCCCGTTATCTTCAAATAGTTCAATACTTGCCCCCGTTCCGTGTCTGTTATCCGTTCTATTGTTTTTGTCTCCACGATTATCTTTTCAAATGCTATCAGATCAGGAACATATTCGCCGACTTGGACACCTTTATATACGACAGGATAACGCGGCTGTTGAGTGAATGGAATATCGCAGCATTTAAATTCAACCACCAACGCATTCTCATATGGCTTTTCCAGTAAGCCGTGCCCCAGCTCATTCAGAACCTCAAACGCGCAGCCCACCACTGCGTAAACCTCGTCTTTTAATAACAATTCGGATCTATTCGCATTCATTCTACCACTTTTCCTATCTTGAACCACTAATAGACTCCAATATACACTAATAATGCTTCTTATCTCCCTGTTTCACCCCACCCATTCGTGTCTATTCGTGTTCATTCGTGGTTCTACCCTCTTTTTTCGTGCTTTTCGTGTTTTTCGTGGACTCAATCCTCTTTATCGCTTGATTATCAATTATGGATTTCATCTGTTCTATTGCCATTTTGTTAAGAAATAGCAGTCTTTGATTTTGAGGGATACCCTGTTTTATAAGTTCGGCATTCATACTTTCAAGATTTGACAGCACAATAAGTTGTTGAATGCTGGCGCAATCGCGCATGTTGCCAGTGGCTTCAGGACATTCTTCACGCCACTCTTTGGCGGTTTTGCCAAACAAGGCAACATTCAGCATATCCGCCTCGTTCGCATAGGTGGAAGACTGCTGTCTTGCGGAAACTTGTTTCGGAATTAGATTGTCTTTTATAGCATCGGTATGAATCTTATAATTGATTTTTGCAATAATCCTATTCACATTCCATTCCAATGATATCCTACTATTCTCATCGGCTTTGAGACGCTGATAGTCCTTTATTATGTAGAGTTTAAATTCGGCTGAAATCCATGATGCGAATTCAAAAGCTATATCTTTATGCGCGAAGGTTCCGCCATAGCGCCCCGATTTTGAAGTAATGCCGATGGCATGGGTGGATTTTATCCATTTTTGAGGAGATAGAGTGAAGGCGTTTGAGCCTGCCTCATTTTTAAAGGAGTCGAATTCGACCCCTTTAAAATCTGGATTATTCAATTGTTCCCATAACCCTATAAATTCGATCGTGGATCGTAAACGCATCCAGTTCTTTACCGCATCTTTCGGCTCGTCTGGATTTTTATAACGCGCAATATCAGTCAATGAGATATAATCCTCCTCATCTCCCTTGGATAGAACGGTTATTTTAGTTCCTTGGGCTACTATCTTCGCTTTCATAGCTAAGCATTTCCTTTTTTGCCGTAAATCTCTCTTGAATTATCTGAAGTTCCCAGATAGCCGCCTCCCAAGTCGTCTATTCGCATTCATTATACTACTTTCCCTATTTTTGAACCACTAATAGACTCCAATATACACTAATAATTCTTCTTATCTCCCTGTTTCACCCCACCCATTCGTGTCTATTCGTGTTCATTCGTGGTTCTCCCCTCTTTTGCCATACCTCAACGTGGACGAGCCCCTAGGCGGAGCCACACACTCCTCCAGCGACCGGAAAAACATACCATGCACGCCCCCTCTTTTCCAATTCCCGGGATGCCGCCATTAAATTCGAACCACTAATGGACACTAATACACACTAATAATTTTTGTTTTCTAGTTCAATCCATTCC
>WFSE01000188.1 GCA_015486135.1 Lentisphaeria bacterium
CCTCTGGTCACCGCCATCAGCCCCATGAAAAAGGCCATGTAAACGAACGCGACCATTCCTCCGACAATCACCAACATCGCCGGCTCTATCATTCTGGAAAGGAAATCAAGCCTCCGTTCCAGTTCCTTCTCGTTGAAATCCGCCACATACAAAAGTCCATCGTCCACGGTTCCCGTGTTTTCGCCTATCTCGACCATCGACGCCGCCAGCGGCGACAATTTGGCTATATCAGTCTTCCTGATGCTCTCCGAAAGCGGAGTGCCGCTCCGCACCATCTCCCCGGCGCGCTCCAGTTCCTTCCTGACGCGGATATTGGGCAGGCCCTCGGCGGTGAGTTTTATAGCCGATATGATGTCGATACCGCTTCGTAGAAGCATGCCCAGATTGCGGGCCCAAAGGGAATTGGCGGAGGTCCTGAAAGCCTTTCCTAACAACGGTATTCTCAATAGCCATTGGTCGATCCGCTCTCCGAGAACAGGATTGCGCCTGGCCAAAAGCAGTGCCACAAAAGCGGCCAAGGGGATTAGAAGTATCGCCGCCCAATGGGCCCGGACGAATGCGCTGACATCGAGCAACGCCAAGGTTATAGGAGGCAGAATCCTCCTTTTTGAGCCAAGAAGCGCCGTAATCTTCGGGATCGCCACCGTGGTTATGTAGAATCCCGCGCCCAGAGACATCAGAGTCACCAGGCAAGGATAACTCATGGCTTGGATAACATCATTGCGTATCTTTCTCGACCTCTCCATTATGTCCGCGGCGTAAAGGAGCATCGCATCCAGCGCGCCGTTGCTCTCGCCCACTTTGACCAGCCCCAGGGTCAGCTTCCCGACAAACGGCATCTCCTCGGCGACGCTCTCCTCCAGCGATTTCCCGGCACGTATTTTTTCCGCCACGGTCAGATAGGCGCGCCCAAGGCGTCCCTTGGCCTGACTGGCGCAAACCTCCAACGCGGTGAGTATGGGCACGCCACCCTTTATCAGCACCGCCAAATTCCTAGCGCTCAACTCCAAGCTTTTCTTGGAGATCAGTAGGCCCGAGAGGATACGGTCGAACGTCCCCCCTCCGCCGTTTCCGCGGGAATTGCGTTTAGCTGACGCATTCGCCCCGCGTTCGATACGGCACTCCGCCAAATCCAATATTATCGAGTTCTTCCGTCGGAGGAACGCCGCCGCCTCGCGGATATCGTTGGCGGCGACAACCCCCCGTTCCGGCCTGCCGCCAATCATTATTTTATATGAAAAGTCTCCCATCACGCCTCTCCGCCATGCTGTTTACCCAATGCCAACGCCGGACACGCCGCCTCGACCTCTTCCAGCGTCGTATCGCCCTTCAATATCTTTGCGACGCCGTCCTCCCAAAGCGTGGGCAACACCTCGTCCGCCGCGACAACCGCTTCCAATTCCGCCTCTCCAGCACCATCGAGGATCATCCGCTTCACATTGTCGTCAACGGGAAGCATCTCGTATATGGCGGTTCTTCCCAAATACCCGGTTGATGCGCAAAGGGAGCAACCGCGAGCCTCCGGAATCCGTTCCACGGCGTCGATCCCGGCGGCGGCCCGGAGAAGCGCCACCTCTCTTGGCGCCGGGGCATGCCAACCGACGCAATGCGGGCAAGGACGCCTGACCAACCGTTGCGCCACAGCGATTCTAATCGTCGCCGCCACTAGATACGCGGGGACACCCAAATTGACCAGCCTAGTCAATATCCCCGCCGCGCTGTTGGTATGCAGGGTGGAGAACACTAGATGTCCGGTAAGCGCGCTTTTGACCGCGATATCCGCGGTTTCCAAATCGCGTATCTCGCCAATCATTATGACGTCCGGATCGTGGCGCAAAACACTCTTCAAGGCCTTGGCGAAACTCACCCGGTCGCCATCTGAATCGACTTTCACCTGTGTCGCCCCCGGAATTGGCATCTCGACCGGATCCTCGATCGTCACCACATGCCGGGTCGTGTCCTCGCAGAACAACCGCAAAGAAGCGTACAGCGTGGTCGTTTTGCCGCTCCCGGTGGGGCCTGAAAGCAGAATCATACCGCTGGGATATTTCAACGCGTCGCGGAAAAGCGCATAATGCGCGGCGCTCATTCCCAAGTCGGAAAGGCTGTCCAATCCCTCGATCATCACCTTGGAAAGGAGGCGTATTGTAACATGCTCGCCGTACGCCGTGGGAATGGTGGCTATCCGCAAGTGAACCTCCTCGCCTTCCGAGAAAAGGGTCGCGCTACCGTCCAGCGGGGCGCGCCGCTCCGCTATATCCATCCCCGCCATCACTTTCACGAAGGAGGTCAATTCGGCGACGGCATGCCTGTCCAATTTCCTGTCCTCTATCATTTTCCCGTCAATCCGCATCCGCACAACTCCCCCGTCGGCGGAGGGACATATGTGGATATCGGATCCGTGCATGTGGACGGCGCGGTTTATCACGGAGTCGAATACGGCTTCCGCGCCGTCCGCGTCACCGTCGACGCGAGGATAAAATCGCCTGATCGCCAAATCCAGATCGGTCAAGTCACCGCACCGAATCGGAGAGACGATCAACCCCGTCATGTTTTCCAGTTTGTCCAGGGTCTCGAAATCTTCCGGGGACGCCATAACCACCGACACCGTGTCGTCCGAAACCGACACGGGAAGAACCTTGGCGCGCCTAGCGAACGCCGCGGGAACCAGCCCCAACACGTCCCGGGGAATCCTAACCGATCCAACATCTATTTCGTCAACCAGCATATATCTCTCTCCGGAACCGGAATATCCACATCGAAAACCGCTGACACCACACCTTCTCCACGCCTGGATAGCGCCACGTTCAAAACACGAAACGGCGTCTTGACGGCACCGACATTTCGTATAAACCGCCGAAAAGCCGCGAACCGCCCGCGAACCTCGTAGGAATACTTGGCGAACGCGATTCCCGCGCCTCCACCACGATTCGAGGCTAGTTTTCCCGCCGCTCCGCGCTGGACCGCTCCGGAATGGGCGTCCACGCTCTCCCGTCTGACAATCACAAGTCCGCAACGCTCGGCCAACGCATCCACCGCTGCCAGCGTGGCGGCCGTGCCCGACAACCCCTTGGATCCGCGCTTCGACAACACCGCCAATTTCCCGCGCAGATCGGCGTTACGCTTCTCCAATTCCTTCAGGACAGTGTCCCCGTCACCCCCGGGAAGCCGCCCCGTCGCCGACGCTCCGCGCTCCAGCCGCGCCATAACCGCCAGCCGCTTCTTCACTAGCAACGAGTATTCCGCGCCAAACAACAGCACCGCTGCCAACGCTCCAGCCATGATCCGTTCGCGCCGCGGACGGGCGCGCCAAGCATCCAACACATCGCGCGCC
>WFSE01000189.1 GCA_015486135.1 Lentisphaeria bacterium
AGCGGCTGTGGAGGACTCGTGATTAGGCGATCCTTCCGTTCGCTTTGCGAACCCTGCGGGCTTTGCGGAAGGACGCTTCGCGCCTGCCGGATACTAGGTGTCCCAGCGTAGCGCGGCACACCCTTAAGTCACACGAACGTGTGTCGCGGAAATGGCAAGTGCCTCAAATCGTTAGTCGTCTCCAAGGGTTTTGGGAGGTCTGCGCCCAAGCGGAGCGAGGGACGCCTTTAAAACACACGAACGTGTGCTCCCAAAATATTGGAGATGACACCACCAAAAAGGCATTTAACCCAATAATTCTTAAGCACTTGCCAATTATTCAGTGAGCCCTAAGTACCAACGAATTCATTTCGAAAAATATTGGTAAAACTATCTCCCGCATATATTTTGCGTTCGCTTCTGTTTGATTTTTTATCGAGGTGTAGGCAGTCGCACGATGTCCGAAAGAACCATCTTCAGCCGCAAGCGTCACGCCACATGTGCCCCCGCTCTCCCACCCATATTTGGTTAATCGAAAAAAGTTGCTTATTATTTACGCATCGTGACATTTTTATATTCCAGCTCAAGGGAATTCAGCGTGTTTTGTGATTTCTCCGCCAAGCGGGTGCCGGCATGTTTCTTAATGAATTTCTGAAGTTCTATTTTCATCTTTTCAAGAGTAGACATATCTTTTTTACTCATGGCAACTTTCTTATATAAAGCTTTTTTTTTCTGCATCACTCTGTCAAATAATATGATTTTCGCCTGGCACTTTTCAAAATCTATAGCCGCCTTGCATTCCTTAAGCACATCCGGTTTTTTCTTAAGCGCGGCAAATTCTGTTTTCAAATTCATCAATTTATCTTTGTAGTCTTTACTTGAAAGAAGTTTCCCATTTTTGGCGATTGCCATTATCTCTTTTATCAGGATATACCTATCAACATCAGAACTTGCATTTTTCAGATGTCTCAGTTTCTGATCCAAAATCCAGACAAAGCCTGATTGGTCTTGTTTTGATAGTTTTCTTTTTGTCGTTATAAAAGTAACTTCTTCCATCCAGTCCATAGCTCTCTCGAAATACGGTGTCGGAGCCCAGGAATGATCTCCTTCGAATATCTCCACGTGTGATGGTGTTCGACGGTTAAGCTCGCGGCGAATCTCCTGGGATTCGTACATATTAAAATCTTTTGTCCCAAAAGTTCCAGCGACAGCTGTAGCTGCGGGGTATTCCGCATATTTACCGTCAAAGAACCCGGCTGACTGGAGAATAACTCCGCGAAAACCTTTGCGGCAATGCGGGTATTCGCTTACACAACGGGCGCCTCCGGAAAATCCAGTAGCAAATTTGAACGTTTCACAGACCCGCGCACGCTTTATTACATCGTCATGGGCCGCGATAAAATTAGCCGCCCAGTCAGGGTGACCGTTACAGGACTCTACAAGCATAACAACTATCCAGTTGTCATTTTGAAGACGGTTCCTCATATTTCTCATTTGCGCATTACCGCTAGGGTCGGCTATAAACATACAGGGAAACCGCCTGCTTTTATCTTTATCATACTCTTTTGGTATATACAGCCTGTAATGGTAGGGTTTTTTCCAGTCAGCTTTTTTGATATCTTCCGAAGTGCCTTCGCCACCGCTCAGAGAAGGTTTTTTCCCCTTCGGGACAAAGCAAGTTATCATTGTTGTCGTGCCTGGCTGCAGAGCCTTATCCATGGGAGTTGCCTCTTCCGCATTAAGAACAAAAACAGCAAAATTAATAATAGATAAAATAAAAATTGATTTACGCATTCTTCTCTCCGTGTTGTATGAAATAGCGACCTCGGCTTGACACAACATATACTAACTTAATATGTTTACAAGGGGGGGGCAGAGTCATCCATCTACCCCGAGGCAAGAAGAAAAAAGAACGCACAGGGAAGTTTTAGGAATGCGGAGACGCATCCCTCCAACATTTTCAGCCCCCCCTTGATTAAGCCCTTAGCGGGGATTATCTTGGGGGGGAAATTGAAGCCCCCCTCCATCGGCGGAGGGGCGCCACACTCGAAAGGAGACAAGCGCATGTCAGGAAGCGCCTACAAAGATGCTGGAGTGGACATTGATTTGGCGAAAGGCCTGCTGTCCAAGATGAAGAGTAAAATAGCCGAGGCGCGACGCCCCGAAATGCTTGCCCCGGTAGGTGGGTTCGGAGGGCTTTTCGAACTTGATCTTTCGAAGTACAATCAACCGGTCCTTGTGTCCAGCGTTGATGGGGTTGGCACCAAGTTGGCCGTGGCGATGATGATGGGTAAATTCGATTCCGTCGGGCACGACATCGTCAATCACTGCGTCAATGATATCATCGTCCAGGGCGCCGAGCCTATATACTTCCTGGACTACATCGGGATAGGGAAACTGCGCTCCCCGCTTTACGAGGAAGTCCTAACCGGGTTGGCGGAGGCCTGCGCCGCCGCGGGATGCGCGCTTCTCGGCGGAGAGACGGCGGAAATGCCTGGGATGTACGGAGACGACTTCGATTTGGTCGGATCGATTACCGGAGTGGTGGAGAAAGATAAAATCATTACGGGGGGGAAAATAAAAGACGGCCATGTGGCGGTGGCGCTGGCGTCCAACGGCCTCCACACCAACGGCTACAGTCTCGCTAGGCACATCCTCTTCGAGAAGGCGGAATACTCGGTCGATACGGAGCTGGAGTCGCTGGACGGAGGATCCATAGGAGAGGCCCTGCTCAAACCGCACACCTGCTACTGGAACGCGGTGAGAGCCATGCTAGAATCTAGGCTTCCAATCCACGGCATGGCCCATATCACTGGCGGAGGCATTATCGATAACATTCCCCGAATACTTCCAAAGGACGTGGATTTGGACTTCGACACTGAGTCTTTGCCTACACCTCCCGTCATACAGCTTATTGTGGAAACCGGCGGGATATCCCGTGACGAGGCTCACAAGGTGTTCAATATGGGCTTTGGCATGGTGTTTTTCACGTCCGCGGATGCCGCGGAGAGTGTTATTTCAATCGCCAACGCCCACGGCCACGAGGCCGCCGTATGCGGCAAAATCGTGGCGGGAAACGGCACGACGAGGATATAGGACCCGCTGAATAATTGGCAAGTAGTGTGTCCGGCATCAGTGTATTTGGGGGCAGTTCAGCACGTTGCCTGACACTCAAGCCCGTCGTTCCTCGGGTAGGACTGAAGCCAGAAATGCCGATCCCGACCCCGTCGCGGGAGGGCATGCGTCCGTTGTCAATATCGGCGTTGCAGACTCACTATCCTGCCCTGGATGTGCACATCTTCGACGGGATGTATCTGAGGTTGGAACTCGGGGTTGGCGGGACGAAGCTCCACCTTGGCCCCCGGAGCCGGATAGTATTTTTTGACCGTGGTTTCGTTATCCACCAAAGCCACGACAATGTCCCCGCGCCGAATGTTGTGTGTTTGACGCACAATCACAACATCACCGTCCAATATGCCTGCGTCGCGCATGCTTTCACCACGCACCTTGAGGGCGAAAAGCCTGCCAATGTTGTCGCCACCGAGAAAAGCCGGATCGCAATAAACAACCCCCTCCCGACATTCCGGGGCATCCACGGGCAATCCCGCGCAAACCCTTCCTACCAGGGGGATTTCGACCATAGGGGTATCGTGTTGCTGTGTCATAGCCACCCTTTTAGAGAGGACAATGCTTCTCGCCTTGGAAGAGCGTGTCAGAAAACCCTTGTTGGCTAGTGCCTGGATGTGGGCGAACATAGTGGAAGTTTTCACGTTGAACTTCTCCGAAAGCTCGTAAACCGTGGGAGCCATGCCATGGTCTCGCCCAAAGGCCTCGATAAACTTCAATATTCGCTTCTGCTTGTTTGTCAACCCTCTCATCCCAGCCTCCTTTCCCTAAGCGTCCACAAGCCGTTAAAACACCGCCGAGTTCGTTGTCCTCGCCTTGGAGCGTACCTCTTCAAAACCATAGACGCCCCGCCCGAACGTTCACCACCTCATCTCCCTCCCGCCCCACATTATACTACTATTTTTTAGCATATCAAGCGTCTTAACGCAAGCAGTTCGCGCCCCCCCCTCAATTGCGGTGGATTTGATGGCAATAACCCGCTCCGCGCTAAGGAGGGCTGAAACGGCGGGTCACGTCCAGCACTTCCGCCCTCATCAGGGTGGAGAACCGCCACCGTACATCATCCATGAAACCGGGGCATCCTAGAAGGGCCCACTGAATAATTGGCAAGAGCTTTGTTTTCATAGTGTTATTAACCAGACATAAAAATACTTGACATTTCTCGTATCAATGCTACAGGTAGCGCATTATGAATCTTATTGACACAAGAAAACTTGGCGGCGAGGCTCAGGAAGTTTTGCGCTTTAGGGCGATAAGGCTTCTTGAGGCCGGAATGC
>WFSE01000190.1 GCA_015486135.1 Lentisphaeria bacterium
TCCTCCATAGCCCGAAGGGCGACGGAGGATTGGCACGTTTCCGACTTTTTCAGTAAACCCTAATTTCGCCTTGGAGTATGCCTATACGCCGTCGGCTCATTGCCTACATGTCCCGCCGTAGCTTTGGCGAAGGCGGAGCCACTCACCCGTTCTCGACTTTTTCAGCAAGCCCCACTTAGCGTGACCACGGCGCGCTCGGCACTATCGCCAAGTGGGTCTCTTCAGTAGCAGGACTCTTAATAGGCGCGAGGTTATGCCGCTGGTGCCGTCGGTGTGTTGGTGGTCCATCGCTTGTATTATATCGTTTGCCGAGCTGAAGCGGTCTTCCGGTCTTTTGGCGAGCATTTTCGCCAAGATATCCTGGATGTACGGTGGAATATCTGGAGCCAGCTGTATTGGTTCTATTGGGCGTTCGTTTCTTATGGAGTCCATCATCTCGGCGATATCATCTCCATCGAACGGTTTTTGGCCCGTGAAGAGTTCATAGCATATAGTTCCAAAGGAGAAGATATCGGATTGGATGTATTGATCCGACCCGCCGAAGGCTTCCGGGGACATGTACGCGGGGGACCCTAGAGATTCCTGTGTTATAGTCAGTTCGGAATTAGTGATTCGCGCTATGCCGAAATCGGTTATTTTAACCACATAGTCCGAGGTCAGCAGGATATTCGCTGGTTTGATATCCCTATGGAGAACGCCGTGTTCGTGTATGAATCCCAATGCGGAGGCGACTTGCTTCATAACGGATATCTTTTCTTTAATCGTCAGCATTCCAGTTCTTATGTGATATGACAGTGGCTGGCCGGATATAAGTTCCATGACAAAATATGGAATGTTTTTTTCTTGCCAGATTCCGTGCTCCAAAAAACGCACTATGTTGGGGTGGTTGAGGCCGGAGAGAATGTCGGCTTCTCGGCTGAAGCGTTTTAGATTTCGTTGAGATACCTCGTCGGTGATATCCGCCCGGAGCATTTTCAAAGCGTATTGCATACCCTCTTTTTCAACGAGAAACACTACCCCCATAGAGCCCGAGCCCAGTGTTTTGAGAATTTTGTATCCCGCCACCGTGGATTGGTGTTCCGAGTCTGGACCTTGCCGGTCCGCCCCCACTAGGGCGGCCGCCACCCTGTTTTGCAGGGTTTCTATGGAAATGGGTTTGGGGAGATAGTCGAAAGCGCCTTTTTTGACTGCATGGACGGCGGCGTCTATCCCAGGATTGCCTGTGATAAGGATTATTTCGGTGGAGGGATAGTTGCTTTTGCAGAATGGAAGAAACTCGTCTCCCGACATTCCTGGCAGGTTCACATCACATAGAATAAGATTGAATTTCTCGGTGGCAAGAAGTTCCTTCGCCTTGTCGCAATTTTCAGCGGCCGCCACCGTGTAGTCCAATTCTTTCAAGGCCGACGTTAGAAAACGCCGAACCAGCTCTTCGTCGTCCACAACGAGTATGGAAGCGCAATCGTCGCAATCGTCGCTGTCGCCAGGAAGGACGAATCTTTTCGTTCCGCTCATTTCCCGTCATCCTTTCCCACCAGTTCCAGTTTTCCAAATTCGAGTTTCCGGACTGGCGCGCCTTGCAGTGGGAGGGGGACGGATCTAGGATTCGTCATGTTCTACCTCCTCTCGTCATGGTGATGTCTCGCCGTAACTCGCACAGGCGAAAGCGCCTGTTTAGCGAATGGAAGGAACAACTCGCCACTTAACTCGTATCCCGTCTTGCTTCACTTGCTTTTCGAGTGAAATGCGAACCTCCGGCAAAGGAGGAACTAGCTTCCCTGCTGTGCTCCGTGAGTCTCTCCCAACGAAGAGGGAAAATTCCTAGGAGCGACGGAAAATCGGCACGGTTCCGAACACCTTTGGCGACACCATTATATTAGGGTTTGCTGAAAAAGTCAAGAACGGGTCAGTGGCTCCGCCTTCGCCAAAGCTACGGCGGGACATGTAGGCAATAAGCCGATCCTTCCGTTCGCTTTGCAAACCCCGCGGGCTTTGCGGGAGGACGCTTCGCGCCTGATAGGCATAGGTGCCCCAGCGCGCGCTGGGCACATTTAAAACACACGAACGTGTTTCGCGGAATTGGCAAGCGCCTCAAATCGCTAGTCGGCTCCAAGGGTTTTGGGAGATTTGCTGCCAAAACCTTGGAGATGACACCATTAAAAACAGGTTTAACCCAATGAAAATTAAGTACTTGCCAATTATTCAGTGAGTCCTATGCTACATTTGAGAGATGAATGCAAGATGTGGGACGCGGGAATTTACCGTTGTCGGAATGTGGTCGTTTATGTCGCAGCGTTCTCCTAGCGTCGAGATGGATAAAAGTGGAAGGGCGGGGGTTGTTTATAGGCTCAAAGGCCCAGATTCAGGTTTGCCGGTTTGGCTGCCGCCATTCCATATTTTTCCATGAACGCTGCCGCCTTGGCTGGGTCCGGGTGCGGGAAGTGATGCCCTTTGAGGCTGGTTTTGGAGTTTTTGGGGACGTACATTATTTCCACGTCGCCTCCTCCCAGTTCCGAGTACCGTTTAGCGAATACCAGCGAGTTTTCGTCCGGTGGGACGATTCGGTCTTTTTTATCCACCAGAAGCAGGATAGGGATTTTCGCCTTGGCTATGGGTTTGACCACGGAGTCGTCTATCGGATTGCCCTTGAACGCCAGAATTTTCTCCTTGGTGTTGAGTCCGTAGTATTTTCCTAGTTGCCGCATTCCAGTCTTGTCGTGGTCGCCTTTCCATTTACCCAATGGCCAGCTTTTTATGTCGCAAACAATGGAATCTCCGTAGATGCACGCCACCTGGCCGGGATGGCGTGCCGCCCAGCGTAGGACGAAGAGCCCTCCTCGACTTACAGCCTCGAGAACGGGTTTTGTAGACAAGTCGTGTTCTTTGGTCATATAATCGTAGAATTTATCCCACATATCCAAGGCGTCGTCGCATCCGAGCATGCCACCAGTATCCAGGTACGCGATGTGGAATCCTTTGGAGAGGAGTATCTTATCAGGGCCTATATGGAAAGTCGCCCATCGTCCGCGCCAGACCCAGGGGTTTCCCGGAGCCGCTTTTTTGGGTACGACCACCCAGGCTTTCTTCCCTTCGAACTTGAATGAATATTTGTCATATCCACCATGGCTTTTCGTCTTGGTTCCTTTCCATTCCCCATCGGCCCGCGCCGTTACAGCCGCAACCGCCAGAAATGAAAGTAGGCATAGGATTTTTCCCATTGTTCGAATCTCCCAATTATCCAGCAAACCCCAATTGCGTTCAAAGAATCAAGCCTGAAACGAATTTTCCGCCCGATTTGTTGTGAATGTGCTTGAATCCCGCCTCCCGGGCGATGTCCACGGCCTTGGCGAAACTCATCGCCACCTCCCGTGGAGCGTGGGCGTCCGAGCCCAAGACCACCCGAGCGCCCGACTTCGCTATTTTCGTCAGAACATCGATGGATGGATACATTTCCCCCACAGGTTTGCGCAGGCCCGATGTGTTGATTTCCACCGCCATTCCCAGGTCCGCCACCACGGCGATGATTTCGTCGACTAGGGAATCGGTATCCGCTTCCGGGGGAGGGCGGACACCGAATTTTTTGGGCAGGTCGAAGTGTCCCACAATATCGAATTTGCCACTCGACACCATGTCGAGCATCAACTCGTAGTATCTTCTCCATATGAAGGCGGGGCGTCCCTCGGTGAACCACACCGCCTTGTGGTCGGGATGGTCGAATGGAAGGTCGTCCACGAAATGAATGGAACCGATGACATAGTCGAAATCCTCCTTCTCGAGGGCATCGAAACATTCGTCCATGTGTCCTGGCACCCAATCAGCCTCGGCGGCGAAGAGGATGTCCATGCCCGGGGGGGCCTTGGCTCGGAGCGTTTCGACCATTTTTTTGTAGGTTGGAAACTCCTCCGGAGCCATTCGGTGCTTCTCGTCGTAGTCCGCTGGCCAAGGAAAGTGGTCGGCGAGGCCCAGACCGGAAAGCCCCGCCTTGATGGCTTCCGCCATGTACTCCTCCGGGAGGCCCGAAGCGTGTTTGCAGAGCCACGTGTGTGTATGGTGGTCGGTCAAGGCCATTTCAGCTCCATCCTCCGCTTTGCGCGCCGTTGTCGCTCATGCAAACGACTAACGCGGCGATTACTCCGGGCAGCCAGCCAATGATTGTGAGGATGGTGACTATTAACAACGGGCCGCAACCTTTGTCGAGAACCGCCAATGGTGGTAGAACCAGGCACAATATTGCTCTTCCTAATCCCATAATTATCCTTTTAGCGTGGTTGGGGTGTCGGCGAAACGCCGTTGAGTCCACTCGCAAAGCACGTCTACAGGTAAAGATAAGGTTGTTACGCTCGGAGTCAACCTTTCCGCGGGTTGCGCGGGATGCTAGATTAGCGAAACGCTCGGATTAATCCGCGTATTTCCAAAATCGAAATTTTTTGATTTTCGGTTTTGCGCGTTCTTTTTTCTCAACCCCTTCATTATCCCTTTCCATTTTTGGGTGGCCACGGCTATTTGTCCCCAGCATCCGGGGAAGTCCCAAAATAGGAATTTGCGAGGCTTCCAGCCAGGCCGGCCGAGTATTGCCGGCAAAAGACTAATTCCGACTTTTTCAGTAAACCCTCCTTATATAGTCGAATAGCTTTCGGGATTTTTCGCCGTATACCTTTATCTTGTCGAGATCGAGTTTGATATTGGTTTTCTGAAGTATGATCCGGTCGTCGCCGTTATGGATGTGCGGCATGATCCCGGCGAAGAAGAATCCTTTTTCCTCAAATCTTTTGACGAGTGCCGGGGAGTTTTCATCGCCTAGGGGGAGGAACGCGAAAAGCGCGTCCATCTTTTTATAGTCCAATTCCTTGAGATGCCGCGAGATTTGATTGGCGGAATCGGAGCCGATAGAGTTGGCGACCACGAACGCCGCGCGGAGTTCGCGGGGAAGTTCCACTATGAACGACTCGCCGGGCTCCGATGTCCGGATGGAGTCCTTGTTTTCGCCGAAAGAACGCGGCATATCCATCCAGTCGTATATGTCGCGTATTATTTCGCGGTGATGTTCCGGGGGGAAGATGGTCCGAGGCTCTTTATTGAACGCTTGATAATGGTTCATAACCGAGCCTTTTTCCTGTTCAGTGGTGCCCGGGATATTCGCCCGCATTCCCTCGGCCGCGATTCCGAGCATCAGGGCGCATGGAGAGGAACCTATCTCCTGCATATCGCGTTGCGAGTGGGAGTGTGTCGTCACGGAGCAGTCGAAAACGCCGTCGCATCCCTTTTCCTGAGCCTGCGCCATGGCGAACCGTCCGAGATTTTGGGCGGCTTGCCCGATTCTATACGTCGTGTCCGCGAAAGCCATGCCAAGCTCCGGGACCTTTGATTCCGGCTGGTGGTATTTGAGCCCCAAGTGCATCACTAGAGCGCCACTGTCGGCGTCGACCGCAACGAACGAGTCGAATTCCCCGTGTTCGATTTTGTGTAGCAACGCCTCTTTGGAGTAGATGAAGTCCTCCTGAGTGTATCGATAGCATTTCCATGCCATTCGGCAGAGATCCTCCAACTCTTCCAATCGGGTTTGGCGGTATTGGATGTTGGTGACGGTGATCCGTTTGCGTCTAGCGCGTCCGGAGGAGTCGAGGGAGTCCAGCAATTTCCGAGGGAGTTGTTCGGACGCGAGTTTTTTTGTCATACGCACTTCTTTTCCGCTACGACCATGGACGAGGAACTCCACCTTATCCATGAACGACTCCATCAAAAACACCCCCAAACCGGGATTTTCCATGGACTTTATATCTTCCGCGGAAAACCGTTCCTCTCCCAGCGATTTGAAGGGAATCCCCTTTTCCCTGAGGGAGATGACGAGTTCGTTCCCGCGGATGTGGAAATCCATTGTGACGCGGTCGTCCGGGCGAGCCATCCCGGAGTAGTTTTCCACCGCGTTCATGAATGCCTCTTCGACGCAAAGTTGCAACATGTTGGAGGCTTTTTTGTCGAACGACAGCATTTCCGCCACGGATGCGGCTACAGCCACTGCCGGACGGACCATAAGCGCACTTGCGGGAAACGCGTGCTCTCCTAGAAAACGAGAATATTCCGAATTGGATGACAAATTACCCATTGGGTTGCTCTGTTGTTGTCCCCAGCGATATAGGACTTGCTGAACAATCTATGGCCTGCTGAATAATTGGCAAGTGCCTAATCATTATTGGGTTGAATCTGTTTTTAGGGGGTTTGGGGGTAGTTCCGCACGTTGCTCGATACTCAGGCCCGTCGTTCCTCGGGTAGGCCCCTTCCGTGCTGCGGGTGCCGTTCCGTCTTTGCGGAAGGCCCGACCCCCACCGTATTGCCCCGCCGTGGTTTCCATGTAGTCGGAATTTAGTGTCCGGCTTCCGGCTTCGCGTTTTCCGGAGACCTGTCTTTGTCTTTGTATTTTTCGGGATAAAGCCATTCCTGGAAGCGTTGGAAAGCCGACTTGGAGTCGGTTTTCTTTTTCACATCTTTGACTTTCACGTTCAATTCCGGATGATTCGGGTCTTTCGCCGTTTTATGTCTGCTTATCCGTTTGAGGAACGCGTCGGAAACCCTTTGCGCGCCACCCGGGGCGAATATGACATAGGGCCTTATCAGAATCAGGAGCTCGGCCCTTAATTTCCGTTTGGTGACGCGTTGGAAAAGGGATCCGATGAGGGGGATGTCCCCCACCACGGGCGCTCCCTCCACGCGCTCCTCCTCGCGTTCGCTCACCAATCCGCCGATGGCGATAATCTGACCTGTCTTCGCTTCGACCGTGGTCGTGACAATCCTCTGGTTTATATCGGTCGTGTCGAAATAGCGTTGTCCGCCCTGCTGGTCGGAGCCGTAAACAACCCTTTGGGTGTCGCCCCGATCGGATGTTTCCTGCATCACCCTGATGGTCACGGTGTCGTCCGCGTGTATTTTCGGGGTTATCAGGAGAGTAGTGCCCAAGTTCCGCCGTTGGGTGATCGGATTGTAATTGTAGGTGGTAACCGGATTGTTCCCGCTAGTCGTATTCGATTCCACTTGCAGTTCGGTCAGGATGGTCGTCTCGGTGCCGACGAATATTCTCGACGCCTCGTTGTCGGCGACGAGCAGCGAAGGGGTGGAAAGCAGTTTCAAATTACCTTTCTGGTTCATTACTTGGATCCTGGCGCGGACATTGTTCGACACATAGTTGAAGACCGCGGCGCGTCTGTCGATACCGGTTCCCCTAGGGGCGAGCGTCGGCCCCGGCTTGGCGATGATATTCCCGCCCGCCCCTCCGGCGATATCGATCAAGCCGTTGGCGAACCCGCCCGAATACTTGCCATCATCCGATTTGAATAGAATATCGAATCCCCGGCGGCTTTCATCACCCAACCTCAGCTCGAGCACTTTGACTTCGAGAAGCACCTGCGGGGATGGTTTATCCAGCTCCTTGATGAGCTTTTTGACCTGCTCCAGCGAGCGTTTGTCGGACGAGCGGAGGATAAGGGTGTTCGACGCCGCCATACCGGCGACATAGACCACGCCGGGCTTGTTCAGCGCGTCGTCCACGCTTTCGGTTCCGGGCTTGCCACCGACAATCCGACGCCGGGGTTCCGCCAGTTTCCGATTGGGATTGTAAGAGACTTCCCCGGAACTCCCGGATCGACCGCCGGAGCGATAGGAGTTGAAGCTCGAGGATGTTCCCGACATCCCCCCGATTCCGCCATTGTTGTTATCGCCGTTATCCGCCTGCAAAGAGAATTGTCCGCGTTCGGCGAGGATATCCATTCTATCCAGCGCTTTCTCCATGTTGCGCGAATCGTCGTTGAGGTCTTGATTGGGCAGGGTCCAGACGACTTGGTCCTTGAAAAGATCCTTCACCGTCTCGCCTATATCCTCCACGCTCGGATAAAGA
>WFSE01000191.1 GCA_015486135.1 Lentisphaeria bacterium
CACTGAATAATTGGCAAGTGCTTCATTGTCATTGGGTTAAATGCCTTTTTAATGGTGTCATCTCCAAGCTTTTGGGAGCAAACCTCCCAAAAGCCTTGGAGACGACTAATATTCTCTGCTCAATTTAAGGCACTTGCCAATTCCGTGAAAGCCGGAAACGCACCGCTGATCTCGTTGACTTCACCTAGGAGTATGCTTATACGCCTGCGGTTCGTCACCTAATCATCGGCACGTTTCCGACTTTTTCAGTAAGCCCTACTTAATAAATGACGAATATTACTGGGAAAAAACTGGGGAGTTTTCAGAAAGACTGGAAGAACTGTTGGATACACCTGTTGATTTATGGTGTACAGATTCATCAAGCTATCAAGGAATCAATGATAGAATACCTGAACAAAAATGTGATAATTATAACGAGTCTTTATATTTTATAAAACCAAAATCTTTGGAAATCATTGTTCGGGTAGAAGGTGAAGAATTTGATAATGCAAAGCGCAAAGTTCGTGCTGAATTCGAATACAATAACATAAGATATATTTTCCCAATAACTGATCCTGTGGTTGAAAGTCAATATTTATCGGGTGAAGATGGCAAATATACTCTACCAGGTGGTAGCACATATTTGTGTGTAAGTGTTGGATTACCATACAATGGCTATTGTTATAAATTTGTAGCTTCTATAATACGAACAGTATGAAAAAGAGAAACGGTATGAATCAATTATTTACCATAGGACATTCGACGGATACTATTGAAATATTTGTTGGGTATTTAGAATGCTTTCAAATAGATACATTGGTAGATGTGCGTAGTGTTCCATATAGTCGTTTTGCAAGCCAATTCAACAAAGAGCGACTGTCTACATTTCTTAAAAAGAATAATATTATCTATATTCCAATGGGAGATAATTTAGGTGCAAGACACGAGGAAAAAGAATTGTTGTTTGAAGATGGTAAGGTTGATTTTTCAAAAGTTGTAACTACAAAAAAATTTCAAGAAGGCATCAATAGAGTTAAGACTGGGATACAAAAAGGTTATAGAATTGCATTAATGTGTTCTGAGAAAAACCCTATTGAATGTCATCGTTTTTCATTAATATCAAATTATTTACACAAAAGTGGGTATATAGTTAATCATATAGTTGGCAAGGAAAGTTTTAAACATAAGTTGCTAGAAAGTAAGTTGCTTGATTACTACAAAGAATACCACAAAATATCAACTGATATTAGTAAAATTAGTAAGTTCCACATTATTCAGAGTTCATTATTTGATATTGACCTGATTTTGCACCATCAAAGGAATTGCTGAATGGATATAAAAACAAGTCTGTTTCATGGAAAGAATATGAGCTTGAGTATAATAATATTCTTGTTCAAAGAAGCATAATTGAAAAAATAGATTGGAATACCTTTAAGGATTCCGTTCTGTTGTGTTCTGAACCAACAGCGGAACAGTGCCATCGAAGATTATTAGCGGAATATCTCGCAGAAAAGAAAGGTGACATTAAGATAAAACATTTATAGCATAATCGGGTAAAGGGGAGTCTCTAGCTCCCCCTCCCCACACCACCTAGGGCTCATTGAATAATTGCCAAGCGCCAACCTTACGACTGTTCCGGCGGCCCCGCCAAACGGATTGTGAACGCCGTAGATAGGCCAGGCACGCTTTCAACGAAGACCTCTCCATCGTGGGCTTGGACAATATGCTTCACGATGGCCAGCCCCAATCCCGTACCGCCGTCCTGCCGTCCACGGCCCTTGTCGACACGGTAAAAACGTTCGAACAGTCGCGGAATATGTTCCGGGAGAATACCAGGGCCCTTATCCGTCACTGTTATTTCCACTGCGCCGTCATCCGTTTTTGTAGCTGACACGTTAACGACACCTCCGGCCGCACCGTATTTCACCGCATTGTCCAGCAGGTTGACCAAGGCTTGTTCAATCATCATTTTGTCCCCGTATATAATCGCATTCTCCGCGACGGAAATCAATATTTCCACACCGTTGTCCTGAGCTTTTCCGCGGCATATCTCCGCAGTGTTCCTGAGAAGTTCGTTGAGTGAAACGGGTTGCTTCACGATGAAATGTTTTTCCGCCGCACGCTCAACTTTAGCCAAGCTCAGAGTATCGTTAATCAATTCGGTCAACCGTTCGCAGTGCTTTAAAATGATTTCGAGAAACCGCCCGGCGTTCTTTTTGTCGTCGAGTGCGCCATCCGCCAGAGTCTCCGCCGCACCTCGTATAGCTGTCAGAGGTGTTTTGAGTTCGTGGGAAACGTTTGCCGCAAATTCGCGTCTCATGTTTTCTAGTTTAGCGACGTTTGTGATATCCGCGATAACGATCAGGACACCGATAGTTTTACCATGGCGTGTCATCAATGGGGCGCCATGGACCTCGAGAATTTTCGCCTGATTGTCCTGGATGTCGATTCTTCCCCTACCCCCTGTCCGCCCATCCGCAACTTCCGCGGCGAACGCTCGTAATTCGGGGATATTGACAAGGGTGTCAAAAGCGGTATGAGCCGCGACGACATCTTCCAGGGACAATTTGTCCGGCAGACGAATCCCGAGTATCTTGATAACGGCATGGTTAATCATAATGACATTACCGTTATTGTCCACCGCTACTACTCCTTCGTCAAGGCATTGTAGAATCAGGTTCAACTCGTCTTTCCGTTCGGTGATCTGCGTTATCCTCCGGGCTAGCGTTCCGCTCATCCTGGTTATGGAGGCCGCCAAGGCGTCAATTTCCAGGATGTCGAACTCCATTGGTTTAGCTTTAAACTCTCCACGAGCCACTTTTGCCGCTGTTGATTCTATTTCCTTGAGCGGAGAGGTTATCTCTCTTGAAATAAGGTACGCGGCCGCGATCGCCATTGCCGCCACCACCACAGCCACCAGCGCTAAGCTCGCATAATATCTAGTCAATCCAGTTTCCAGCGATCGTAGAGTGGTCGATGTTCTCAAGACAAGCGAAATATCGCCATTAGCGCTTTTGATTGGGATGGCGTAATACATGGTTTCCTTCCCCAATGTGGCGCTGAATCGGACGGACTGGCCCGGCGCTCCCCGCAGGGCGGTTCTAATTTCCGGTCTGTTGGAGTGGTTTTCCATTGTTCGAGCGGGTCTTGTGGATTCGAAGACGACCACGCCGTCGTCGCGGATAACAGTGATTCTGGCGTTAGCGGTAACGCCGATTTTAGCGAGCTTGGCCGCGAGTTTCGCGCGTCCACCGATATTGCGCCAGTTAGGAGAGATGAGCGGTGCCACTCCAACGGCCAGGCTTTTCAGCTTATCCTCCGCCAAATTCAGATAGGAGTCTTTTACTATTTTCGCACACAGCAGGGAAACCAAAGCTATAGAGCATAAAATCGTCGCCAGTTGTGCCGGGAACACATAAGAAAATATTCGTCGTTTAGCCATCGAATTTGTATCCGACTCCGCGTACAGTCTTGATATGCGCCGCGCCATCCCCTAGCTTGCGCCTAAGATTCAGTATCTGCACGTCTATCGCCCGTTCGGTGGAGATGTAGCCATCGTCGCGCGCCGTTCGCATTATCTGAAGTCGGGTAAACACGCGCCCCGGATGAGACAACAGTAATCGCAAAATAGCGAATTCGGAAGCGGTGAGGGCAAGTATATCGCCGTTGAAGGACACTTCGTGTCCCGCCACGTCGACGATGAATCCCGAGCGTCTTATTATCGTGTCGGAATCGTTGTCCCTGCTCCTTTCAGCTCGCCGGAGCAGGCTTTTAGCCCTAGCCAAAAGCACTTTGGTGCTGAAAGGCTTCAAGACATAATCGTCGGCACCCAGCTCAAGCCCCAACACCATATCGATCTCGTCCGTCTTAGCGGTCAGCATAATTATCGGGAGCGAGGCCGTATCCTTGTCGCTTCTCAGAGCCTTGCATACCTCTAATCCATCCATGTCCGGCATCATGATATCCAGCACGAGCAGGTCGGGGACGAAGCGTTTAACGAGCTCCAAGCATCTTTTCCCCCCATCCGCCGTTGACACAGTATAGCCCTCCTTCTCCAAGTTATATCGTACAAGCTCCAGTATGTCCGGCTCATCATCAACAACTAGAATTCTCTTGGTGTCGCCCATAGCGTTCTCCCTGATGCGGAAAAAATTGTTCTGGACTTGACGCAAAACCGCGAATCGTCCTGTTTCCGACTTTTTCAGCAAGCCCTATTATAGTATTAGCGTAGGTTGGGTCAAGTCCCTGGGATCGCCACATCCGCTTCGAGAATAGCTTTTCAGAATCAAACGATGTATTGTTTGGCGGACGTAAACCACCAAAACAAGGCTGGACAACATGCGCGTTTTACGCGGGAATTTGGTTTTACGCCAGGGCGAGGATCTTCCGGACGGGACTCGTTCGTGGACCCTTTTCGATCCAGTGTCCGACAAATATTTCCGTTTGTCGGAGAAAGAACGCTTGATTTTGGAGTCCCTAGTCCGCGACATGTCTCCTACCGAGGCGCTTGAACTTGCCAAGGCGAAAGGGGTAAATGCGGATATTGGGGAAATATTGTCTCTCGATGCGTTTTTATCGAGAAACCGTTTGTATGTGCCAGCCTTGGATAGCTCAGCATCAGTAGCGGCGAAGCGAAAGGTATCGTTGTGGCTGAAACTAGCGTCCTCGTTGTTTTTTTTCCGGATTCCGCTATTTCGGCCGGAGCCGTTTATCGCCATCGTATGGGAACGGTTTTTGCGTCGGATATCCGTCCGGGCGTGGTGTATAGCCTGGCTGGTCTCGCTAGCGGGCTACATTATGCTACTACCGCGTTGGCATGTGGTAGTGTCGGAAGCCGCCTTGTCCCTCAGTGTCGGAGGTATGCTGAAATATATCGTGTGCGCAGCGGTACTTAAGGCGTTGCACGAGTTCGCGCACGCTTTCGCGGCGAAAGCCGCCAATATTGATGTCCGCCGGATGGGGGTGGCGTTCATTGTGTTTTTTCCGAGATTTTACACAGACATCACGGACGCGTGGCGAGTGAGCGCCCGCCGGACAAGGGCGTTGATAGACGCCGCCGGCATATTGTTCGAGTTTTTCATCGGTGGTTTCGCGGCGTTGCTGTGGTCGGTATCGCCTCCTGGGCCTGTTCATTCGGTGTCGTACTACGTTGTCGCCGTGACGGTTGTGAACACGTTATTCGTCAACGGGAATCCTTTCATACGCTACGATGGATATTATTTGCTTTCGGATTTAATCAACATAGACAATCTTCGGGCTAAGGCTAACGCCGTGTTTTTGGGAACGCTGAGGAGTTGGTTATGGGGAATTCCGGCGCCGAGGGCCTCGGTGGAAGGATGGCGGAAGTCGTTTTTAGCGATCTATTCCGTGATGTCTTTCGCCTACCGGGTATTTTTGTATACGTCTATCGTGGCGATAATATATTTCAAATTCACTAAAACGATTGGATTGGCGCTAGCGTGTGTGGAGGCTTATGTTCTGATAGTATTGCCAGTGCAGACGGAGGTAAGGGCTGTTATGGGTGTCAAGGGGAAAAAACGTGGAAACATGGCGGTGACCGTAGCGCTAGTGGCATTGTCCGTGTTTGTGTTGGTGGTGCCGTTGCCTTGGACAATAACGTTTCCCTGCGAACTGGTATCGCCGGAATCATTTGAAATAACGACTATGGACGGGGGGCTTGTGGACAAGGAATCTCCCGCTATGTGTGTGGGGAATGTTGGTCGAGGAGATATTGTCGTAGAGATGAGCAACCGCGAATTGAAAGCGGAATGGCGGAAAAGCGTCCTAGAGACAAAAAAAGCCGTGGAAGAGTTGCGCAGAGCGGAATGGGATATTGGAGTTCCGGGCGATGTCCGCGTTATGCGCGGGCGGATTAAGTTGCTGGAGGAGGTGGAGAGGGCCAGGTTCGAGCGGGTCGCGCGATTGGCTTTGAAGGCGGGGATTCCTGGAAGACTATACCTGTTTGACTGGAAGGCGGGCCCTCGCGAGTGGGTCGGGCCGGGAGTGGTGGTGGGGGAAGTTTACAATCCTAGCAAACTATCGGCGATCGGTTACGTGCCAGAACGATGGATTGGTAAAATATCCGCTGGCGACACAGCTATCGCGGTACCGTCCGGAGCATTAAGCGGGATTAAGGGCCGCGTGGTATTCGTGGCATCGTCGCCCTCGGCGGAGCTTTCTCCCTCCCCGGTGTTGTCTCCTTTCGGGGGGCGGATAGCCGCCGTCCGCACCCCCGAGGGGAAGTGGCGTCCCGTGGAAAGGTTGTATCCCGTGATCGTGGAGCTGAAAGGGGGGGAAAGAGAATTTTCCCTTTTGGAGGGACGTAGCGGAGTACTGCGGATAAAGGAACGTTCTTCGATTATTTTCGAACTTTTAAAGTGGTTTGTCTCCTTGAGTCGAGGAGCGTAGACTGTCGACGAGATTGGAGACATGCGTCAAGGCAAGTTCTTTTTCCGGAGAAAATCGTCCATTTTCTGTGATAGCGAGTCAAGCACGCCCGCGAGTTCCGCGTTTCCGGCGAGATTTTTAGTTTCGGCGGGGTCGTTTTTGTAATCGTAGAGTTCCACGGCGATTGGAGCTTTGTCGAGGATACCTTTGTCTTTGCTCCATTTGTACCATTTCACAAGCCGGAAGCGTTTGGTTCTCAGCGCATATCCCATTTTATTCCCGTCCCTTGGATATTGGCTGACAGCGAAGTCCTTGAATTTGAAATCGGGTTGCTTCAATAAATCCGCCAAGCTACGCCCCTCCAAGCCAGGTGGAGGCTTGAAGCCGGCCAGTCCGCAGAGCGTCGGGAAAATATCGACCGATTCGACAATAGCGTCGCAACGCTTGCCATGCGGGAACGACGGCACGGAGATTATCAGGGTTTGCCGCGTCGCTTGCTCGAAATTGGTTTGTTTGCACCAAAGACCATGATCGCCTAAATGCCATCCGTGGTCTCCCCACAGAACGACTATAGTGTTCGAACGCAACCCCATTTTTCCTAGAGCGTCCAGTACTTTGCCAACCTGGGCGTCGACGTATGAAACGCACGCATAGTAGCCGCGAATCAAGCGGATTTGCAGTTCCTTAGGGACCTCGCCGCTTTTGGGGATGTCGTTGTACCCTCTCTTGAGCTCGAAATTATTGTGATAGGCGAAAGGGGGGCTTCCCGTGGCATGCTTCTGCAAGGGGTTGGGCTTGAATTTGTCCACGTCGTGCATGTCCCAGTATTTCTTCGGCGCGACAAATGGAAGATGAGGTTTATGGAAGCCCAAAGCTAAAAAAAATGGCTTGCCTGTTTTGATAAGTTTCCCGAGGAGTTTTATCCCCTCGTCGGCGATAGCGCCGTCGGCGTAAGCGGCATCCGGGACATCGAGGCATTCGGTCGAAGGTGACGCGCCGTGCGAGATCATGTAGTCTCTTCCCGCCCTCCAAGATAGTTTTTTGTCCTTTATGTTCGCATAGGCTTTTTTAATCTTCTCCCCGAGGTAGAAATTGCCCGCTGGATAGCCATACGAGGTAGCGTATTTCAAATACCGGTCCTGTTTGTATGGCCACGTCCAAGACGCGGGATTATCGTTGTCCCACGCACCGTGGAGTAGTTTTCCCCGTCCCACTGAGATATAGCCGTGTTTTTTAAAAAACTGCGGGATAGTTACGATATCTGGATGGACTTTGCGCATCAGTGTTTTCAAGTCCCAAATCCCCGTGGAGTCGGGTCTTTTCCCTGTGAACATGCTGATTCTGGAAGGTGCGCAAATGGCCTGTTGGCAGTAGCAACGGTCGAAGATCATACCCTCCGCCGCCAACTTGTCGATGTTCGGGGATATGGCGAGAGCATCGCCATAACACCCTAGATTCGGCTTCAGGTCGTCCATAGACAGGAACAGGATGTTGGGTTTTGCCGGTTCCGCGGTGGCGGCGAGGGACAAGCTGGCTGTCACCGCCAGCAACGAGGCTGTTCCGCGTTTCATTGCCATTTCCCTATTTTCTTTCAGAGGCGCACTTGAACGCCGCTATGGCGTTAGCGATTCCCGCAGCGATTTTCTCCTGGTAAGCTGGAGAAATCAAGAGACGCTCTTCTGAGAGATTGGAGATAAACCCTGTTTCTATAAGAACGCCAGGGCATTGGATATTTTTGAGGACGAAAAATCGGGCGTGTTTTACGCCCCGATCGTTGGCTCCCGTGGTCGCCAGAACGTTTTTTTGAACTTCGTACGCCAGTCTGGCGTTAGCCTTGTCGGTGACGTTTCCAAGCTCTTTCGCCGCTTGTGGTTTGTTGGATGCGAAAGACGATTCTCCGGCTGGTGTTAGGCAATAGGTCTCGAGCCCCCTTGCGGTTTTCGACGCGGCCGAGTTGCAATGAATGGAGATGAAAATATCGGGCTTTATCCTCCGGCACAAGTCGGTTCGTTCTTTAAGGGATAGGAACACGTCCCGGTTCCGCGTCATTACCACCTTGTATCCCGCCCTAAGCAGTCGCGTGCGTAGGCGGCGCGCTATTTGAAGGACGATATCTTTCTCTTTGGATCGGCTTCCGATGGCGCCCGTGTCCTTTTTTCCGTGCCCCGGGTCGAGCATAACCGTGGTGATCTTTTTTTTGGGTATGGCGTTCCGCCGCAGTATCGGGTCTATGAACAAGAGAAAATCGTGTTCCGAAATAAGGGAATCGGCCCCCTTGCGTACTGGGGCATTGAGAAGATTAAGTTTGACTCCGTTCAGCGTAATGGGCTTTTTGTCGAAAGTGAAAATAATCCTAGAATACCGACTGCGGAGCTCGCATGTTTTTCGTCCTTGGATAAATGCCATACCGTAATAGCGGGCGACATCTCCGAGATAGACGTATCGCTTGCCTAACATTTTGGTGTATCGCACCGTTTGACAGGATGCGGAAGTGGCGACAATCAACAACAACACGGCTAGCGACACCAAAGCAAGCCGCAGACGATGTTTTCTTGTCATCGTCAAATCGCCCATTACTCCCGCTTTTGGAAGGGCTTGTAGACGCGGCCCAGCCATTGAAGCTCCATATGGTTTGAAAACTCTAGGGTGTTCAGCCTTATACCGTGCACCAGAACGCCAAGGAAGGCCAGCATAACGTTTAACACATGCCCAGAAAGAATCACCAACACCATAAATACCACTAGGAGGAAGTAGAATACGGCGGCAAGTGGTCCGGGAAGCCAATCGGTTGGTATCCCCAGAATCATAAGCCCCATGTTGTTAAAGCTAGCGGCGATGTAATAAGACGATAGTCCCACGGCGAAAAGACGTATATAGGATAGCAAATCGACAAACGCGCCAATCAAGCCAAATGGCAGATTGAACACATCTCCGACATCCCTCCAGTCCACGGCGCACGCCATGACCAAAAACGCCCCGCCACCGTAGAGTATGGCCAAGGTTGTAACCGGCCAAGAATCTTCCGGATAAACTATCAAGTTGACGGCAGTGAAAAAATTCCCCCAAAGAATTAACGCCCAACCAATCTGGCCGAGGGCTTTTTTCTTGTGGTTGAAATACAGAATGGCCTTCCATATGTGCGCCAGCGATAGGTGCACGGCGGCGATAAGGAAGCAGACGTATTGGATATGCTTGTTTTTCATCGTCTCGTCAGTAAACCAGTTAATTCCCCGCATCCAGCGCGGAAGACGCTCCGGTGGAATGGCGAACACCGTGCCGCCGAGAAGCCCCCACGCTATGGTGGCGCAACTTAGGAGTATGAAAAGATTGATGGGGCGCTTGAGTTTCTCGTTTCCGGCGAATTTGAACTTGACCGCCAAAGCCACCAAAAGGAAAAGGAAACCATATCCTGCGTCGCCTACAATCATTCCGAAAAAGATTGTGAAGAAAAACAGGAACACCCCACTGATGTCCCACTCGTTGTAACCAGGAACAATTCCGATAAACTCAAATATGGGCTTTGCCGGCTCGATAAATTTCGGGGTTTCAATAAAGGTTGGCGGATTGTCGTCCGGCCCAGGATTCTTGATGAGAAGTCCCCAACCATATTTGCCCGCCGCTGTACGCAACGCACCCTCCTGCGTTACCGGGATATATCCGGAGATGTGGGCGACCACGCCGGATTCCCCCATAGCATCGCGGTTCGTGAAAAATTCCAGTTCCGCGGAAAGCTCCTCGACATATTGCTTGACCACGGGAAGGGCTACTGCGGTCTCCTCGAGTATCTCGTTTATTTCCGCGATTTCCGCAGTCAACGCCTCTATTTCCGAGTCGATTTTGGATAGGGAGACCTCAGGCAAATAAGCACTCGGGAGGAGACTTTCGTCGGCGTTTGGATCAAGCGCCACTGTCACAAAAAACACCTTGGATTTGGTCTCGTTCGCCAAGAACACTTCGAATCCAGCGCTTTCCAACTCCTGCTGCTTGGCCTCGAACCGCTCCTTGATGATAGAACATGGAACCACCTTGACACCAGCCGCGGCCAGGTCGTCCAGTCTTTTGGGGGAGAACTCGCCCCAAGGAATCAATGCCTCGCGGTCGCGGTGGAGATTCTCGAGACGTTTCGCAAGTTCCCCCTTGCGTTCCACTAGTCTAATCGTTTCTTTCACCAACCGTTCCGACCCGCTCCCCGCCTGGGTGTCTTTCCGCTTTTCCCTCGGAAGTTTCACCGACATCAGCAGATTCATCGCCTTTTCGGCCTCGACCAAACGTCGCTCCAAATCGGCTCGCTCCTCGGAGAGAGGAATGGGAGTTGTCGCGACATCCACATGGAGCACACCGAGCTCCCTCAAGCGCTCAAGCGCCTTCTCCTTTTCGGATAGGAGGCAGATGACGGTGGCTTTTTTCATATCAACAATCATGCTGCTGATTTCTCCTTCTCGGCCTCGGCCACCTCTTCCATCTTTCTCTTTGCCATTTTCGAACGCCCGACAGCGGCGGTCTGCTGGTCGCCGAGATATATCTGTATGACGCGGATATTTTCTTTGCACTCGGGTATTTTGACTTTCTCGAAGAGATTGACCCGTTGCGTAGTGATGCGCAATTCCTCGTGGATAAGCCGGTACTGTTCCTGTATAATCTCTTTTCTAACGCGTAATTCGGCGAGCTTCCTAGCGGTGTCCACGGCATCGTCGAGCCAAGAATCGGTAGAGAACAAGTCGATCTCCACCTCCGCAAACCTTATGGAGCCAAAGACAGGCACATCGACCCCGGCAATATTTTTCCGCCCCTTGTTCAATTCCTCCACGCCGACGGCGGCCGATACCAAGCCAATCAGGGATGGATCCGCGAAAAGCGCGATCCAAGGTTCGACTTGGCGCATCTCCTCCGCCTCTTCCATCTCCACTCGCTCGACTTCTGCTTTGCAGTTTCGCATTTCGAGCTGAAGTTGCTGCTTCTTCAGCTGGAGCGTAGGCAGAAAACGGGTATACTGCTTCAAGTCGTCTCGCTGTTTTTTCAGCTCGCTTTTTGTGAGCTTTATCTTGGGCATTTCAAGCCTCTTCGCTTAGACGCCACGCAAGGGCCCTCACTTCGGCCAATGCGTTTCCAAAAGATCGGTTTTTATCCCCGTCTCCGTCTTGTCGAAACAATCCGCCAGAATCCTCCAGCCCAGATCCAACGCGTCCTCAAGAGGGATGTTCACCGAAAGGTCCATCATCTGTTTCTCGAAAGCCTCGCCGTACTTGAGAAGTTTTTCATCCCAAGGACTCATCTGGAATCCCATGGACTGCTTCTCCTGTGTTTCGCGGAAGTCCGCGTAAAGGCGAATCATGGTATCCATAATGGCCCTATGGTCGTCCCGGGTCTTGTCGTTCACCTGTTGTTTCAGGCGACTAAGGGAGCCGAAGGGTTCGATTCTACCGTTTCTGAGATAGAACTGCCCCTCGGTAATGTACCCCGTATTGTCCGGAATTGGATGCGTCACATCATCTCCAGGCATAGTCGTCACCGCCAAGATTGTTATTGAGCCGGCATCGTCGAAATCCACCGCCTTCTCGTATCTGGCCGCTAGCTTACTGTAAAGGTCTCCGGGATAACCGCGGTTGGATGGAATCTGTTCCATCGTTATCGCAATCTCCTTCATGGCGTCGGCGAAGTTCGACATGTCGGTCAGAAGAACAAGCACGCGCTTGTTTTCGAGCGCGTAGGCCTCCGCCACGGCTAACGCCATGTCCGGAACTAGAAGACATTCCACAACCGGGTCCGCCGCCGTGTGGATGAACATCACGGACCTGGAAAGTGCGCCTCGCTCGTCGAGAGTGTTTTTGAAGAACAGATAGTCGTCGTGCTTTAGCCCCATGCCGCCAAGAATTATCACGTCAACCTCGGCCTGCATGGCGATTCGAGCGAGTAGCTCGTTGTATGGCTCGCCGGCGACGGAGAATATGGGCAGTTTCTGGGATTCCACAAGAGAGTTGAACACATCAATCATGGGAATACCCGTGCGAATCATATTTTTGGGAATAATCCTTTTGGCTGGATTGACGGAGGGCCCAGCGATATCGACGAGGTTCTCATCCATCGGAGGCCTTCCATCCCTAGGTTTTCCGCTACCGGTAAACACGCGCCCCAAAAGGTTTTCCGACGTGGATACACGCATCGGACGACCTAGGAAACGTACCTCGTCGCCAGTGCAAATGCCTCTACTTCCAGCGAAAACCTGCAACGAAACCACGTTGTCTTGCAAGCGGATCACCTGCGCCAGCGACACTCCCCGGGACGAGGTTACTTCCGCCAAATCGTTGTAACCTACGTTTTCGGCTTCAACGGTGATGACATTACCTGCGATACGTGTGATTCTATGATGGACTTGCCTCATTCCGCAACCTCCAAGCCATCCGCGATTTTCGCGCTGATCTTCTTTTCGAGCGCCTTGAACTCTTTCGAATCCATCGCGGTGTAGTTCCAATCTATGAAAAGCTGTCTCATCTCCTGCATATAGCGCCGCGCCTTCTCCTTGTCGTCGAACTGGAAGTCGGCCTCCAGCACGTCAATAACGCAGTTGAACATATGGACCTGCCGTTCTCCTCTAGTCGCCCCGTCCACCTTGTCGAACGTATTCTGTTGGAGGTAGACATAGTCGAGGAACTCGCTTTTTTGATAAATCATGAAATCGTCTATATGAGTACCCTCTTCACCGACGACTTTCATCATCTGGTTGACCTCGTTCCCCCTGCGTAAAATGCGCCGAGCGAGTTCCAGTTTCTCCTTGTCGACGATGCTTTGGTAGTGACTCCAACTGTCGAGAGGATGAATCGCCGGGAACCGTCTAGCGTTCGAGCGGTCCCTGGAAAGCCCGTGAAATGCGCCGACAACCTTCAGCGTCCCTTGGGTTACAGGCTCCTCGAAGTTACCGCCGGCGGGGCTAACAGTACCGCCAATAGTCACCGAACCAGTAGTGCCGTCGTTAAGCTGCACAAGACCGGCGCGCTCATAGAAGCCAGCTATCAGGGACTCCAAATACGCCGGGAACGCCTCCTCGCCGGGAATCTCCTCCAGTCTGCCAGACATCTCGCGCAAAGCCTGCGCCCAACGAGAAGTCGAGTCGGCGAGAAGAAGCGCGTTCAAACCCATCTGCCTGTAGTACTCCGCCAGCGTCACCGCGGTGTACACCGACGCCTCGCGGGCCGCCACTGGCATAGAGCTTGTATTGCATATGATTATGGAGCGGTCCATTAAAGTCTTGCCAGTGCGCGGGTCCTCCAAATGGGGAAATTCCCGGAGAACCTCGACGACTTCCCCCGCTCGCTCCCCACAGGCGGCGATTATCACAACGTCCGCCTCAGCGTATTGGCTTAACGCATGCTGAAGCACCGTCTTGCCAGCTCCAAACGGACCAGGGATGCAGAACGTGCCTCCAACGGCTACCGGGAAGAATGTGTCGATAATACGCTGCTGCGTTATCAAAGTCTTTTCTGGGAGAAGTTTTTCCTTGTAGGCCGTTATCGGAATTTTGACGGGCCAGGACTGAATCATCGAAACCTCGCGCTTCGTCCCCTTGCTGGAGGATAGAGTAGCAACAGCGGACCCCGCTTTGCGTTTTCCCTTGCCCTCTATCTTCTCGACCACCCAACGGCCCTTCAAGTCGAAAGGTGCCATGATGGCATGCTCGTACACTCCCTCGGGAACCCAGCCGAGCTTGTCCCCGGCGGCCACGGTGTCCCCTTTCTTCGCCGTTGGCGTGAAGTCCCACTCCCTCTCGTGGTCCAAGGCGGAAAGATACAAACCGCGCTGAAGGAAAAATCCGCTCTTTTCCGCAAGCGCATCCAACGGATTCTGAAGCCCGTCGTAAACCATCGTTAAAAGGCCCGGGCCCAGCTCGACGCTCAAAAGATTGTCGGTGAACTCTATCGGATCACCAACCTTGAGCCCTACCGTGTCCTCGAACGCTTGTAGGTCCGCCACTCGGCCTCGTACGCGAATCACCTCGCACTTTATCCTCTCATCGCCGAGAACAGCGTACGCCACCTCGTTCTGCGTGACGTGCGTGTCGAAAGACACCGTCAGCATGTTCCCGTTGATGCCGACTATTTTGCCAGTATTGCTGTCGAGCATGTTCTCTCCACTTCCTAGCGTTGCCAAAAGGCCGCGCCGCGGAAACCGCGTCGTAGCCGGAGACTCAAAAATTCCCTAACAATGCCAGTCAAAACATAATTTGCAAATCGAGAGGGCGGATTTACTTTGCTTCTCGGTTTGGATTGACAACCAGCGCCACTGCGGTATAATGCGCGGCCCGGGACTTGGAGCGGAATTGTTCAGGTAAGGATGAGGCGCAATACGAGTACTTTTTGGAGGAATGATGCCGGAGAAGAAAAATATAGCCGTAGTCGGGGCCACGGGGGCTGTTGGATTGGAGATGCTGGCCACCTTGGAGAAGCGGGACTTCCCGGTGGCTGATTTGCGATTGCTGGCATCAAGCCGCTCAGCTGGGAAAAAACTCCCCTTCAAGGGTGGCGAAATGGTGGTGTCAGAGTTGACGGACGACTCGTTCAAGGGCATCGACATAGCTCTTTTCAGCGCGGGTGCGGGCAGATCCAAAGAATTCGCTCCGAAAGCGGTGGAGGCCGGCGCGGTTGTTATCGATAATTCCAGCGCGTTCAGAATGGACGACGATGTTCCTCTAGTCGTGCCGGAAGTCAATCCCGACGACGCTAGGAAGCACAAGGGAATCGTCGCCAATCCCAATTGCTCGACGATAATCATGCTCGTCGCCGTGAATCCCTTGCACCGGCTGGGCGGCTTGAAACGTGTTGTCGCCGCCACATACCAAGCCGCCAGCGGAGCGGGTGCCGCCGCTATGCGGGAGCTCGAAAACCAGACTAAGGAAGTGCTTGCCGGGGGAGCTCCCATCCCTGATGCATTCCCGCACAGAATCGCATTCAACCTCTTCCCCCATATCGACGTGTTCCAAAACAATGGATATACGAAGGAAGAGATGAAAATGGTGCTGGAGTCCAGAAAAATACTTGGGCTTCCAAATCTTAAAGTCTCTTGCACCTGCGTCCGAGTACCAATCCCAAGGGCGCATTCCGAAGCTCTGAACTTGGAATTCGAGCGAGGTGTTTCCCCCGACGAGGCTAGGGAAGCCTTGTTGTCGGCGCCAGGAATTGCGTTGTGCGATGATCCGGAATTGGCCATCTATCCTATGCCGCTGGACGCGTCCGGGAAAGACGAGGTCCTCGTGGGTAGAATCAGAAGGGATATTTCCAGAGATGACGACTGCGGGTTGGATATATTCATTTCCGGAGATCAACTCCTGAAGGGAGCCGCCTTGAACGCGGTCCAAATAGCGGAGATTGTCGCCTGATTTTGCGGTGAACTTGGCTTGCCGCGGTTCTTGCGTTATATTCCGGAACGTTGTTTTCGAGGACAAAACTTCTGACAAGAGTCGAGGCCGGACACATTGGAGGGCATGGACATGAGACTTTTTGCGAACTTGGCCGCCATCGTGGCGGTCCTCGCATCCGCAGGATGTGCGATGCCTATAAACGTAAGCGAAGTGATGCAGCACCCGGAGGGGACGCAGTATTACACCGCCCATAACATTTGGTATCAAGGCGCGAGACGAATATCGTCGATAAACTACCAGTCCGGTGCCATTATCCCCTTCGGAACCCCCGTGGACATCGTCAAGGCGACAAAGTGGACGGTTGACTTCAAAGACCTCACGACTGGAAAGGAACATGTCATCATATACCATGAGAATTGGGGCTTGGAGCCAATGGAGGGCTACCTCAAAAAGCTTTTGACAACAAAGTCCGGGGAAGAGTTAACCAAGGGAATGTCGCCGCGGGCCGTCGCCGCTATGAGGCGGGGAGAAGTGTGCAAAGGCATGACCAAAAAACAGGTGGCGATAACTTTCGGCCCGCCTTCTCCGCATAGAACCCCCTCCTGGGACAACGAAACTTGGATATACTGGGTCAGTCGTTGGAACACGAAACGGGTCGTCTTCAAAAACGACAAGGTGCTAGAGGTGATCGAATAGAAGAGCGTCTGGTGCTGGAAATCCCGGGAAGCGAATTGCGCCGTGTTGTTTGGGAGCCTAGTTGCAATGGGGGGGTGATGCGTTATTATTCCACCTGTCGGTCGCAACACGCCACACTGGCGTTTGCCGAATGCTAAACACTGTGAGGACGACGATATGCCTGGTGACGAATCACGTGATATACAACAGTCCCTTCCGCTTGACTTCCCTGGAGACGGGAAGGAAGAGGAAGGAAACGCGTTAGAATCCGATTCCCCCTCGGCGGGAACGGATTCCAGCACCAAAGAGGAGGCCGAGAAAGCTATTCCGGAGAGATCCGACACGGTGGGAATAAACGCTGACACAGCGAAAAGCCCCAAGGAGAAGCAACGGAAGGAAGAAGCAGAAACAGAAAAGGCCAAGTCGTCCGAGACTTCCAACGCAAAGACCGCGAAATCTGCGAAATCCGCAGCCTCCAATACATCCAGCAAGCCTCCCCGAACCACCTCCAAGACATCCCTGTGCAAATTGTCGTCATCAAAAACGCAGGGAAGCTTTCTCCCTGGCCAGATTCTCCAAGCCGCCCGAAAGGACGCCGATCTTTCGCTGGACCAGGTTCATATGGCCACGAAAATCAAAAAGAACGCTATACAAGCGCTGGAGGACGGCGACGTGGAGGCGTTGCCGTCGCAAGTTTTCGCGGAAGCATATATCAAGCGGATTTGCGCACTATACGCAATCGACTCCGAGGAGCCTGTGGAACTCTTCAGGAAGCACTACCAGATGGAAAAGGGCAAGCACATGGTTCCCGGGGAGGTGCTTCAAGACATACAGAGCGGCACGCAGGTCAATATGAAGGAAGAGGAACGCGTCCGTAGAATGGTGAAAATCGTTTTGGCAAGTGTGCTGGTGACCTCCCTGTTGGCTTTAGCGATCGTAAAACTATTCCCTTGGGCTTCCAACTCGAAGGTCGAGGAGGGTACCGGGGAGGATATAGCGTCCGGAATGGTTGAATCCCCCCAAGACACCGTGGCGACAACCAAGGCGTTGGAAGTTTTTCTCCTCAAAGAACCTTCCCTCAACATGACAAAATTGAGTGTACCCGACCATGAGTAAATTGCGACAACGATTAACCGACAGCGTTTTGGTGTTTGATGGCGCCATGGGCACCGAGATATACAAACGCGATTTTTTCGTCAACACCTCGTTCGACGGATTGAACTTGGCCGCCCCCGACGTGATTCGGAAGATACACGAGTCCTACGTGGAGGCTGGCGCCGACATCCTTACCACCAACACTTTCGCCGCTAATCACGTCGCCTTGGCCAAGTTCGGCCTCGGGGAAAAAACCCGCGAGGTAAACGTGGCCGCCGTCGACATCGCGCGTTCCGCGGCGGGCCCGAACATGTTGGTGGCCGGATCCATCGGTCCGATTCCGCGGTCCCGGCATGGATTCAACGCCGAACCGGCGCTGGACGCTTTAGCCGAACAGCTGGAGTTGCTGGAGGGCGCCGGAGTGGATTTCGTCATCTTCGAAACCATCCATTCGTCCGCCGAATCCGAATTGGCGTTCAAGGCGGCCAACATCGCCGGATCGCTACCCTATATGATGAGCTTTTCCGTCGACCGCGAAGGGCGGGCCGCGAAGGGCGAGCCGCTGGAAAGCCTTCTCAAACCTTTGGAGTCCGAAGGGCGGCGTCCGGACGCGTTGGGCTTGAACTGCTGTGTCGGCCCCGAAGGGCTTTTGACGCCGCTGGAAAAACTTCTCGCCGCCACCGATCTCCCCGTGGTGGCGCAACCGAATGCCGGCATGCCGAAACAAGTCGGCGGACGCATGATTTACATGGCAAGCCCCGAATATTTCGCAACTTACGCGTTGCGTTTCGTGAACATGGGCGCGGCTAGCGTGGGCGGGTGCTGCGGAACCGGCCCGGAGCATATCGCGGAAATCGCGAAAAATGTTAAAAGAGCGGTGATCGCCGTCAAACGCTCCGAGAAAACGGCGGACCCCGTCGCCGATGTTCCCGAAGTCGATCCCGCGCCTACGGCCGAGAAATCAAAACTCGGTGCGAAAATCGCGGCGGGGGAATGGGTGGCGACAATCGAGATAACACCGCCCAAGGGCTATGATCTAGGAGCCACGCTTGAGAAGGCCCGATGCTGCCGCGACGCCAGAATAGACGCCATAAACATTCCCGACGGCCCCCGGGCGAGTTCCAGAATATCGCCGCTCGTGACTTCGATGATGATTCAAAACGAGGTTGGGATTGAGGCCGTGCTCCATTTCTGCTGCCGCGACCGCAATCTCATCGGCATGCAGTCCGACCTGCTCGGTTGCGCCGCCGCCGGAATCGCCAATATCCTTTTCATCACCGGCGATCCGCCCAAGGTCGGGCACTATCCCGACGCCTCCGCGGTATTCGATGCGGATTCCATCGGCATGGTGCGGTTCCAAAACCGCCTCAACAGGGGAATCGACATCGGCGGCAACCCGATTCCAGCTCCGACCAAGGCGCTGATAGGTGTCGGGGCCGATCCAAACGCGATTGATATGACCCGCGAACTACGCAGGACGCGGGAAAAGGTCGAGGCGGGCGCTGAATTCATTATCACGCAGCCGGTGTTCTCGGTGGGCTCGTTGTTCTCGTTTCTAGACGCTATCGAGGATTTGAACGTTCCGGTGATAGCCGGGATATGGCCTCTGGCAAGTTACAGGAATGCGGAATTCATGCGTAACGAGGTTCCTGGCGTTGTGGTTCCGGACGAGATTATGGAGAGGATGGAGCGGCGCGGGACCAAGGAGGAGCAAAGGGCGGAGGGGATAGCGATAGCCAGGGAAACTTTGACCGTGGTCAGAAGCCGTGTCGCTGGTGTCCAGGTCAGCGCCCCCTTCGGCAATGTCGAAACCGCTCTCGCCGTGGCGAACCAAGATTGAAAAACCGCGGTTTCCGCGTTTGGGGTTGAATAAATCCCATTAACAGGAATCGTGACACGAGCAATCGCTTGCCGTGCATTCGGCAAGCCTGGTGGGTGGGTTTGACAAGGGAGGTTATTATGGGGTTCTTCAAGGAAGTCGGGGGGCGGTTCTCGTTCACTTGGGTTATTGTCGCTGTGTTCATTGTGTTCGTTATTTACGCGACGGTCAAGGAGAAGCCCGGTATCATTGAGCCAACGACGGAAAACGGGGGGAAAGAATCGGCGTTGACCGCGAATTCCGCGAAACAACAGGACGCCAAGCTAGATGCGGATCGGGCGGACCTTACAGCGAAGTTGAAATCCATAATTGTCGACCCGAACAATATCGTCAAGGAAGGTGATAGCGTCTCGACGGTATTCGCGAAATTTGCGGAAGCGGTGCAAAAAAGCGACCCGGAAGGCAAAGGAATCAATATCATCCTCATTCCGGACAGGCGGCCCGCGGAACCCGCGAAATCCACCGGGAAGGATTCGTCACTGAATATTGATTCCGACGACACCGGAGCCGGACATACTATTGAGTTGATCGGCGACTTGCCGGCGATCGAGGAATTGCGGTCTCTATGTATGGCCGCTGGCTACAAATACCGTATGGAGGATCACGCGGTGGTTGTCGCACCCGCGGAAGCCGCATTGGATTTTATGGTGACGAAGATTTTCCTCCTCTACAAAGAAGAAAAAAGGGCGGAATTAAAGAAAAAAGGCGGTCTGAAAAAGTGGCTGCAGGCGCGCGGAATCAAATTCCCTCCTGGCGCCCGATTGGCTGCAATTCCCCATGCGAGATTTGTAGTGGTTCGGAACACGCCAAGCGAATGCGCCAAGATCAGAAAGGCTTTCGCGAGCGGGGGATTGCTTTTTCCCCGCGTCCCCAATGCCCAAGTCACTTTGATGGAAGTCGATATTCCAGAGCGCGAATACCGCGCCGCGTGCGTCAACGGCCTCCCCCCGCGGGATGACTTTTGGCGTCGCGCCATCGCCACCGGCAAGGCGAAGGTGGTGTCGATGGGGCAAACGCTTTCCTCGTACAACGATAACGGAAGCGCCAGCATGACAAACGATGCGTGCTTTCCGGAGGATTGGTGCGATGACGCGGCGGACCAATCCCCTCCTCCCGTCCCTGATGACGATAAGGAAAAAGAAAAGGGGGACAAGAAAAAAGCGGAGGGCGACGACATGCCGCCGCGCACTGCGCGGCCAGCCATCCTACATGTCATAGCGCCTGAATTCGGCGAACCGTCTAGTTGGGGCACTAGGTTGGAGGCCACCGCTGCGCTTTCCGAGGCGAAACCCTATTCCATGACAGTGGATGGCTGGTTCGTCAATAAACTTTTTGCTGGATGGAAGCGGTATGGGGAAACAATAAAAATGCCGGTTTCTAAAAAATCCCTGACCCCTTGCGCTAGCGTCTTAACGCCTGCGAAAACGGGGGTAATTAATTCATCGGTCCGCGAGAAGCGCGGCCCCTCCGGAATAAAACGCGTACGCCGGGTTTCGCTTCTAACCGCCACGCCGATTGATGCTTTGAAGTCCAGCGCGGACACAGCGCCATGGCGGCCGCGGACTAACGCCGAAAGGACGTTGGCGAAGATCCCAGTGGAGAAATTCAAATGCGACGGAGCGCCCTTGGAAGAAGTGGTAAAAAAATGGTGGGACATCGTCCAGAAAGCTTCCCATGACGCTTCTCCAATAAAAGTGCAATT
Organism: Lentisphaeria bacterium; assembly: GCA_015486135.1. Lineage (GTDB taxonomy): Bacteria > Verrucomicrobiota > Lentisphaeria > Victivallales > JAADHT01 > WFSE01. The sequence goes on from WFSE01000191.1 coordinate 21,067, forward strand.
GGACGATTTCAACGGTATCAGCGCCAAGAAAGTGTCCCTGGATTTGACGGAGGTCTCGGCGTATGACGTCCTGCGGTACGCGTGTCTCCAGACCGGCGTCGACTTCCATACAACCAACGGAACGGTCGAGATATTGAATCCCGACGGGGAGGTCGATATTGATTGCGCGACACAGTTCGACGCTATGAAGAGCTATGCTCCGCCACTTCTGTCCGGAGAACCACGGGTTTTGAAAGATATTTTGGATGCCAATTTCGCACGAGGTATCCGCCAAAAATGGCGATTTAATGAGCTTGAATCCATACTGAGTACCAACCGATTCGACGCGGCGTTTATTACATTGAATGCGCGTATATACGGATGCTACCGCATCGACCCGCAAGTGTTGGTGGAATGCAGTATCGTGAGGATGGGTCAGAAAGACCTCGAGGCTCTGGTGGGCGCTGAAACCGCCCGGTTGGGGGGCTTCTCCGAAAAACAGCTCCAGCAAATACTATCCTCGTCTAGGGGACACCTGGAAATGTCCTTGTCGTGCGTGACCAAATTGTCGGAAGAAAGAATGAACACGCAGTATTCCGGAAAATGCCTGCCGGAATGTTGGAGCGATGTAACCTATACGACGGACAACGATGGAAACATTCATGTCATCCCTCCGGTACCGGAATTCAGCGAATCCACCGAAATGGGCGGGAGGATTGTCGTAACGCCCAATTTCGGTTTTGAATACCAAGATGCCGTGCGATTGTCCCTC
>WFSE01000192.1 GCA_015486135.1 Lentisphaeria bacterium
ACGACTCACTGAGGATGATGTCCGAGACAAAAACATACAGGTTCAAATCCGAGCCCCCGCCCCCCCTGGCCCGCACCACTCCCCTTGACAAAACACGGGAAAGCGCAATTGTTCCTGATAGTGCGTCCAAGCCCGATGGAGGAAAAAATGAAAAAAGAAATTAAGTCCGTATTCGAAGGCGAGCTCGACGCCAAAGGATTTCGCTTCGGAATCGTCTGCTCGAGATTTAACGAGTTCTTCGTTTCCAAGCTTTTGGACGGTGCCATCGACACCATAACGCGACATGGAGGCAAGGCCGACGACATATCCGTCGCCTGGGTTCCCGGCTCCGCTGAGCTACCTCTCGCCGCGGCAACGCTGGCCTCGGCCAAAAAGCACGACGCGCTTATCGCTCTGGGGGTCGTGATTCAAGGCGCCACGCCCCATGCGTCCCATATCGCAACTGAAGTAGGACGCTCTTTGGGGAAAATATCGCTAGACTCCGGCATGCCGGTGATAAACGGGCTGGTAACCGCAAACAATATCGAACAAGCGATCGAGCGTAGCGGAACAAAAGCCGGGAACAGGGGCGCCGCGGCCGCTTTGGCCGCCATCGAAATGGCGAACCTCCTAAAAACCTTGTGAATTGTTCCTCCGCGGAGAAGTCAAGGAGCAGGGATTTGGATAACGGTTCCGCACCTTGACTAAATCGGGAAACGTTAGCCCCCCCTCGCACAACATTGGCGCAGGTAAAATTTCCGCATCAGTCGTCTTCGGCATTACCCAAGTCACAGAGACGGCAATGTTTGCAATCCACCCCCTCGGGAGGCTCGTATGTCCGGCCCTCTTTCGCAGCCTTCTTTGTGTTGATATAGTTCATAAGAGCGAGGAAAAGACCTAGAATTATAAACGCTCCAGGAGACTGGCTAGGCAACATGAATGTCGTCTTCCAAGGGATTATCACCTTGTACTCAAAAAATGATCCGGCGGAAACGAACTCCCGAACTCCTCCAAGCGTCACCAGCGCCACGGTAAAACCAATCCCCATCCCCAACCCGTCAGCCATGGAAGAAACTATCCCGTTCTTAGAGGCGAACGCCTCGGCTCGTCCCAAAACTATGCAGTTCACCACTATCAAAGGGATAAATATCCCCAACGCCGCGTTCAAGCTCGGAGGCGCATACGCCTTCATCGCCAAGTCAACCATCGTGACGAACGTCGCAATGACCACTATGTAAACGGGAATACGTATCTTCTTCGGTATGATGCTCCGCATCAAGGAAATAACGACATTGCTTCCGAAAAGCACGAAAACAGTCGCCAACCCCATCCCCAAACCATTGACCGCACTGGATGTCACGGCTAAAGTTGGGCACATACCCAACAATAAAACCAAGACGGGATTTTCGTCCCACAGTCCTTTGACAAACTCTTTCCAGATAGACATGCCTGTACTCTATTCCTCGCTATTCCCAATTCAGCCAACAGCAACGAGAACGTAAGATGGCTCCATATGGGAAAATTTCAACTCCCCCGCATAGTTGGAACACATGAAAAATCGAAAAACACATCGTGCGTGCTTCAGCTATCATCCCCGCCATGCGTCTCTCGGCGCCATCAGCCTAGTATTGCTTGAAGTAGCTCTTCAAGTTCCGCTTCGCCACGCGTTCGCGCCACCAAGTTCTGGCGTTTGGATCCTTCGTCAACGCCAATGGATCGCGACCAGTCCCCACCCTGAACAATACAGCGAACCCCGAGAAGAAAACGTAGAAAAACAAAAGCAACATCAAATTACCTAGAACCAACCCAATTATTCCCGCGAAAAAGTTCCACCCCCAATAAAAAGGCAACGCCACGGGAACTCCCAGCATTGAAACCAAGCAAAAAAATACCCCAACTAAAAAGAACGCGGACGGAATAGTAAGCGACTCGTTGAGGGGGAAACGGAAAAGATTGACCGCTAAGAGAAAAGCAGACAACGCGGAAAATGCGAGCAGCATAGTGCGTCCGAATGAACGCAATTCCGCATTGTCGGGATGCCAGTTGATATCGTCAAACGGATTTATCATGTCATTATCAGTCCATTTTATTGAACAACCACCACACTTTCACGGTGGCTCCAGTGATGAAAAAAAGCGTTAACCCCAGCAAAATCCATATATTTCGTTGCCAGAGTCCAGGATAGTCGGAGAATGCGCTTCCGCTAGTAACTTGAATAGCGGCAGCGATTGGATTTAGCGAGAGAACGGCTCCAGCCAATCCGTGCGCCAGCTTGGCCCCCAAGACTACAGGGGCAAAACTAACCAGGCAAATCGTGGCTGCTATGGAATAGGAAATCGCGGTAGCCACGCTCGTAGTACGAGATATGGCGGAGGCGAAAAGCCCCGCCGAAAGAAATGTTGTAGCGCTCAAAATCAATATCACAATCCAGCCCCCCACCCTGTGGTAGGTAGACCAAAACCGGTCGAACCAAGTGGGGGATTTCATCATCTTCGACAATTCACTCCACCAGGCTCCGGATAAGACGGACCCATCGGATGGCCACACGTTTTGAGGCTCCAAATATGCCATCACAAATATAACCGCAGAGCTACTGACCATGAATATCATGGCATAGAAAAAAGTTGCCTTCAACTTTCCGATTGTCATTTTCAGCGGAGTAATCATTGTCATGCGCATCGACATCAAAGTTCCCGCCGCCACCTCGTCGGTTATTAGCCCGCCACCGACACTTGGAGCCAACAACGCCACCACTCCAAGTTGAAAAACGATGGAAACAACCCGCAGGGTGTCCGGATCAAACTCGGTAGCGTACTGCGCGGAAACCAAAAGAAGCACCCCCAGACTCAAGATGAATATAGCCGAAACCGTTCTCAAGACGAATTTCGGGTTGGCGAAAAGCTTGTTGCGCATCTCCGCGACAAAAACTGGGTTCGCCCAACGCCCAATGTTCTTCTTTCTTTTCAATGGGTCGATGAGGTAAAACGGCCAGGAGAGCCTGCGCTTCCTCACCTTGGACGCACCGTCGTACATCCCCCCTCGGATAGCCTTCCTAACGGGCGGATTGAGCATTTTACGCACGAAGACCAACAGGGATATACCAGTCAAAACACAAGAGAAAACTAGGAAAACGCCATATGGCCCAAGCCCCCCTCCTTCCTCTGCGGCCCCAGTGGCCAACTGGTAGGACTCGGGGTATATCAGATAAAACAAGGCGTCATAGGGGCTGAATGACCGCACAATCCTAAGGATCCCCTGAAGGCCGGGCAACAAATCCCCCAAAAGCACCGCCGGCAACCATGTGGCTCCGGAGAACAACAGAATCAACACGTAATTGAGCATGATAGCCGAAGATGAGCGGAGCAACGAGGCGCTACAGGCCAGCCCCATCATCCCATAGGACACCGCGGCCAGGAAAAGAATCGATGAGACCTTCAAGGTGAACCCCACCCCTATCCCCCCCGTCAACGCACACACCGACGCTATCGGGATAGAAAAAAGAGCGAGAAAAAAGAGCATGGCCAACGATGCCGTAAGCTTGCCCAGCACTATCTCGAATGGGGATAGCAACGTAAGAAACAAACCCGAGAACGTATTGTTCTCACGCTCGAAGGTAATCGAAGTGGCGGCAAATGCCGGAACAAGAAGAATCAATAGCGTCAAATTGATACCGAAGAAAAGTGCGAATATCCGCCTTCCGCTACTGGATGCGACCGAAAGCACACCGCCACTAGGCCACAACACTAACAACGCCGACGCGAGCAACACAAGATATCCCCACAAGAGGAGATTGGCCTTGAGCGAACGCGTCGAACTTACAAACTCGCGTCGAAGTATAGGGTTGTCCATTGCCATCTTCTTTCAGAACTACATCCAAGCTTCCAGAGAAAAAATCCACCTATTCTACAACGCCCGCCCCCCCTGTCAGCCCCAAGGTGCGGGCACTCGCACTCCCAGCGCCCACCTCTCCCGTGAAACTGGCTTACAATGAGTCCGCCAACTCTTTCGCCTCGCTTATAAGCGCCGAAGAGGCCCCGCTCCGGTCTGCGACTTTAAGCGCTTTCGCCTTGAGAGCGAGCAACTTCTTCTGCCCGGAACGCGTTTCCCGCTTCGCCAAAGCAGCCCTCACTTTGTCAATCTCTAGGCGAACCGCCGCCAGCGCCTTGACAGCCGGATCCGAGTTGAGCTTGGCATACACATCTTTCAACGATGCCCCCACCTCCATTCCGGAAACCTGCCGGAGAAAAGGCTTGATCTCGTTGTAAGCCAACGCCGGCTTATTCTCGGCAAGAGCCAAAAGAGACTTTGTGCGAGAATCCAAGTAATGCTCCACGGCTTTGACAATTTTAGCGGCTTCCTCCGCTTTCGGGGTCCCGCCTCCAGAAGAATTCCGCAACAAATTCAAAACGCCGAGAACCGGTCCGCCAGCCCCTAAAGCCTTGGCCTGGCTCTTCCAAAACTTAACTTTCAACCCGCCCAGTATTGGGGCGGGCGGAGTTGGGGTTTCTTTGACTAATTTCGCAACCATATCGTACAACTCGGAAGGATGCCCCGCCTTGACCACCTTGCCCGTGTGGTCTATCAACACCGCATGGGGTATACCACGACCGCAAGGCGCTCCCTTCACTGTGTACATGTGGTAAACCGGGAAATTAACATGTTGACTCGCGCAAAACTGCTTCGCTTCCTCGGCGGTCATCTGCCTATGCGACGCCAAAACCGTGAACTTCCCAGTCTTGGCGTACTTTTTCTGGAGCTTCACCAAATGGGGAAAACTGGCGCGACACGGAGGGCAATGCACCCCCCAGTATTCCAAAAACACAACCTTCCCCTTCAAATCCTTGGCCGTGACCTTATCCCCGTAAATATGCTTGGCTTTAGACAAGCCATCGAACAGCCCACCGCCGCCAGCTGATACATCCGTCAAGCACACAACAACCATGCACGCCACCACGCCGGCAACAATCATCGCAAATCGACCCCTCATGGCAAATCCTCCTTCAATCCCGCCACAATTCCAATCAAAGCCAAAACATTTGGCCGATTGGTACCGAATAGAACTCCAAAACGATAATACCGCTTAACAACAAGTCAACGGCCCCTCCCCCTTGAAATTCAACGCCCCCCGCGATACTTTGCCCGCGGTATGCGCGATATGGTGGCAGTAGCCCACGCCTGCGTGGCGCTAGACACACGGAAAACTAGGATGCCCCACATGAAACTTGACTTGAAAGGATACAACGCAATCGTCACTGGCGGGACAAGAGGCATAGGCTTGGCCATTTCGGAGGCGCTTTTGGAAAACGGAGTCTCCGTAACCGCGATATACGCATCGAACGACACCGCGGCCCAGGCGATGGCCGAAAAATGGAAGGACCATCAACTCGCATTGCAAAAACTCGACATCTCCAACTACCACGAGGTTGAGGCCTTTTTCGAGAAATTCGACAAAGAACACGACTCTTTGGAGCTCCTAGTCAACAATGCGGGTATCCGCCGCGATTCCGTCTTAGGCATGATGCCTAAAAACGATTGGGACAAAGTTATCGACATCAATCTCACGGGCACGTTCAACATGAGCAAATTCGCACTGATGAAAATGCTCCAAAACAAATTCGGCAGGATAATAACCATAACCTCCCCCTCTGGCGCGCTGGGATTCGCTGGCCAAGCCAACTACGCCGCGTCCAAGGCGGGGCAAGTCGCTCTCTCCAAATCTCTAGCAAAGGAAGCGGCGCGACGATCCATCACCGTCAACTGCGTCTCCCCGGGATTTATCGACACGGACCTCATCGCCGATCTTCCGGAAGAAATGTTGAAAGCGTATAAAAAACAAGTCCCCCTCGGGCGGTTCGGAAAGCCCGCGGAAATCGCGGCGGCCGTGCTCTTTCTCGCTTCCAGGGAAGCGGCATACATCACGGGATCCGTCCTGGAAGTCACAGGGGGAATATAGATATGGACTTCATGAAGCTACAAGGCAAAAAAGTTCTGATATTCGGTGTGGCAAACCGAAAAAGCGTCGCGTTCCATATCGCTGAAACCCTGGTGTCGCTTGGCGCGGAACCAATTTTCTCCGTCCTCTCGGATGAACACGCCGCGTTTTGCGCCAAACGCTTCCCAAACGCGGACATCCATTTATGCGATCTCTCCCAGGAATCGGATATCGAGACCTTGGCGGAAAAGATGAACGGCGACTCATTAAACGGCATAGTCCATTCGGTGGCCTTCGCCAGCTTCGCGGATGGCGCGAAACCATTCCATAACACGGGCAGAGAGGAATTTCTTCAGTCCATGGACATATCATGCTATTCCCTTATCGCCATAGCCAGGCATTTCACAAAGGCGTTGACGGCGGATTCGTCAATCGTCACCATATCAATATCAACCACGAAAATGGCGGCCCAAAACTACGGTTACATGGCCCCCGTCAAAGCCGCCCTGGACTCCGTAGTCTGCTTCCTCGCCAAGTCGCTGGGAGGCCCCGAAGGAACACGCGTAAACGCCGTGGGAGCCTCGCTACTCAAAACATCCTCGTCGGCTGGAATCCCGGGATATGTGGCTCCCTACCTATTCGCCGAAAAAGCGACCATAAGAAAAAAGGGATTGCGAACTCAAGAAGTCGCGGATGTCGCGGCATTCCTTTTGAGTCCTAAATCGTCGGGTATCAACGCACAGACCGTGGTTGTGGATGCGGGAATGTCGGTGAACTATTTCGACGATGAAATCGTAGGCGCTACAGTGGATGCCAAATAGGGGCCGCTGAATTGGACGGTGTTTCGGAGTTCTCGTTTCGTTTTTAGGGCTCACTGAATAATTGACAAGTGCCTTGTTTCCATAGGGTTGAATTCCGTTTTAGCAATATCATCTCCAAGGGGTTTGGAGCAAGCCTCCCAGCCCCCGAGCCCCCCCTGTCACACATTGGCTTTAGCCTCCTCGGCGGCTTCGCCCTTGCCAGGCAGAACGAACCTGACACAGGCTCCGAAGGGCCCGGAAAGTATATAAGCGTTGACTACCACCACTCCCACGTAAACCGGATTGAAAAAGCAACACAATGCTAGAAAAAGAAAAAGCAACGCCAGTCTTCGACGGTTACGTCTGACCGACTGCAACCATTTCCCAACATGTTGGTATCTCACCTTGCTCACCATTAAAACACCCAAAACCCCGGCATATATCGGCAAGGCCGTTATCAACAACATGTGCTCGGAGTTGGCGGCATTGAAAAAAATGACTAGACTGCATATGGCGGCGGCCGCGCCAGGAGTAGGTAATCCATCGAACTTGTCGGAACTCTTCTTCTCCACCATCGCATGCACGTTGTACGTGGCGAGACGAAACGCCGCACAACCAAGATAAACTGCGCACATCACCCACACAAAATAATACTCTCCCCCCTTCAACTCCTTCATCCTATGCGCCATAACCGCGACAATGACGGCCGGAGCCACCCCAAACGTGACCATGTCCGCCAAAGAATCCATTTGGAGCCCCCTCAGGCTCGCGGCATGGAAAAGGCGGGCGGTAAACCCGTCCAGCGCATCGAAAACCATGGCGGCTAAAACGATGAACGCGCTCAAGGTTAATATGCGTGGAGTCAACTCTTTGGCGGAGCTGTAAACATGCAAAGAGTAGAGAATCGCACCAAATCCACACAGGGAGTTGCCAATGGTCAAAAGAGTGGGAATCCCCTTCAGCCACCTGTTCTCCTCTATTACGGTCTTGATCCGACCCCTCATAATCCAAAACCCTCTTGCGGTGTCAACAAGGAAACCACTTCACCCCTCAGTCGTCACCTTTCGATTTTTCCTCGGCATCCTGCAATTTGACAACCTTCGACATGACAGTCTCGCCAGCATATACCCGGTCACCAACCTTCACCAAAACCTGCATCCATTTTTCCGCGGGTAAAAACAACTCCGTCCGCGAACCAAACTTTATCATGCCAAACCTCTCCCCCCTGGCAAACTCTCCGCCCTCGTCCGCCCTACAGACAATACGACGCGCTATCGCTCCAGATATTTGGCGCACTATCAGTGGAAATTTCTCACCTCCAGCCTCGCCACGGCAAAAAATAGCCATCGCCTCGTTCTCGGACGTAGCCTTGGGATGCCGAGCGTCGTGGAACGTCCCCTCGCGATAAACGCGTTTCTCCACCTTCACGGGACAAGGCGCGCGGTTGATATGAACGTCCAAGACCGACAGGAAAACACCTATTCTCACAACCCCCTTGCCATCAAAAAACTCATTCTCGTCCTCGTGCTTCAAAAGTTCTATGTCCCGGACCACTCCGTCGGCGGGAGCGACCAATACCGCAGGATCATCCGGAACACGCCGGGGGGGATCCCGGAAAAAAGCGGCAAGACAGAAATAAACCAACACCACGAAACTCCCCACGACAATCCCAACAGTCGTGTCAACCCTCAAATACAAATACGCGGAGCCCCCAAGCAACACAAGTGCCAACAGGCCTCCCACTCCCCATTCCCTTATTCCATATCTCGTCAACATGTTTCTCTTCCCAGTTACAAGCAATCAGACAATAAAACAAAAAAGCCCCCCCCACTGCGACCAATCGTCACGCAACGGAAGCAAGACCAAATATACTCCATTCACCCATAACGTCCAATATCGCAAGTTTTTTTTGAGCTATCCCCTTGGGCACTGGATAATTATTCAGTGAGTCCTATCTTAGGGCTGACAGAAAAAGTCGTACATACATCAATGGGAGCGCCCCGTACATGATAGATAGAATAAGTGGCATATTGATAGACACGACCATATCGGAGGCAGTAGTCGATGTGAATGGAGTGGGCTTCCTTGTCTTCATCCCCGCCAGCACCTACGACACTTTACCGCCCACAGGCAAATCGGTCTCTCTCCACACATGGCTGGGAGTGCGGGAAGACGCCTTGGACCTCTACGGCTTCGCAACCCCCGAGGAAAAAAATATGTTCTTAATGCTGCGAACCGTTTCGGGGGTCGGCCCAAAGGTGGCGTTGAGCGCTCTGAGCTCGATGAACGTACAAAACATACAATCGGCGGTGGCTCAAGGCGACGTGAACACCCTAAAAACAATCAAAGGCCTCGGGAAAAAAACCGCCGAGAGAATCATTCTGGAATTAAAAAGCAAGGTGGCGGCGATTCAACCGGCAACTCAATCCGGACACGCCGCTCCCCGCAACATCGTGGAGGAAGCAGTCATGGCCCTAGTACAACTAGGCATTTCGCGCGAAAAGGCGACCAGCGCTGTCAACACTACGTTGAACTCCCTCCCCAAGGACCCTCATCCCTCATCGGAAGAACTCATCAAACTGGCGCTGTCGGCAAACTAAGACAGGGCTTGCCAAATAGGTTTTACTGAAAAAGTCAGAAACGTGCCGATCCTCCGTCGCCCTCCGGGCTTCCGCCTTCGGATGCCTACGGCGTGACAAGTCGTATTTAGGATTTCGAATTTCGGATTTGAAATGTCGGGGTGAGAGGATTGACGCTCGGACGGTGTCCTCGCTGCCGCGGACCGCACCGCGGCCCCAGCCTCGCTACGCTCGCAAAGTCGAACCCGGGACGGTTCTCATCCTCTCAAGAAACGGCGCGGGAGGAGATAATGGTCGGGGTGAGAGGATTCGAACCTCCGACTTCTTCGTCCCGAACGAAGCGCGCTAGCCAGACTGCGCCACACCCCGATTTTCAAATTGAGCGGGTAAGGTATATCGCCACATGGCATTGTCAACCCGACACAACAGTTTTACCGGGACGCTCCTTTCGCCCCCTCGTTGCCACCAGAGCCAACATCATCAACTAGCTTTGAAACGGAAATAGACTTGGAGTAGTCAGAAAAATCGCCGTTCACGGCCACGGAATTAGTCTCGCCACGAACCACGTTCCCGAGTTCTACTCCCCGCTTGTAGTCAAAGAGAATTTTCTCCTTGGCGTAGATTCCCACTCTCACGCTATATTTTCTCCAGAAGGCACTGTAATCCTCCACCCCCTTCGAATCGGTTTTAACAGCTATTACGGCGCATCTGCGACCATTCAAAACGGCAAACCCGAGCAATCTGCAATAGACTTTGATTCTCGTTGGCACACTACTCGTCTTCGAAATCCACGTCCCCTGCACTTTCGTCCTCAATGTCTCCTCGTAAGACCATTTATCCCCAATTCGCACCTTTTTAACCGGGAAGATGGCTTCTCGGGCATGCGAGAGGATTGTAACTTTCCCCGATTTCGATTCCAGCTCCCCTTTGAGAAAGCGTACTATTCCCCCCCGAGGAGTTTCCATGAAGCCCTCCTCCCCCAACTTTGTCCCATCATCGTTAAACGTCTCAACCACGCTCTTGAAAACACCGGGCTTATCTCCCTCTGCATACGTCACAGTCCTTCTCTTATTCATTTCCAGGGGAATTGCGGTATCCTTCTCGATTTGAGCGAAAATCTGGATGGCATCCTCGTAAGTGAGCGCATTCCGAGAGGGCTTCAACCTCAACAACACTCCGCCTTTTTCCTCGTCGGTGGGCTCATCAGGCTCATACGGCAAAATCGACTTGGGATCCATAAAAACAATTTTGCTCCGCCTTAGGCTCAAACTCGCACACGCCGACAACGACAACGCCAACAGTGGCAAGACAAATAAACGCAACTTCATGCTCTCCTCCAAAGTGGAAATGATAATAAACCACCGCAACCTAGTTCCTCGATACTGGCAGGTCAAATCACCCTTCCCCATCTAAAACCCAGTCTTTTCCTCGAGTACTGTTGCCACGTCAACATGACGGAACCTGACGAATAGTCGTTGAATCCCTACGCCAGGGCGTGCCAATTCGGGCTTCCCTGGAACTGGCAAGTGCCTCAAATCGTTAGTCGCCTCCAAGGCTTTTGGGAGGCTTGCTCCCAAAACTTTGGAAGTGACACCGCTAAAAAAGAATTTAACGCTATGAAAACAAAGTACTCGCCAATTATTCAGTGGGCCCGCCCTGCGTAGGGCCTACTGGCGCACTCATACAATGTCCAGTCGGCGACTATGGGGTCTAGTAGAAAATCCTCGAGCTCGTCCGTCATCTCAAGGGAAGCTCCGCAGTAGGGGCAGATGCGGAAATGCTCGATATCCGATCGGGCTATGAACTCGCGACAGATGGGGCATACGAGCATTCTGTCGCCACTCCCATCGAATTTTTTGAAAACGTATTCCATTGCACCACCTTTCATCGCAAGCCCCAATATAGGGCCTTATGGAAATCAACGCAACCAGCCAGCACACGCAGAAACCCGTTGAGCAACTCCAAGCGAGACGATATCGGCGCGAACCGCCTCGTTCAAGGCTCCATAGCCGGCACTTCCAGCTTCGGTCAAAATGCGGAACCGCCATCAGATATCCAGGGAGCCCTACTTGACAGGCTATACAAAGGAACATATCGTCTCCCTCCCCCTTGAATTCTGGAGCATGGACGCCTGGAGGTCTCGGATGTGCGGCATATGCGGATTCATCAACTTCAATAACGCGCCAGCGTCCAAGGACGTTTTGAAATCCATGACCTCCGCGATGACCCACCGGGGACCTGATGGCGATGGCTACTGGGTCTCCGACGGCGTGGCGCTGGGGCACCGCAGGCTTTCCATCATAGATGTCGACGGTGGGAGCCAGCCCATGTCCAACGAGGACGGATCCGTTCAAGTCACCTTCAACGGCGAAATATACAACCATAACGAACTTAGAGCCAGACTGGAATCGCGGGGACATGTTTTCAAAACGAAATGCGACACGGAAGTCATCGTCCATCTGTATGAAGATATGGGAAACGAATGCGTAAACTCACTGGAAGGAATGTTCGCCTTCGCCGTATACGACGCGTCCCTCAAGAAGCTTCTCCTGGCAAGAGATAGGCTGGGCCAGAAACCCCTTGTTTTTTTCTACAGGAAAAAAGCCGATGGCGCGGTTTTCGCGTTCGCCAGCGAACTCGCCTCGCTCCGAAGCCACCCGGACATGCCCATGGATATCGACCCCCAATCGCTCCACGACTACCTATCCCTCCTCTACGTCCCCGCCCCAGCCACGATATACAAAGGAGTAAACAAGCTTCCGCCGGGATTTGTCATAGAGGTGGGAGCGGCGAATCCCACCCCAAAGGCCTCGCGGTATTGGAAGCTACGGTTCGACGAGAAATTCCACATGTCTTTCGAGGACGCGGCGGAAAAACTCAGGGAGATGCTCTTCGCCGCCACAAAGCGGCGCCTCATGTCCGACGTACCTCTGGGATCGTTCCTCTCCGGAGGGCTGGACTCCTCAATCGTGGCCGCCGCCGCGGCAAAAAACATGTTGCTCCCCGTCGACACCTTCTCGATAGGCTTCCCCGAAGAGAATTACGACGAGCGCCACTACGCTAAAATAGCGGCCGCATTCATAAATTCGAACCACCGCGACAGAGTCGTCGAACCGTCCGACATATCGATAGTTGAAACGCTGACAAAACGACGCGGAGAACCTTTCGCCGACGCGTCGATAATTCCAACATTCCTCCTGAGCCAATTCGCCCGGGAACACGTTACCGTGGCACTGAGTGGCGATGGCGCGGACGAGCTGTTTTGTGGATACAACAGGTATCTGGCGATGAAATTCGTGAGATATGCGGACATTATTCCGGGCCCGGCAAGATCCGCCGTCGCAAACGCCATCCTGAAAATCCTCCCGCGCGCTCCCGAAGAGCGCTCCGACCTGGCTAGAATCCGTAGAACCCTGAGCGCGTTCGCGTCCACACCAGCTAGACGGCACCTCGACATTGTCAACCGATTTCCGGAACGCGCCAAAGCCTTCGTGTACTCCTCCGAGTTCCGGCAATTCGCCATGGCCGACACGCAAAGAATAATCGGCTCTATTCTCGACGAAGCCACCGCCGTCAACCAGACCGACAGGGCTTCCGAAGTGGATGTCAACTCCTATCTTCCGGGAGACATACTAGCGAAAGTCGACATGGCGTCGATGGCGGTGTCGCTGGAGTGCCGTTCCCCGTTCCTCGATCACAAAATCGCGGAATTCGCGGCGGCCTTGGAACCATCGTTCAAGATGAAATTCATGAAGCGCAAGCGAGTGCTTGCCGAGGCGTTCTCGCCTTTCGTCCCCAAAGAAGTGCTGGAAAGGAAAAAAATGGGATTCGGGGTTCCCGTGGCGAAATGGCTCCGGGACGACTGGCGGCAAACCGCGCGGGAACGAATCCTGGACGGACGATCCATCTCTCTCGGCTTTTTCAACCGCCCTTCCCTCGAGCGCGCCTTCGAGGAACACGTTTCCGAAAAAGCCGACCACAGCTATCCCCTATGGGCCATCCTGGTATTGGAATATTGGCTCGACTCCATATCGTAGGGTTCCATGAATCACGGTATCGTCAGAATGTAAACCGCCCCCTTCCTCGTCGGAAAACTCCAAACTCCGTCCTTTCCTCCGCTGATATTGACGCGTTTGCCGTTCAGAGACACACTAGGCTTCTTCAGAGAGTAGAACCGGCAACGAGCGCCTTTCAGGGAACGCAAAGAAACCTCTCCCAGCTTTCCATCCTTCCAACTAAAATTAACGACGAACGCGCCCCGTGCCCTCATCCCCTTGACGGAACCGTTTCCCCATGCGTCCGGCAGAGCTGGGAGAAACTGGATGAATCCCATGTGGGACTGCGCCAACATCTCGAACGCGGCCGCCGCCTCTCCGAAATTACAGTCTATCTGGAATGGCGGGTGAAATCCAAAGAAACTCGGATAGAGCCTATTCTTGATAAAATCCGAAAATATCTTGTACGCATGGTTCCCGTCATGCAATCTAGCCCAGATGCACGCCCTCCACACGAGACTCCAACCAGTCGAACCATCCCCGCGGGCAATCATGGAAACCTTGGCGGCGTCCGCCAACTTGGGGGTCGTCATAGGAGATATCTGGTGCCCGGGATGAACAGCTATCATGTGGGACAAATGCCTGTGTTTGTCGTTTTTCTTGTCCCGGTCGACCATCCATTCCTGCAACTGCCCCCAGCTTCCGATTTTAGGTCCCAGCAAATGGCGTTGCATGTCGGCCACCTTCTCGCGAAATCCCTTGTCAACCCCTAGGACGTTCGCAGCTTTGACGTAATCATCGAAAATGTTCCAGCACAATTGCTGGTCAAACGAAACACCATCCTCGTGCGGGCCATGTTCCGGGGAAAATCCGTCCGGAGCCACCAGAACGCCGTCGGGAAGCGCCTTGAGATAATCGACCCAAAACTCGCACTGGCTTTTCATTATCGGATATATCCGCTTGAGAAAAGATTTGTCCAACGTAAACAGATAATGGTCCCACTGATTCTGCAGCAACCACGCCGCGTCCCCCTTGGACCACTGCCACGTCGACCCTCCAAATAGACCGTTCTCCGCATGCACCACCCAACCACGAGTCTTAAATTTTTTCTTCGTGGCCGCCTCGCGCACCTTGTATATAGACTCCAACCAGTCCGTGAAGGGAAGAAAGCACTCGGAGATGTTGGCGGGATCGACAAACCAATAGTTCATCTCGACATTAACGTCGGAATGGTAGTCGGACCGCCACGCCGGATTGTTGCTGTCGTTCCATAGCCCTTGGAGATTCGCGGGACGCGCCCCGGGTCTGGAAGAGCTTATCATCAAATACCTGGCGTGCTGGACAATCATCTCCTCCAAGTCGGGGTCTTGGGGGTTCGCCTTATACGCAGCCATCCTGGCAACGGTTTCTTTCGACGCCAAGTCCGATGGCGTGGAACCGAAATCGAGCGAAAACCTGTCAAACAGCGATTTGTAGTCCCTCACGTGCTCCGCCAGGAGTTTAGCGTAAGACTTCTTCGCCGCCGCATCCAGCTGGGCGACAAGCCTGTCGTGCGGAGGAGCCCCTTTCCACCCCTTGGAGCTGTCCCGCAGAAAATTGGTTCCAGCCGCCAGTAGCAACGTGAAACTGTTTGCCCCCTTCACCCTGATCGAGTCCCCATCTACGGAAACCGAGCCACCATCCACCAAAACCTTCAGTCTAGCCTCGTAATCAATCGCGATTTTGTATTTGTGGTTGCCATCCCCCTTGTATGTGTATCCTGCCAAGTTGCCGGATATGGCAATCGTGTCCTTGTTTTCAATCCTGGATTTCGCGTTGTGCGCATCTTTCAGGGAGATCTTCGCGTCAATCGCACCTTTGGAGGCAGAGAATCTAAAAACCATAACTTGGGCCGGATGGCTGGCGAAATACTCTCGTTTGTACTTCACGCCATTCAGCTCGTACGTCACCGTCTCAACGGCCTTGGTAATGTCCAATTCCCTCCGGTATTTGGCGACTCCGGAATGCCCGAGTTCAACAAGCACGTCGCCGAAATTCTGATAGGCTCCGGTGCGATTCTCGTCTCCAATCCAAAGACTGTCCTCGTTGAATTGAATCCTCTCCGTGCCAAGCGCTCCAAATGGCATGGCGCCCAACCGGCCATTTCCTATGGGATAGCACTCCTGGGACCAGTTTTGCACCGGCTTCGACGACCACAGCGCATACGTTCCCTCCCCTTTGCCGTCGAGGACAAGTGCCGCGGTCAGGGAAAAAAACAGGACAAACACGCCCACAATACCAGAAAGACAGCGCATACCTACCTCCTGTAGCCCCCCCACTCGACACAATTTGAATTAATCTCCGAAGCGCTAAATCCCAAATACGCCTAACAAAACTCACCCCGAAAACCGGTGCCAAACCTCCCAAGCTATCCGCGCGACACCAAAAAAGAAGAAAAGAGCCGTTCCAATCGGCACGAGCCAGGTCCGCTCCTCTATCTTGGACACAACAAACGCCAGCTTCTCCCTGCTGCGTTCCGGCAAACACGCCGCGACTGCGAACATACCCCATAAAACGGCAAGAGGAAAAACAAACGGGTGATACATCGCGGCCCCCTCGAAATCGCAGCGAGCCAACGACGCCAAGGCGCGGGTCATACCGCACCCCGGACAATCCAACCCCGTCATGGAATGAAACGGACACCCCCAAAATATAAGTCCTAGTTCGTACGCGGCCACAAACGCCACCGGACCAGCCACCACGAACAACGCCGCTAAACGGCTTCTCAAAAAACACGAGAGAATCAATGGAGCTTTCCTCATAGGATTCCTTTCCAACACGAGTATAATACCCGTCCGAGGCATATTGCGTTGCCATAAAGGAACAAGAGCCCGATGCCGGAAAAAATCAACAGAATATACCCGGATGACGCGGTAATCCTCGCCCCGCTGGCGGGATTTACCGACATCGCCTACCGCCGCTCCGCTAGACGGCACGGCTGTCAATTCGCCTTCACGGAGATGGTCGACGCAGGCGCGTTGGCTCACGGTGCCGGAAGAACTATAAAAATGCTATCCAGAGGTAACGACGAACCCTGGTTGGGCGCTCAACTCGTTGGGGCGGTGCCCGCGGAAATCGCGGAAGCCGCGAAAATAGTCTCCGACATGGATTTCGACGTGCTGGATTTCAACTTGGGGTGCCCAGCTCCAAAAGTAGCGAAAAAAGGGGAAGGCGCCGCCCTGGCTTCCAAGCCCGAGGCTGCGGCGAAAGCCTTCGAGGCGCTGGCGCGTAACTCGCGAATCCCGGCAACCGCTAAAATCAGGATATTACACCCGAAAGACCCCGTCCCGACAATCCATTTGGCCAAACTCCTCGATGACACTGGAGCCAAGGCCATAACGATACACGGAAGAACAAAAAAACAGTTCTATTCGGGACCAGTGAATCTGGAGATCATTCGGGCGGTGGCGGATTCAGTTTCGTGCCAAGTCGTGGCCAACGGGGGGGTTACAGGCCTGCGATCCTACAAGGAGACGCG
Source organism: Lentisphaeria bacterium (assembly GCA_015486135.1). GTDB lineage: Bacteria > Verrucomicrobiota > Lentisphaeria > Victivallales > JAADHT01 > WFSE01. Next base: position 16,803 of record WFSE01000192.1, read on the forward strand.
ACACGGGACTGGCTTGAACGCGGTTATGGTCGCTCGCGGAGCTATGGGCAATCCTTGGATATTCGACGAGCTGAAGTCTCCGGGAAACTGGCGCCCTCCAACTCCGGGGGACTTGGCGGACGAGATTGAACACCACGTCCTGGACATGATCGCCGACGACGGGCTAGAACTGGGCTTGAAAAAGGCGCGGAAAATTATACTCGACTACATGAAAGGACGCGGATTCCCTAGAGTCCTCAAAACCCATGTGATTACAATCGCCAACGAGAAGGACCTCCGCAAATTTACAAGTCAACTACGCTTGGGGCTAGCGAAAAGAGGAATCTCATGGTTCGAAAAACATCCCGATGCCAAGAGACGGTTGACTTTGGTTGCGCCTGACGTATAATTCCTTATTATGATTTCCCGTGGCAAAAATTTTCTCCGGCCCAAATCCGCCGTGCGGGCGCTAATGTCGATTGTCGCCTTGACGGCCTCCTCGTGCGCCCGGATATCAACATTGCCAACACCACCTCCAACAAAAAAAGACAACATAGAAGACCAATCTCCACACCTCACCGAAGAGGAAAAAAAGTCCCTGCGAGACGCCGACCTTTGGGTGCCCGAATAAAGCTAGCCTAGGCAAGACAAAAAAACGAGGGTGCGGCAACAGGACGCCAACCTCCGACCAACGGATTCATTCAATGCCGAACCAAACGAAAAAAACACACATTTCACATACTAGTGACCTAAGACCGAAAAGTACTGTCGATACAGAAGTGGCGAATTCCACCTATCACAGCGAAAAATTCCCGGAAGAATGGAGCGACACACTGTTCGTCCCCCGCATCTCTCCGGAAGTTGTCGATAGCGTGAATACCTGCCTGAGCGAAATGCCCGAAGGCAAATACGCAATCGTTGGGGGCATTGGCGTGGGGGGCATGAAAAGTATTGTCAGAGCGAGCGACCGAGATACTGGCCGCGATGTCGCCATGGCGGAAATGCGCGAGGAAAAGAAAAAAGGATTCTCCAAGCAATTTGTCAGAGAAGCCAGACTGGCGGCAAACCTCGAACACCCCAACATCGTCCCAGTACACGAAATCGGAATCAAAAAGGATGGCTCCCCGTACTTCACCATGAAGCTTGTACGAGGAGAAAACCTGGCATATATCATCGATCGCCTGGATGACGAAAAAAGCTTCTACTCCAAGCAATTCAACCTGCACCACCGCCTCCGAATATTCATCAAAGTATGCGATGCCATCGCGTTCGCTCACTCGAGAGGGGTGATTCATCTGGACCTGAAGCCGGAAAACGTACAAATAGGCGAGTTCGGGGAGGTCCTGGTCCTCGACTGGGGCTTGGCGAAACTCATTGGCTCCCAAGACGACGAGGACGAGCCTCCGCAGGACAACCAGACGAAAAATCCGCCCAACGACCGCCCATTGATGGAACGTATCGGAAACGGTTCCGTCGAAATCACGATGGATGGCGTCATCAAGGGAACCCCGGGGTATATGGCTCCCGAGCAAGTGGCGGGAAAAAACAAGGAAAAAGACGAGAGAACGGATATCTACGCGCTAGGCGCGATTCTATACTCCTTGCTCACATTCCAAAAACCCGTCGATGGCGACAACCCGCAAATAATGATGCTGAACACGTTGGAGGGGAATATCCCCACTCCCCGGAAACGAGCGCCAGACAAGAATATCCCCAAATCATTGGAGGCCGTCGTCGTCAAGGCATTGGCGCTCCGCAAAGAGAACCGCTACCAAACAGTCAAGGAACTCAGCAACGACATCGACGCTTTCCTAGGAGGATTCGCAACCTCCGCGGAGAAAGCGACGCTCCTTAAACGCCTGGTCCTCATGGTGAAACGACACAAGGCCCTCGCCAGTGTGGTAACCGCCCTTATCGCTATATCCTTCGTCTTCGGAGCGTACGTCCTAGCCGAATATCAACGCCAGTGGGGTAACTGGACGGAGGCTTTTTCCCGTAACTTCACAACTCACTCCGCCTCTTTGGACGGACTGATATTCCTAAACCCGGAAATGAACGCGGCCGTCCCTCCATGGCGAACCGACACCGAAGGATTGGAGATGAAACCCATGGAATGGATGTGGTTGGACGATGTGGCCATCCGCGGAGATTGCAAAATTGTAGCCACCATCAAAAACACCGGGGCGCCGGGGCAATTGGAAATATGCCTGAATAGCGAAAAAGCCCCCCTCCTAGCGCCAACATTCGTCCCAAGAGGATACTCGTTCCAATTCGGAGCGTGGTACGGTAGGGGGGATACCGTGTCGAAAAACTCCGTCTCGCAACCTCCCGACTCCACCGTATCCTCCCCTTCCAGATACCAGAGCGGCGCAATTCATAAAATAGTTGTGACACGCAGAAACGGCAGGATATCCATGACCGTCGATGGCGAGGAATCCGTCTCGATGAAAGACTTCTTCCCCTTGAGGGGCCATTCCCTTTCGGGCGTGGGAATAAGAAGCCACGCACTCTCCACAAGCCTCGTATCCTTACGAGTGTACAGATGGGCCCTCCCGGAAGCCACCTCTCCCCTTGTCGCGGGGGACACCCTCCTCGAGGCCCACCTTCCGAACGAGGCCGTCGCAAAATACCTCACCATCGCCCACGACTCCACCGACCCCGAAATAGTGGCCAACGCATTCTTGAGAGCCTTCCTAGCGGCCTCTTCCAACAACATCGCCGACCAAAACAAGATCATGCGCGAAGTGAAAGCACACATGATCGAACAATTCCCAAGCTCCGAACAAACCAGAGAACTTTTGGAGCAGGAAGTCCTCTTCCTATGGAAAAACAAACGATTTGACGAAGCGCTGAACCATATGCCAACCGTCTTCCGGACCTTCCCACATACGAGAGTGGCTTTGAAAATCCTCCAAATACGCCACTACCCCCTCCCCCGGAACACAGCCCAAGAACTCCTAGCGTGGATAGCTAAAACCCAGCATGTCCGATCCATCAACATCGCCAACTTGGGAGTAACCAGCTTGGAGCCACTCTCGAAAATGAAACTCAACGCGTTGAACTGCTCCAGAAACAACATCAGAGATCTCTCCCCTCTTAAAAAGATGCCTTTGCATAAACTCCGTTGCGATCAGTGCGGTCTTACATCCCTGGCTCCACTCAAAGGAATGAATCTCCACAACCTCATCATCAGTGGCAACGATATCGCCGATTTGTCGCCCCTGAAAGATATGCCACTGGAAAGACTAAGGTGCAGACTAAACAGAATAACCGACATCTCCCCATTGAAAGGAGCCCCTCTGATGCGATTGGAATGCGGAGGCAACGCCATAACTTCCCTGAAACCATTGGCAAGGGCACCGCTTGTCTTCCTCGGATGCAGAATCAACAAAATCAAATCCCTCGCCCCTCTCAAGGGAATGCGACTATTCGTCCTCGATTGCCAGCGCAACCCTATCGAAAACATCTCCCCTTTGGCGGGAATGCCGCTTCGGGAGCTTTACATCAACGGCTGCCCAGTAGATAACATAACCGCCTTGAAATCCTGTCCAGCTCTTGAAACACTGGCTATCCCGGATCATTGCGGAGACATATCATTCCTGAAAACCATGCCCATGCTGAAATTCCTGGATACGAAATGGACTGTCCCAATGAAAACCGCCAAGGAATTCTGGGCCGAAAGGGAACTCCAAAAGTGAACGAGCTATTACCCCCTCCTAGGAATATCGGCAGGAGACTCCACACATGATCGCCCTGTTCAGTCGCTTCGCGATAATCGTCACCTCTATCGTGGTCGTACGCATAGGTGCTGTCGCCCTGGAATTGACAGGAATCCCTCCGGAAGTGGCGGCGTTCCAAGCGCAATCCGCGGTGCGTTTCCGGCTTTCGCGGAATTGGCAAGTGCCTCAAATCGTTAGTCGTCTCCAAGGTTTTTGGGGGGCTTGCTCCCAAAACTTTGGAGATGACACCGCTAAATAAGGAATTTAACACTACGAAAACAAAGCACTTGCCAATTATTCAGCAGGCCCTATACTATTTGTAG
>WFSE01000193.1 GCA_015486135.1 Lentisphaeria bacterium
GACTTGACAGTGGAATGCGACAAGCCTGTCAGCGATGCCGGAGGGATGGTCAAGGCGACGCTTAAAACCGGAGCCAAGTTCGGCGACCAATATCTCAAAATCGTTCCAAATGGATTTGAATCCGCCTCGAAAACCATCCGAGTCATTTCGGGGGTGGAGCTGAAAGGGGGAGGGCAGGAGGCGTTCGCGGGGAGTAATCTAAAGCGTCCCATCAGCCTCCGCGTCTTCGCGAGCGATGGCTCCCCGGTTGCCGGCGTGCCCGTTTTCTTCAAAATCGTATCCACGCCCAGTAGCAAAAGTGGGGCGAAACTAGCCGATGCCAGGGTTGTAACCGACAAAACCGGCACCGCCGCTACGCGGATGAAAATTGGGGATGTCACGGGGACGTACCACCTTTCCGCGGAAGTCGCGGCCCCGGACAAGGGTTACGCGGCGCGTGGGATTGACATCAAGGAGCTTGGAATAAACCTATGGGGCGCCAAGGGACTTATTCTGATAGTTCTCGGGGGTTTGGCCATATTCATCTACGGGATGAAGCTGATGACCGATGGGCTTCAGCTGGTAGCCGGCGACAAGATGAAGCAGGTGCTCTACTTTTTCACGAAAAACCGTATAGCCGCCGTGTTCGCTGGAGCCATAGTCACAGGGGTTATTCAGTCCTCGAGCGCGTGTACCGTGATGGTGGTGGGATTTGTCAATGCCGGGCTTTTATCTTTGCGGCAAGCCATAGGAGTTGTTTTCGGCGCGAATATCGGAACCACAGTGACGGCCCAGATCATCTCCTTCAAGCTCCACACCATCGCGTTGCCTTGCATCACGGCGGGCTTGATTGTAATGATGATTTCCAAAAAGACGTCGTGGAGAGGGACGGCATCAGCCATCATGGGATTCGGGATGCTCTTTTTCGGTCTGCACATAATGAGTCACGAGCTCAAATTGATAGCGAAATTTCCATCCATCGTCAATTTTTTCAAACAGTTCGACTGCTCGCCGACCGTTCTTGGTGGAGCCATGCCCTTGGGCGCGGTATTGGGAGCGGTGGCGATTGGCACCTTGATGACGGTAGTGATCCAAAGTAGTTCGGCGACAATTGGTATAGCGCTCGCCCTCGCCAGCAGCAACCTAATAAACTTCTACACGGCGGTTCCTTTGATTTTGGGGGACAACATAGGCACCACCGTTACCGCGAACTTGGCGGCGCTCGGAGCCAACAGGCGCTCCAAACAAGCGGCGTTGGCGCATTTTCTCTTCAACATTTTTGGAACCACCTACATGATTTTATTGTTCTATGTGCCGTATGACGGTGTTCCAATTTACCTTAAGCTAATCGACGCCATCACTCCTGGCGACGTGTTTGTCGGTGAGAACATTTCCAGGCATATAGCCATGGCCCACACCATGTTCAACGTTTTCAACGTGTTGCTGTTTCTTCCCCTCATATCTCCGGTGGCCAAAATTTGCGAATGGATGATTCCCGTCGACGAGAGTAAGGACACCGTGAGTCTACTCGAGCCGCACCTGCTCGACACTCCGGTGCTCGCCATAGAGCAGACCATAAAAACCATTCGCCATATGACGAAAGAGGCGTGGGAAATGAATGTGGAGGCGGTGGAGCATGTTTTCATGAGGGGCAAGGCCGGCAACAAGCGCGCGAAGGAACTAGCCGAACGCGAGGAGAACATGGACCAGTTGCAAGCCGAGGCCACGGAATATTTGGCGCGTCTGACCGAACGCCCGTTGACCGAACCCCAGGCGGCGCTGATACCGTTGTTGATGCACTGCGTCAACGACGCGGAGAAAATAGCCGATCGAGCCGAGAACGTAATTGCCTTGTCGAGACGGGCCAAAGAATCGAAAAGCCCCATTTCCGACTCGGCGATGTCGGAATTGGCCAACATGTGGACTGTTTTGAAACAACAGGCTTCCCATGTCATATCGTCTATAGACAGTACCGACAAGAAAGGGGCGAATCTCGCCATAAAGAACGAACGGACTATCAACAAACTAGCGGATAAACTCGAAGACAACCACATCGCCAGACTTGGCAAGGGCAAATGCCATCCCGTGTCGGGAATAATATTCCTCGAAATGGTCTCGGAACTCGAGAAAATAGGCGATGGACTGGCGAATATCGCGGAACGCGTTCCGGAAATCCAAAAGCATCATTTGGCTATTGGAAAATGACCAAAGGCCGCGCGAGTTGGAACCGCACCACTGGTTTCGCCGAAATACTGGGGCTCCGCGCTTCCCCTAGGATGGAGA
>WFSE01000194.1 GCA_015486135.1 Lentisphaeria bacterium
GCGACAGCGAGTCTGCCCCGAAGCGAAGCGTAGGAAATCCCTCTCTCTCCGCCACCATGCAAAGCATGGGCTTCAAGCGCTTCCACAGCTGCGCTGGAAGCTTTTCAACGAAATGGCAGCCCCAGCGAAGCGAAGGGCGCCTTAAAACCACACGAAGTGTGCGCGCTAGCGGCGCTGGAGGGATGAGAACCCCCAGGGTTCGAAAAGCGAGCCGACGGCGAACAGACGGGCCGACTTCCGGAGGAACGTCGGCAATGAAGCCCCGACAGGGGCGGAATGACAATCCCTCTCTCCCCTTAAGAAAATCGATACTGTCGACACTATCGACACTATCGATATATCGATGTCGCTAACACCATGCCCAAAAGACTGAAAACGAGCCCCCCTGCTTCCGACTTTTGCGACGAGCCCCAAGCCGGCGAACAACGACAACCAAACTACAACCATTAAACAAAGGTTGATATTCCCCCGATTCCGGGCTAGATTCGTGGCGAAGTGTCCAAATCCTTCCGCAAAGCCCGGCAGGAACAAAGCTCGGAAGGAAGGACACCCTTAAATCGCACAAACGTGTGCCGCAGCAGCGGCAAGGAGGGCATGGTGGCCAGAAAAGCGGAAGTGAAACGGAAAACTCGCGAGACGGATATCAGCGTCTCTTTTGGGGTCGATGGCTCGGGCAAAGGGGAAATTTCCTCCGGGATTCCATTTTTAGACCACATGCTGGAGTTGTTCGCCAAGCATGGATTGTTCGATCTGGAATTAAAGGCGACCGGCGATCTGGAAATCGACGGACACCACACGATTGAAGATATCGGCATCGCCCTTGGCGAAGCGATATTGAAGTCGCTTGGCGAAAAACAGGGAATAAGACGTTATGGCTGGGTGCTTCTCCCCATGGACGAAGCCTTGGCGCTAGTATCCCTGGACCTTTCAGGACGGCCTTTTCTGGTCTACGACCTGACACCACCAGCTCCGTTCATAAAAGATATCGACACCAGACTATTCCATGAGTTCTTCCAAGCCTTGACGGTCAAGAGCGGAATGAATCTCCACATTCAACTTCTGAAAGGCGAAGAGACCCACCACGTCTTCGAAGCGGTGTTCAAGGGATTCGCCAAGGCGTTGGATCAAGCGTCATCCATCGACCCCCGGATTGAAGGGGTATTGTCCACGAAAGGCGTTTTGTAAACACGGAACGGGCATGAATATCCGACTTCCCAACCTAGCCCTCTTCAAGCGTACCGTGCTTATGGACAATCGTTCCTGGCACGGATACGTCGCCCGAGGACTCCTTTTAGGCGCCATCGCTATAATACTTATTAATTTCGTGGACGAGTTCCGCTATTCCACGTTCGGTTCCGCTCCAGGATTGCAGTTCCTCTCATCTTTGGCAATTCTAAATCTAATCGCCATCTCCCTCCTCGGAGTCGCCGCCTTCGCCCCGGCGATAACGGAGGAAAAGGAAGTGGACACATTGGGGCTGCTCATGATGACAGGCCTTTCCCCTTTGGCGACCCTCCTAAGCAAAGGCGGCAGCAAATTACTCATGGGCATAGCGCTGGTGGCGGCACAAGTCCCATTCACCTTTCTGGCGGTGACACTTGGCGGAGTCTCCCCGTTGCACATCTCCGCGGTGTATATCACCCTAGCCACCTACATGGCGTTGGTAGCTGGCGTGTCGATATTCTTCTCCACCCTCTGCAGAAACACCCCCAAGGCGGGAGGCGCAAGTATGATTGCCATAGTTCTCCTCAACCTAATTCCCGCGCTCTACCCGTATATGCGGTGGATCTCTCCGTTTCTGGTCATGGATGACATATTCACAACCGGCTTCCAAGGGCCGGTATTCCCCATCCAATGCGCATTCTATCTAGGTACGGGGCTTGCATTCTTCCTCCTAGCGTGGCTTCTCTTCGATGTCAACATGCGGACGGATGCCGCCGGAGGCGTAACTGATACAATCTCGAAAAAAGGCCGGCGGATGTTCCCAATCGGCAGGGCTTGGAGGAATCCAATGGCGTGGAAGGCCTTCCATTTCGATGTCGGTGGCATTTTCACGCAAATCGTAATATCCTTCACCCTATTGGCATGCCTAGCACTCCTATTGTATTCCTCCTCCAGGTCATGTATCAGCATAGATACCGTTGGCACCTACATGCTCACCATTGGAACGATAGCCTTCTTGCTGGAAGGCGCCCATATCAGTAGTTCGGTGATACGTGGAGAAATCAACGAAAACACCCTTTCCACGCTACTCACCACTCCGTCAAACTCCCGCTACATTTTCCACGGTAAAATCCTCGGTGCCTCCCTACTGACAATCCCAACAATATTATTTGCTCTCATCGGCGGAGTCCTTATCTTCTTACACGAATTGTCCATCGCCAACCCGTTCGAACACACCAACACCAACGATATCTTCGACATGGGCTTGAGCATAACTCTCATAGCCATGATTGCCCTCCTCTACTTCCACCTGACGGCATATCTATCCCTCTATATGAAATACGGGGCGTTTATCGTCGCGGGCTTCGCTATGTGGCTGGGATATATGTTCTTCGTATTCTTTATTGGAATAGCAGGGTCCATCGGATATTATGGTGGACGGCAAACTTTCGAGGCGATAATAATCATGCTGATACTTATACACAGCGTCGTTATTCCGCCATTGCACCTCAAAATACTGCGAGACATGGAATCAATCGCGGGGAAATCGTAGGCGGTAGCCATTGGGGGTTGGCAATAGGCCCTGTCCTGAGCTTTTCAGGAGTCCCCCCGCCCCCCCCGTCCTGCGTCCTGAGTCCTGAGTCGCAAATAACAGCAAAGCACTTGCCAATTATTCAGCGAGCCCTAAGAAGCGAATGGCCTTCCCGCAATTCTCTCGTAGGCGTCGAGATATTTCTCCCAGGTCTTCCAGACGATTTCGTCCGGCAACTCCGGCGCCGGGGGTGTTTTCCCCCAGTCGAGGGTCTCTAGATAGTCGCGGACAAATTGCTTGTCCAAACTCGGCGGGCTACATCCAACCTCGTATTTATCGGCGGGCCAGAACCGGCTAGAATCGGGGGTTAGCACCTCGTCGATCAGAATAAGCTCCCCGTCCAAGACGCCGAACTCGAATTTGGTGTCCGCCAATATAATCCCCCGCTTGGCAGCGTGCTCGGCAGCCGTGGTATAAATTTTGAGAGTCAAATCCCGCATCCTCTCCGCCATATCGGCACCAACAAGCTCCACCGCCTTGTCAAAGGATATGTTCTCGTCGTGCAATCCCTGTTCGGCCTTGGTCGAAGGGGTAAAAATAGGCTCGTCGAGCTTGTCCGCCTGCCTGTAGCCCTCCCGCAACGAGATTCCGCACAGACTGCCGGTCTTTTGATAATCCTTCCAGCCGCTACCAATCAGGTAGCCACGGGCGATACACTCGACTGGCAAAGGGTCGGCCTTTTTCACCAGCATGGAACGCCCCGCCAAATCGTCCAGGACATCCGCCAGTTCCGCGGGATACTCACCAACATCGGCGGTGACAAGGTGGTTCGGCATCCAATGCATGAAGCCGAACCAGAACAGCGACAAACCGGTAAGCACCTTCCCTTTGTCGGGGATGCCATTGGGCATCACGCAATCGAAAGCGCTTATCCGGTCCGTGGCGACGAAAAGGAGGGAATCGCCCACGTCGTAGATATCACGAACCTTGCCCCTCCGGGGCGGCGGCAACGACGGAATATCCGTCTCGAGCAGAGCGCCGTTGGCGTCGCGTTTCATTATGCCTCCTCGCAGGGAAAATCAGCGCGCGCTACGCTTTCTGGATCTGCGCTTCGCCTCGCTGGGCTTCTCGTAGTAACGGCGGTTACGCAACTCCTTGAGAACCCCCTCCTTGTCCAATTTCTTTTTCAGCTTCCGCAGAGCCTTCTCTATCGGCTCGCCTTTCTTAACTTTGACTTCGGTCATCCTGTTCTCCTCGGGGAAAGCCACTCGGGCTTCCACCTGTTTTCTATGACAGAGCGGGAAGTCTCCCAGCTCAATCGTTCACAAAATCCGACTCGTCGGCCAACATCGCTCTCAACTTGGCCAACGCCTGGTTCTGAATCTGGCGCACCCTCTCCCTGGTGCGGCCTATCTCCTGACTCACCTCCTCCAACGTTTTCGGTTTGCTTCCGTCCATGCCAAAACGCATATTGAGAATCATCAGCTCCCGGGAGTCCAGCTCCTTGAGCAAATGACGCAATCGTCCTATCGACTCCACGTCACCAAGAATCTTGTCCGGGGTGAACGCTCCCTGGTCCGGAATAATATCTTGGAACTCCCCGTCCTCGCCCTGCTGTATCGGGTCATGGAGCGAAAAAGTCCTCAAATCAGCTAGCTTCAGCCCCGACACCGTCCTCTCGCTAAACTCCAGAAATTCCGCGATTTCCGCGTCGGACGGTTCCCGCTCCAGTTGCTCGGTCAATTTTATTCTAGCAGCCTTGATTTTGTTAATCTTGCCCGCCGACTGCACGGGGATCCTGATGGTTCGGCTCTGATTGGCCAAGGCGCGGCGCATCGACTGCTTAATCCACCACGCGGCGTAGGAGCTGAACTTTGCGCCCTTGGCGGGGTCAAACTTCTCGACGGCGCGCATCAGGCCGATATTGCCCTCCGATATCAAGTCGAGCAACGGCAATCCCAATCCCTTGAAGTCATGGGCTATTTTAACGACCAAGCGCAGATTTGCCTGGATAAGTTTGGCGCGCGCCTCCTCGTATTCCTTGGGATCGTCGCCATGAATTTTAGCCGCTAGCTCTACCTCCTCCTCCTTAGTTACAAGCGATATCTGCCCGATATCCTGCATGTAGACCTTCATCGTGTCATTCTTGGAGTAGGAGCTTTCGGCCCGCGCTTTGCGCAATTCCGCTTTCTTCTCAGCGGCCTCGCGGGCATTCTTCTCCCGCTTCTCAAGCTCCTTGGCGTCAACTCCAGGTTGCGCCACATCCACCTTTATTTCCTCCTCCGCGGCTTTATCATCTCTGGAATCAACCCGCGTCTCAGGCACCTTGGGATCGGCGGAAACATCCTGTTTTTTCGCCTTGGAACCATCATCGACATCGGACTTGGCATTCGCCTCGGATTTGGCCTTGACTTTAGGCTTGGCCTTAGGCTTAGGTTTGGCCTCGGACTTGGCTTTGGATTTGGCCTCAGGCTTGGCTTTAGGCCTAGACTTTGACTTGGCTTTGGAAACGGACTTTTCAATAGTTCCGCCTTTTTCGGCAGAAGCCAGCTTGGCGACATTCCCCTCAGCAGGGGCCCCCTTCCCGGCCTCCTTGGAAGCCTTCTCGCCACTGTCTTTTTTCTTGCCAGACACCATCTTTTTCCAACTCCATTGCGATCAGATTCCAGAAATTGAACACGGGAGACGAATTATATTGCGCGTTAGGATAAAATCAAGTATCTTCAATGCATGAAAAAGCGAATACCCACCTTGGCCGCGGAACTCGCAAAATGGGCGGACCGCACGGCGGCCTTCGGAAACGTCTTATTGAACGTGGATGACACGGTTCTGCCGCTAGTGTTGGCGGGACTATTTTCCAAAGTCCCCGGGCCGGTAGCGGTGTTGCTCCCAAGCTCAGATACCGCGGTCTCAATATCGGCTCCAATTCAAGCCTGGCTGGCAATCCTAGGCCACGAAGACGCGGAAATCGCACTGGTCCCTACGCCTGACTCCGATGGCGCGGCGGTTTCCGCCGGCGAATGGATGAAAACCGCGTTTTCCGCAGCCGAAGGAGGGAAAAAGATATTTTTAGGCGCGGCTGCCGATATTCTCGCCCCCGCGCCATCCCCCGCCACAGTCCTATCGGACATTCTCCACGTCAAGGTCGGCGACCACCTCGGACCATCGGAACTGGCGGCCAAGCTAGTCGAATTCGATTACGACGACGAGGAAGTGGCCGGCGACCCAGGGGAATTCTCACGGCGCGGAGGAATACTCGACATGTTCTCCCTAGGTGACGACCTGCCGGCAAGGATCGAGTTCTTCGGAGACCAAATCGACTCCATCCGCCTCTACGACCCGATATCGCAGCGCTCCCTCTGCGAAATACGCGGATACAAAATACACCCGCGATCCACAAGCGCGGGACAGAACACCGGAAAATACTGGAACCTGCTCGACTATTTCCGCGCCCCCCCCTCCTTGGCGGTCGTCTTCCCGGAACGAGTCCGGACACCGGACTCCCTCCTCGGAAAAGACGCATTGGCCGCTTGGCAAACACTTTTGAAAGGCGTTGCCGAAAACGTGTCGCTGGTCCTGGACCCCGTCGAATCGGCATCCCAAGATGACGGTGCCGACATCGGGTTACGCCCCTCTGTGGAACTCCCGCACAGACCAAAAACGGAAACCAACGATTTGGGCGCCGGATACGCCGAATGGCGAGCCGCGCGGCTAGCGGAGCGGATCAACGGTCGGATAGAATCGGGGTTCAAAGTAACCGTGGCTAGCTCATCAGACACGACAAAAGAACGGGTGGCGGAATGGTGCCGCGAACACGGTGTCCCACCCGAGAAAATATACGTGGAGGAGTTTCGGGCGCCATCCGGGTTCGTTCTAGGCGACAGGCGATTAGCGGTCCTGACCGAGAAAGAGCTGTTCACAACGACACTGCACCACCATCTGCCTCCGCCAGCGGCGCCCCCCGCCAAGGAACGGGACCGACTGCAGGAAATCATCCCCCCGGACGAGTTCCCCGACCTACTTCCGGGCGACTTCGCCACCCATCTGGAATACGGGATATGCGTGTACCACGGACTAAGCGAAATCGAGACCGACGTCGCGTTTCAAGAAACGATAAAACTTGAATTCGCCAACGAGCTTTTTCTACATGTGCCGCTCTCGCAAGCCAACATGATATCCAAATACGTCGGCGTCTCGAAAAAGCCCCCCCGGCTTGACGTAAAAGGTGGCAAACGCTGGTTGGCGTCGAAAATCGCCGCCGCTAGAAGCGTGCGGGCGATGGCGATGGAATTGCTCCGCGTCCAAGCCGCTCGAATGAACGTCAAAAGGAAACCATACACGTCCGACAACCTCTGGCAGAAGTCGTTCGAGGAGTCCTTCCCCCTCCCGGAAACCCCGGACCAGACACGCGCCACGACCGAGGTGAAAGCCGACATGGCCGCGCCAACCCCAATGGACCGACTCCTCTGCGGAGATGTTGGATTCGGAAAAACGGAGGTCGCCATGCGCGCCGCGTTCAAGGCGGTCTCGGACGGACGGCAGGTCGCCGTCATGGCCCCGACCACGATTCTGGCACAACAGCACTTCTACACGTTCAAAGACCGTTTCATCGAACACCCGATTATAATCGACACCCTCAGCAGGTTCAGAACCCCCGCCGAACGAAGGGATATCCTCGAAAAATTACGCTCGGGCCGGATCGACATCATCATCGGCACCCATTGCCTCGCGGGAAGCGAGATAGAATTCGCCAATCTCGGATTGCTCGTCGTGGACGAGGAACAACGCTTTGGTGTCGCCCACAAGGAGTGGATAAAACGGCTGAAAACGGATGTCGACGTGCTGACAATGACCGCCACGCCGATCCCGCGGACCCTCCACATGGCGCTGGGAGGCCTCCGCGACTTAAGCGTCCTATCCACACCGCCATCGGGACGCCTCCCCGTGGAAACCACCGTCTGCAAAGAGGATCCCGAGATTATAGCCCAAGCCATTCGGCTAGAGCTGGAGCGCGACGGACAGACATTCTACCTCCACAACAGAGTCGAAACCATAGACCAGCGTCTCCGCGAATTGCGCGAACTGGTTCCGGAAGCCCGATTCGCCGCCGCCCACGGACGCATGGGGGAGAAGGAGCTGGAATCGGTTATGGGACGCTTCCTCGATGGCGATATCGACATCCTAGTCTGCACCACCATCATCGAGTCGGGCATCGACGTGCCAAACGCCAACACCATCATAATCGAACGGGCCGACAGATTCGGATTGGCGTCGCTCCACCAATTACGCGGACGCGTCGGACGATGGCGACGACAGGCCCGAGCCTACATGCTCCTCCCGAAACACCAAATCGTAACCGGGGACGCTCGGAAACGCCTCATGGCGATACGACGCCACACTGAGCTCGGAGCCGGATTCCGACTCGCCATGCGCGACTTGGAAATCCGCGGAGTCGGCGATATCCTCGGCCCCCGGCAGAGTGGACACGTCAACGCGCTCGGCTTCGATGTCTATTGCCAACTTCTAAAAGTGGCGGTCGAGGAGCTCCGCGGAAAACGCGGCGCGAGACTCTTCAACGCCAAGCTCGAGCTGGATTTCGCGAGTTACGCGGAAAAGTCGCCACCAGGAAAACTCCCCGCCGCCATTCCGGAGGAATACATCCCCGCGGAAAGACAAAGGCTCTCATTCCACAAACGAGTCGCGAACGCCACAACTCTTAAAGAAATAACCGACATAACGGAAGAGATGACCGACCGTTTCGGGCCACTTCCCGAAACCACCCTAAACCTCCTCGCCCTGGCGGAAACCGCGATTTCCGCGGCCGACGCCGGAATCGCCAGAGTGAGAGTCCAAGGCGATAAAATATTTCTCGCGAAAACCGCGGCCACCCCGCGTTTCGCCAGACGCCTCCCCTCCACCCCTCCCGACGCGCCGCCGAAACAAAAACTCCAAGCGCTGCGGGTCTTTCTGGAAAACATCCAAGACGCGAACCGGCAGCCGTGGCGACTCCACCAAACTTGACAAACACATTCAACACCATATCATCATTCCGACAACCAAGTGGCTACGTCCAACATTCAGATTAGAGACAGGGTATCCATGGAAGCAGCTCTAAATCTAGCGATAATAATATTACTGGCGACAACGGCCGCGGCTCCATTGTTCATGCCGCACTCCAATCCCGACGCTGCGAGAAAAATTGTCTCCTGGATATGGATGTTTTTCGCCACGATTCCTCTAATGTCCGAAATTATCCATTCTTTATTCGACGAGAACAGTATAGGACCGGGCACGATTGTCTTCGCGTCGCTTGCGGTTCCTGTTATACTTCCGGCGTTTTTCCTGCACAAGCGCCCCGGCAAAGGACTCTCTTTCATTTTAGCCTACGCTTGGGGCGGGGTGGGGATTTTCGGTGTCGTGTTTCTCTTGGCGCTAGTTGGAACCCCAGTTCTCTTCATCAAAATGGTTGTGGGCGGAGTGCCGCACAAAGTGTTTCTAACCGCGGTTTTCATGGCGGTCTGGAGCGGATCGGCGCTCTTCATTTGCGCGTCGACTATCAACACGCTCAAAAAAATCAAGCTGGCGCTAAAACAAAACGCTCCGCCAAAAAACCATTAACCTCTCGCCGGGCGTCCCCCCGTCCCCCCGTCCCCCTGTCCTGCGTCCTGCGTCCTGCGTCCAATTATTCAGCAAACCCTACTTCGCCGCTTTAATCCATCCCCCCCTCAGGAGAATATCCGACATCACGTTTCTGGGCGTGGTATCGGAGATTATGGAAGCGAACCGTCCGGAACGGTTGCGGCACATATCGTCGAGCTCATCAGCGAGGTGGGCGCGGTGTTCGCGGTATATGTCGAGAATATCGCCACCGGCAGTGACATCCACAGCCGCACTCGTTTCGCTATCGACGAGACGAAAATCGTCCACCAGCTCCGGGTCATACTCCCCAGGAGAGAGAATCTGTATGGCGAACGGTTCCAAACCGATGGAAAAAAGCGCGTTCATAGGCTTGGCTATATCTCCGAACGTAAGAAAATCCGACAAAAGGACGGCCATTCCCTTGCCGCTATAACGTTTCAAAGCATCCAACACCCCCGTATCGAAAGAAATAGCGCCGCCTTTTCCAGCGTTCTCTAGAAAATGGAAAAGACGCCTTGAGCCTCCACGCCCGGAAAAAGGCCCCACGGACTCCCCCCCAAGAGACTTTCCGCCAGAAACGTGCACTGCGACGCGCTCCTCGCCGCGCAACCCCATAACGCCAAACGCCGCGGCCAGCGAAAGCGCCAAATCGACCTTCCCGTCAAATTTCATCGACTCGGAAGCGTCCACGACGATTAATAGCAAAGCCCGCTCCTCCTCGGCGTAGAGCTTCAGATATGGACGGCGCAATCTGGCGAAGATATTCCAGTCGACGAAACGGGTGTCGTCTCCCGGTACGTAATCGCGGTAGTCGGAAAACGTGATACTGGAGCCCCCACGGCCCGCCAAATGCTCTCCCCGGAGCTTGTTTGTGAGCCTGCGAATAGGATTCAATCGCATGCGTTCCGCAAACGCCAAGTCCTTGTTCGACAGCAATGTCGTTACTCTGGTCGTCTCCATACCTCGGCCCCGGTGTTGGCGTTTCCAGCGGCCACCTACCGCCGGATGTCCAATAATATGGCATCCACAACGCGTTTGGCGAGTTCCCGTTTCGCCATAAGCGGGAATTCCATTCTATTTCCGTCTCTGGAGAGCATGATCGCGGCGTTGCGCTCGGAGGCAAATCCGCCTTCATTTCCGGAAACGTCATTCGCCACGATCCAGTCGAGATTCTTCCGCCGAAGTTTCTCGGAGGCGTTCTCCTCCAACCGTTCCATCTCGGCGGCGAATCCAACCAGTAACGGCCCGTCCGCCCCTCTCTCCCCCCCTAGCGACTCCAGAATATCCTCGGTCCTTTCCAGCTCCAGCGTCAACGGGCCTTCAACGGAGTCCTTCTTGAGCTTCCCCTCGACCAGGCGAACCGGCCGGAAGTCGGCGACGGCGGCCGCCATCACCACCACGTCCGCTCCGGATGCCCTGGCGCGGATCTCGCGGGCCATATCGGCGGCGCTTTCAACCCCCACCACTTCCACACCCTCCGGAGGAGCGATGGAGACGGGCCCGCTAACCAAGGTAACATCGCATCCGGCCTCCCTAGCGGCCTCGGCTATGGCATTTCCCATACGGCCGGAGGAGCGGTTCGAAATGAACCGCACCGCATCGATACGCTCCCTGGTAGGCCCGGAAGATACAAGAAATTTTATTTTCTTTCGATTCACGCCTGTTGATTCAAGACGACCCGCACGCTCTTGAGCCGTCCGCCCTCTCTGTCGGGAGGAAGGCTCTCGGTCGTGACTTCTTCGTCGCTCTCGAGCGCTAGATGCACAATACGCCTTTCCGCAGCGTTCATTGGCGGAAGCGTTACCGGATCCCCCCAGCGCTTAGCCTCTTTCGCCGCCTCCATGGCCCGCACTTTGAGCTGTTCCTCCTTCTCAGGAGTCAATCCCCGATCCACTCCTCCACGGGGCGCCCTCTCGCACCGCCCCCTATCTTCACGGGATCCGCCATCACGGTTGAAGGAACGCTCACCACGTTGAGCGCCACGCCCGGGACGCTGGTAGCCGTCAACGTCGATCAAAATCCTAGGACCTCTACGATCCCCCCTAGACACGATTCGGTTCAAAAGAAGCTGCAAACTCTGCAACGTCATTCCTTTCCTGCCGATTATGCGTCCGGCATCTTCGGAAAACACGGTAAGTACAACCGATTCGCCCTTCTCCATCGCTTTGACCGAGGCCTCTATCCCCAAATAATCGAGCATCGTCCCTAGCGTCTTCGAGGCTTTCTCCATAACTTCAACTTCCATCTTCCAAAACTCCTCCATTTTGCGAACGCCGCGGAGGCGTCCATCTCCGCCACCGCACCACATGCGACACGCGGCTATAAAAACACACTCACGCCGCGGCCTGCTCCCTCAGCGCGGCCCTCTTCTCCAATCGCTGATTAACCAAAAGTTGCGCAATGCTTATAAACTGGCTCACCGTCCAATACAACGTCAAACCGGAAGGGAGACCGTAAAGCATCACCAACATAACTATAGGCATCATCATCATCATTTTCTGCTGCGCCGGATCCGCCGCCGAGGGTGTCAGCTTCTGCTGCAAAACCATCGTGGCGGTCATCATCAACATCAACGGGCGTATCGGCAACGGAAAACCAGGTATCGGAATCGTGAATATCGTGTCGGGCATAGAAAGGTCGGACATCCACAAAAACGATGTCTGCCGAGGCTCCACCGTGCCACTCAACGTAGCGTACAGCGCGAAAAACACCGGCATCTGCAACAATATCGGAAGGCATCCTCCCAAAGGATTGACCTTGTACTCCTTGTAGAGCTTCATTATCTCCATATTCATCCGCTGGGGATCGCTCTTGTACTTCTTGCGAATCTCCTGGATCATCGGCTGCACCTTCTGCATCTTCCTCATCGATACGTTCGCCCTGTGAGTAACAGGCCAAAAAACCGTCTTGACTATGAACGTCAGAAGAATTATCCCCAATCCGTAGCTACCACACCAATTCTTGAGCCAAATCAACATACTCAACAAAAGCCTGGACAAAGGCTCTAAAAAGCGCATCCCCAAAAAGTAGAGTTTCATAATCTTCGACGCGTCGGGATCGAGTTTCGCCAAATATGTTATATCCTTGGGGCCGGCGTAATACTTGAACGACATCGAATCCACCCCTCCGGGAGGCAACGAGGAAACCCGCACAATGCCAGCCGCGGACGCCACCGAAAACGCATCCTTTCCCTCGCCCACGGTCTCAGATGAAAGCAGAACTCCGGAATCAAACGGCTTGGTGGGAACCAAAATCGAGGCGAAATACCGGTTCGCGGCTCCAACCCATTTCGTTTTAGCCTTCTTGACTTCGCAAAATCTCTTCGCTGGTTTCTTGCCACCAAACAACGCACCGAAAAAACCACCGCTTCTCGTCGCGGCCTCGGAGACGACTTTCCCCTTATCCAAATCGTAATAATCCAAGTCGAATGTCTCGCGAAGAACCTTGTCGCCAGCCATGTGCTTGATTGGAGACATCCCACCAGCGGAAACCAGCACCCTCCCTATCTCCAACGGTCCATCGGCAACATTGGTGATGGCCACATCGCAACCAATCATATAGTTGTCTCTCAACGACCACTCGTAGTCTATCTTGAATAACGCTCCATCGGAAACGCGACGCACCTTCCTCGCCAACGATATTCTTCGAGAATCAACCACGGCATTGGCGGCGACAACCACCCACTCACCCTTCTCGGGAAACACTCGCAATGCGCCATCAGCCACATGCCGCAACATCGCAACCTCTTGCTTCCGGTCAGCATCGAGAAATTGCTTCAACGTCACGCTGGAAACCGCGGCGCGGGAAAGGTCTATCTCAACCTTAACAAAATCGTTCTCCAACGTGGCAAAAAATGGATCGGGAACCACATCGCATTTAACGACACCTTGGCCATCCAAGCAAACACTGGAATCATTCTTCGGCGCGGACTTCGGAGACTCGGCGACTTCACTTGGCGCGGCGGTTGAAGCGCTAACGGCAACATTCTCGGATGGAAGCGGCTTCTTCAACACCTTTTTTTCCGTCGCCTTTGGATCTCCCTTTTTCGCGTCGCCCCCCACGGATCCAGGCGCGGTGGCGTGGCTTACCGGTTTTGGTGGCCATATCATCCTAGTCAAAGGGCCCCAAAGCACTATGAGCACCAAGCAAACCACCAAGGTTAAAATTGTTTCTTTATCAAACTTCATCTATTTAGATTTCTCCACTGGCGGAACAGGATCGTACCCCCCTTCGCAAAAAGGATGGCACCGAGCCAACCGCCACAAGGCCAATGCTCCACCACGGAGCAATCCGTGCACCTTCAACGCCTCCTCGGCGTACGCCGAGCAGCTCGGATAAAACCGGCAACAACGCGGCAAACAAGGGGATATCAACGTCCGGTAGAATCGGATAAGCAAAAGAAACGGTGCCACGGGACTCAGGATCCGCCTCCACCCCACAGGCCCGCACGCCCGAGCAGGTGAATCATCTCCCGCTGAACCTCCGGCAATCCCGCTCCTTTCATCGCCACTCGAGCAATGAAAAGACATTCCGCAGGCTCCACGACACTCGCCACAAGCCTGTAGGACTCCTTCAGAAGACGCCGAGCCCTGTTCCGCTCGACAGCCCTCCTGCTGAATTTCTTTCCGCATATCACCCCGAAACGCGGTCTCCCGTCGGGAGGAGGGGCGGCAATCAACAACATCCGTCTGCCTACATACTTCGTCCCATACCGCCGAGCATAGTCGAAATCGCTCCTAAGCCGCATCATCGCGCCGCGGTCAAGTTTCGCCCGCCCGAACTGCAGGAATCGCCCCATAAAACTCCCGTTTTCCAGAGCCCTCCGCCTCAAGCGGAAAGACGCGCCCGCCCTTTACGGCGTCTCCGTCTTATTATGGCGCGGCCATGTCTATTCGACATCCTAGCTCTGAACCCGAGTTTGCGTTTCCGCCTCAAATTTGATGGTTGAAAAGTTCTCTTCATCTCTAAAATCTCCGCACGTCCCGAATACTACAAGTTTTCTCCATAACCTGACCGGGAACGCGGTTTCATTGCGCCCCACTGCATGCCGGACAACAGGCCCAGCCTCGCTGAAGCGGACAAAGATAACCCCCATTCGCATTATATCAACCCGGCATCTCCGGAAAAACCCGTCAAGGGATTTGCTAGCCAATAGAGCGAACACATCCGTCAACCAGCCCCCCCCGACCCACTCGGCCTCGTATCCTGAGTCCCGCGTCCAAAAGACTCAGCCACTAAGAGACTTGCCAAAAAAGTCGGAAATGTGCCGATGATTAGGCGACGACTTGGCTTAAAGTCCTTCCGCAAAGCCCGAAGGGTTTGCGGAGCGAACGGAAGGATATAGGCATACTCCGAGGCGAAGGCAACGTGATCAGCGGTGCGTTTCCGGCTTTCCCGGAATTGGCAAGTGCCTCAACTTGAGCGGAGAACATTAGTCGTCTCCAAGGTTTTTGGGGGGCTTGCTCCCAAAACTTTGGAGATGACACCGCTAAAAAGGAATTTAAACCTATGGAAATAAAGCACTTGCCAATTATTCAGTGAGCCCTAAAAAGTCTTAGAAAAAACTTCAGGAACACACATGAGAATAGCTTAGCGCACAATACCAACGTTGTAGATTGCAGAACCGTATCCTTAATATCTATCCCACCACGATGAGCACAAAGCCCACGAATATGCCGCTTCCGCAAGCGGAAACGCCATATTTTGGAGAAAGAGAGAAACTCCGCGTTCTTTTTATCTCTGCGAGGAATAGAACACTGACAAAGACAATGTGGTCAGAGGGCCTTATTGAAGCGTCATCTCCGGAATATAGGCCCCCCCCCGCTTCCTAGTCGTAGGCACATCAAGCGGCGGCGCGTGCTCGACAACGCCCCAACGCCGCGAAAACGGCCAGAAGACGAAAAACGCCTTCCCTATGATATTCTTTCTAGGCACAAACCCCCATGCCCGGCTGTCATGGCTATTCGCACTGTTGTCTCCAAGCATAAAATACCCCCTGGCAGGTACCATCACCTCGCGCCCGGGTGCCAACGCCTTGGTCGCCAGATGCCCGTGGTAGCCACCCTTCCCGCTGTACACGCGATTGATTCCAGCTATCCCGAACGAGGTTATCGGCCGGAACTCCTTGGCACCCTTTGGTTTGACGTTGACAACGCCATCTACCATCTTTAGCGTGTCGCCAGGTATTCCGATGAGACGTTTGATATAAAAATACCCCTTCGTCCCCGTCGGAATACCCTTTGTGATAAACACCACTATATCGCCGCGGCGGGGGTCCCTGAACTTGTACGTTACGCGGTCCACAAAAAGGTGGTCGCCAAGGGACAGCCAGCCGTCGCAAAGTGTCTCCCCCTTCACGAATGGACGGTCCATATACTGAAATTTGATATTATCGGGCCCAAGATAGTTGCGGTCGTGGAGCCAGGGGAAATCTGCGAGATTATCAAAAAGCATCTTCTCCACATCCACTTTCTTCTGCATGTCGCAATAGGTGAAAACGTGTTTAGGCGCCCCCGGCAAGTCGTAACGAGCACTCCCGATATTGAAAACCGTCCGCGGCAAAAGGCCATTCTTGTTGTATGTGGCGATCGAGGCCGGGTCGAGCTCCCCCGTCTCCCTCACCTCCGCCTTCGCCCGTTGCGTCGAGAACAACGCATAATGGAGCCAGTCGGGAAGATGGGGAAGCGTGCGCGAACCGTCGGGCAACTTGGTGTCGGCAATATAATGAATGCCGAAAAGAGTCGGCTGCATACTGCTGGTGGGAATCTTGAACGGTTGAAGATAGAGGGCCCTGAGACCAAACGCCACGGTTAGCGCCACCGCTAGAATGTCCACCCATTCGCGGATGAACGGATGCGACCTCCGCGGCAAGACTTCCATCACCTTTCCGTGCGCGTTCCGGGTGAAATCGGCCAACTCCGATGCCGGAACGTCTCCAGCGCTCTTGGCGTCCACCTCGTCCAGAATCGCGTCGATCTCCTTCTTCGTCGAATCTGGCAGTATGTCGTCATCTATATGGCGCAAGCGTTTGACGTGCTTCAGGAAAGAACGCGCCTCCTTACGGGCACGACGCGAACGCCACCAATTAAAAAACTCCGCCGCGCTCATTCGTCAGCATCCATCGTTGATGGCCCCGGAATCTCCGCGCTTATCTTCATCGAGCAGAACTTCGGACCGCACATGGAACAAAAATCATCGTCGGGATTACACTCCCGCTTCTCCAAATCGTACCGCTCCGCGATGGCCTCGGAACGCAAATCCCGGGCGCGGTCGGGGTCCAACGCCAACTCCATCTGCCGCTCCCAGTCGAAAGCCGCACGAGCGTCGCTGATGGCGTCATCGCGTTCCCTGGCACCGGGCCGCCCCAGCGCGACATCCGCGGCGTGCGCGGCGATTTTGAACGCCACGACACCATTCCTGACATCCTCGGCGTTCGGCAACCCCAAATGCTCCTTGGGGGTGACGTAGCAAAGCATCGAAGCGCCATGAAACGCACCCAACGCGCCGCCTATAGCGCTGGTTATGTGGTCGTAACCCGGCGCGCAATCCGCGACTACAGGACCAAGAATATAAAACGGAGCGTCGTCGCACACCTCGCGTTCGCGCTCCATGTTCATCGCCACCTGGTCCAAGGGGACATGCCCAGGCCCCTCAACCATAACTTGCACGCCCGCCGCGCGGCAACGCCGCACCAGATCACCTATGGCGTCCAATTCCGCGAATTGCGCGGCGTCGGAGGCGTCGGCTAGACATCCCGGCCTCAACCCGTCCCCAAGCGAAAGGGTCACGTCATGCTCCAGGCATATATCAAGCAAGGCGTCGAATTCCTCATGGAACGGATTTTGACGATCATGCGCCGCCATCCATTTAGCGGTTACCGCGCCGCCACGGCTGACAATCCCCAGTTTCCGTTTTTTGGCCAGCGGGACATGCTCCTTGAGCAACCCCGCGTGTATGGTCATATAATCCACCCCTTGACGAGCCTGCCGCTCCACCACTTCCAACAGAAGCTCCGCGGTGAGGTCCATCGGGTCGTCCACCAAACTCAACGCCTCGTATATCGGGACCGTGCCCACCGGAACCCGGCTCTCCGCGATTATCGCAGCGCGGATTTCGCAAATATTTCCACCGGTGCTCAAATCCATAACCGTGTCCGCACCATACTTCAACGCCGTCTTGAGCTTTTCCACCTCGGCGGAGGGACAACTGGACACGGCCGAATTCCCGATATTCGCATTGATCTTCGTCCGGAACCGCCGCCCTATGGCTATCGGCGCCAGACCCGCATGGTGCAGATTGGCCGGAATCACCGCCCTCCCCGACGCCACTTCAGAGCGCACAATATCCAACGGTAACCGCTCCGATTCCGCCACCTTCTCCATTTCGGGCGTCGAAACGCCCTTTCCAGCTAATATCAGTTGAGTGTCTTTTCGCATAAGTCTATTGTCTTGTCGGTAGCGCCGCGCTCCTTATCCACGGCGGCCCGAGCGCGTTCGCCTAGCGCGGCGCACTTCTCGGGATTGTCCAAAAGCTCCACTATGGCGCCCTCTAACTTGCCGTCTCCGGGAACCGCGACAACCGCGTCGGCGCCAGTCAGCGCCGCGAGCGTCTGGCGGAAATTGCGCGCCACATCACCGGTAAGCACGGGCTTGCCTAGCGCCGCGGGCTCGATGATGTTGTGTCCCTCGTCGTGCCCGGCGAAAGATTTGCCCATGACGACAATATCCGAGGCGGCGATAAATGCAAGCAATTCGCCGGTGGTGTCCGCCAGAAGAACTTCGGCCTTGCCGTCAACCCCTTCTCCAGTCGAGCGCCGGACAAATTTAAGCCCCAGTTTCCCCAATGTCTCCGCGATTTCCGCGCCGCGCTCGGCATGCCGGGGAACAACCACCAGGCGCAAATCGGGACGGTCCCTCTTCAACAAGGCGAATATCCTCCCTAGCAACTCCTCCTCTCCCGGATGCGTGCTCGCAGCCAACAACACCCGCCGGGGAGCGGTGCCGAAAACATCGTCCAAGCCGGGAGACGCCAACTCCAAATCCTTGGCGGTCGGTGGCGGCTGGTCGAATTTCATATTGCCTGACACGACCACGTCAAGATCGCCGCAAATGTCCTTGAAC
>WFSE01000195.1 GCA_015486135.1 Lentisphaeria bacterium
CGTCAATTCCCTCAATACATGGTCCCATAAAGCAAGATTGAAGGAGCTGAAAGAACTGGTCGCCACAACCGAGGACGAAGAGGAAAAAGAGCGACTCATGGAAGAGTTTCAAACGCTGAACAGAAAGTCCTTGGGCCTCCCGAATTAGGGCCCACTGAATAATTGGCAAGCGATTTATTGTCATTTGGTTAAATGCTTTTTTCATGGTGTCATCTCCAAGGTTTTGGGAACAAACCTCGCAAAAATCTTGGAGCCGCCTAACGATCTGAGGCACTTGCCAATTCCGCGAAAGCCGACAATGGGCCATTGGCGGCGTTAATTTCACCTCGGAGTATGCCTATACGCCGTCGGCTCATTGCCTAGCCACTAACCCATTCTCGACTTTTTCAGCAAGCCCTAACTAGGGCTCACAGGGTCCCACGCATTCATGGTTACGGAGGATTGCTAATGACGCGTTGGATTCTTCCTCCCATCTTGTTTTAACTTTTTTTACTGCTAGTATTATTAGCGTTATAGAGCCACTCGTTGTAGAGCAATCAGAAAAAAGGTATCGATATCAACTCTATGGACGGTTAACCGCCGTCACGGACTGCGATACAGGGAGAATAGACATGAAAAACATCATCGTCTTACTTATTGCTATGCTCGCGGCAAATATTTTGGCAGATGAATCCATAATAAACGTTTACCTGTTTAAAGAGTCTGATTTCAAAAAATATGTATTGAAAAACAAAAAAACAACTGATTTAAAACGAGAAGACATCTCAGATTCGAAATATTCCATATTCAAGGGAACATTTCATTCTCTACCCAACATAATTTTCACAACCAAGGATTTATCCTGCAGGCTAAATTTTCGGCATGCTCTCCCGCTTTTCCAAAACAAAAAATCAAACCTAGTTGAATACGATATAACTATTTCCTCAAAAAAATTTGGCGATATAACCACCAGCGGAACAATAGAAGAGAAAGGATTTAATGAAATATCTATCAATCAAGAATGGAGTGAATCGAAATATGTCCTCATTTTCATAGGAGAAAATGCGACAATGTAAATATTCCCAACGACCAGCCAAGCCATCCGCTTCGCTACGGGCCGACACATGGGTTTCATGCTAGGCTTCCACAAAAATGCCGCCGTGTGGATGACTGGTAAAATAAGATTGTCGGCAACCAATGAGGCAGACGAAAAAACGTTCGGAGGAGTATGAATATTTTGGTTGGTGGTTCTGCAATAAACCGCTGGGAAAACAAACCTAATCGGGCAAGGGGGAGCTTCTAGTTTCCCCTCACCGCACCACCTGGCATGCGGGCCCATATTAGGGGGTCACGGGATGAAGCTAGGCAAAAGTATCCCAAAGAGACGAAAGAACTCGAGGCTCATCTTGGAAGATGGCGCGAGAAATTACGTGCGAGCGTTCCAAGGCTCCTTGATGGAAATGTAAAGAGCAAGAAGGAGACTGTCGAACAAAAGGATGCGCTTGGCAAAAAATAGCCGCACCATTCTTCGCGGGTGATCCAGGACATTCGAGCAATAGGACGTTGCAAATGCGACCCAAATATACGAAAGCCAGGATTGCGGTTGTCAATAATAACGCGGTAATCAGGGCTTACCGGCTCCATCCTTCTCGCCCGACACTCCAGCGTCGTCAAACGTCGCCATCTCTCTCAGGATAGCGAGTCCTGATTCGACAATTCCCATAGCCAGCGCCGCTCCCGTCCCCTCTCCTAGGCGCATTCCCAAATCCAAAAGGGGCTTCACTCCAAGCGACTCCATCGCCTTGACGTGTCCCGCCTCCGCCGATAGATGGCTAAAAAAGCAGTGGTCCATCACGTTCGGGTTGAACCGCACAGCCGCCACCGCCGCCGCGCCCGCGATGAATCCGTCGATTACAACGGGAATCCTCCTCGCCGCGGCCCCGAGGACCGCTCCGCAAATCCCGGCTATCTCGAATCCACCGAGCGCCGACATAATCTCCAACGGGTCGCCACTATCCACCGCCGCCTGGTTCACGTCCAACGCCTTCGCCACCACCCTGATCTTCCTTTCCAAGCCGGCGTCATCCACGCCAGTTCCGCGACCGACCGCCTCACGCGGCGAAAGCTTCAGAAACGCGCAATACAACGCCGCCGAGGGTGTCGTGTTCGCTATCCCCATGTCCCCAACTCCAATCAGCGTGGCGCCGGCGTCTATCGCGGTTTCCGCGGCGTCTATTCCGGCTTCAAGCGCCTCGACAGTCTGCTCCGCGGACATCGCGGGTCCTTTGGCTATGTTCGCGGTCCCCCTGGCCACGGGCCGACGCGACAACTCCGCACCGCCATCCCCCGCTTCAATTTCCGGGATATCCGCCGCAACCCCCATGTCAATGACATACGCTTTCGCCCCGGCCTTTCTCGCCAACACGTTCACCGCCGCACCACCAGACACGAAATTCAGCACCATCTGCGCAGTAACCTCCTGCGGGAACGCGCTCACCCCCTCCTCCGCTACTCCGTGGTCGCCGGCGAACGTCAATATCGCTTTCTCCGCTATTTCCGCGTCGAAATCCCCACGGGAGGCCAGATAACGCCACGCGCACTCCTCCAACGCCCCCAGGCTCCCCCGGGGCTTCGTCAGATTATCCAAACGCTTCCTCGCCAATTCCGCCACCGCCGCGTCACCAGCCGATATAACATCCACCACATCGCTAAATTTCGAAGCCACAGGAAACTCCTCCTTTCAATTCAGTCCAAATCCACTCGTTACTATCGCGTCGGCATGTGTAAAATCAATATCGTCTCCGGACGTTGCAATCCAATAGCGCTAGCGCTATCTTCAAGTGTCCATGATTCTTGGTCCGTCCAAGACCTCGCAGCAAAGCGACAGGCTCATTCATCACGTTGGAGGCCCATAATGCTTAAAAAAATCCTATTTCCGTTAGCGTTGTCTCTATCCCTCTCTATTTCCGCCGCCCCCTCCTTGAGCGTCGTTCCCAAGCCCCTCGGCATGAAGATGGGCCAAGGCGTGTTCAAGCTTGACACCGACACCACCATCGCGGCGGGGAACGGAGTTAAATGCGCCGGATTACTAGCGGAATTTATGAAGAGGGACTTAGGACTCGCATTGAAAAAAGGCGAGTCCGCGCGTCCAATAGCCCTATCCATAGATCCCCGAAAAGCCCCGGACCTCGGTGACGAGGGATACACGCTCGATGTCACTCCCGCCAAGATCAGTATCGTCGGAGCCACCGACACCGGTGTTTTTTACGGGATAGAAACCCTGCGCCAGCTAATTCCCCCGGGCGCGGAATCGCCAGTGTCGATACCGTGTGTCTCGATAAAAGACAAGCCCGCGTTCCAATACCGCGGCATGATGCTCGATGTGTCGCGCTACTTTTTCGACGCCAATTTCATAAAACACTATCTGGACGTGATGGCGCTACACAAAATGAACGAGTTCCACTGGCATTTCGTGGATGATCCTGGATGGCGTCCCGAAATCAAGAAATATCCGAAGTTGACCAAGGAAGGCGCCTTCCGCGGGAAGGGCGCCAAGCGTTTCGGCGGATGTTACACCCAAAAGCAGATGAAGGATATCGTGGCTTACGCCTCCGCCCGGCACATAGAGATTATTCCCGAGATCGAACTCCCGGCCCACACCCTCTCCGCGTTGGTCGCGTATCCCTGGCTAGGTTGCGCGGGAAAACACCTCAAACTTCCAACCAAGCAATTTATCTCAAAGGACATCTATTGCGCCGGCAAAGACACGACGTTCAAGTTCCTTGGCGACGTTTTCGACGAGATATGCTCCATTTTCCCCGGACGTTTCATCCACATTGGTGGCGACGAGGCTAAATACGACCGATGGAAGAAATGCCCTCTTTGCCAGAAAAGGATCAAGGAGGAGCACCTCAAAAACGAGAAGGCGCTGCAAGGCTGGATGACCAAGCGGGTGGAGAAGATGCTGGCGGCGAAAGGGAAAAGGATTCTTGGCTGGGACGAAATACTCTCCTGTGGAGTCACGAAAAGCGCTGGCATCATGATATGGAACAGGCATAAGTCGGCGCTGGTCGCCGCCGAGCGCGGCAATCCGGTTGTTATGGCGCTCACCAGCAACTGCTATCTCGACACTCCGGAAAGCAAACTCCCGGGCGAGCCGAAAGCGGCGACATGGATTCCCCCCATATCCCTCCGGAAAGCGTATTCGTGGGATCCAATGCCATCTGGAATCTCCCCGACCGCCGGGAAAAACATCCTCGGTCCGGAGGGATGCGTGTGGTCCGACCAAATCCTCAACAACAAGTGCCTGCAAGGCAAAAAAACTTCGGAAAACTACGTGATGTATTTAACCCTGCCACGGCTCGCGGCTCTAGCCGAAGTGGCGTGGACCCCCAAAAAACTCCGCAACTGGAGCGATTTCTCGAAAAGAATGGCTCCTCTCATGGCTCTTTACGACAAACT
The DNA here is from genome assembly GCA_015486135.1 of Lentisphaeria bacterium. Classification (GTDB taxonomy): domain Bacteria; phylum Verrucomicrobiota; class Lentisphaeria; order Victivallales; family JAADHT01; genus WFSE01. The sequence goes on from WFSE01000195.1 coordinate 4,441, forward strand.
CGGTTACAACTACCGCGTCCCGGTGCCGGAATTCAAAATATCGTCCGCCTCGAAAGGAGCGCTAGTATTCACTCCCGACAGCACCATTCCGTCCAACTCCTCGATTCACTACACGTTGGACGGCTCGCAACCAACCAGCAAATCCCCCGTGGCCAAGGGCCCTGTCACCGTTCCGAAAGGACATACTCTGAAAGCGGTGGCCGTGACTGCGTCCGGGAAAACGAGTCTCGTATATGACAGCGCGAAAAACGACGGCGCTAAACTCGCGGAATTCGGAACGAAAATAGGCCAATGGACAAATCGAGCGATAAAGCGCAAATCCAAGGTTCTCTCTTTCGACGCCACCGGAGCAATCGACAAAGCGGGAACATATCAAATCACATTTGCCCCGACCGGACACAGAAAGGCCTCCGCCAGCATTTCGAAAGTGGAAGTTTTTATGAACAACCGCGAGATAGTGGGCAAATCCTCCTCCGCCGCCCATGCGTCTTCCAGGAAACCAGCGTCGATAACCCTGAAGGTGAAAGCTTATGACACGGGCGCCTCGTTCCAAGTCAAAGCCACGATGAAAAGCTCATCTCCAAAAGGTGGCGGAAACGTGTTAATCAAACGCGTCAAATAGGGCCCGACGAATAAATCGACACTGTCGATAATATTCGAGACAGGGTGCATCACGGTTCCATCCACGATGTCCACCCCGTCCACGCCGCCCCCCTATCTATCCCCTAATTTCTTTAACGTTGCTTTCGCAGGTTCATATCCCTGCTTCGCAGCCTTACTCAACCATTTCATCGCCTCCTTCATATCTTTAGAGACGCCATCTCCATTGGCGTAACAAGCACCAAGATTATACTGTGCATGCGCATCCCCTTGTTGGGCAGCCTTACGATACCATTTCACCGCCTCTTTCATGTTCTTGGAAACCCCATCCCCAAAACAATAACAAGCTCCGAGCTCGCCCTGCGCATCCGCATATCCTTGCTCCGCGGCCTTACGAAGCCATTTCACCGCTTCCTTCATATCTTTGGAAACTCCATACCCATTCTCGCAACAAATCCCGAGATTATACTGCGCATCCGCCATCCCCTGCTCCGCGGCTTTTCGCACCCACTTCACAGCTTCCTTCATATCCTTGGAAACTCCATTCCCACTGTAATAACAACCTCCAAGATTATTCTGCGCATCCGCATCACCCTGCTCGGCGGCCTTGCGATACCATTTCACCGCCTCCTCCATGTCCTTGGGGACCCCATCACCATTAGTATAACAAACTCCGAGACTATACTGCGCCTTTGCATATCCCTGCTCCGATGCCCTACGGAACCATTTCGCCGCCTCCTTAGTG